>DAOUDB010000209.1:0-2419 GCA_034431495.1 Thermoflexales bacterium
CGCCGCCTTGTGTGAACTGCACAGCAACCGGCTAGACGCTGCAATCCGTCAGTGCCGCCAGCGGTGACGGTCACAAATCTGCGCTACACCCGGCCGGCGCAGGGCAATTGCATGTCGCAACTGTGAGAAAAATGTCATTCCCGCGCAGGCGGGAATCCAAGAACGCAGCCAGCCTGCGCATCGGCAGGTACGCGCGCGCAACACATAGCGAAGCCGGCGCCTATAGATCGGGCAGGCTGATGAAGTGCTTCAGGTTGCGCGGGTTGTCGCAGTCCAGCCCCTTGCGCATTGCCTGGTAGTACGCCAGCAAATGCATTGGCGGCATGTAGAACGGCAGGGTTGTGATCTCAGTGAGTGAGGCGTCGAAGCTCACTGTTGCCAGATCGCCGTCGATGGGTGCGTGGGTCGCCGGCCCAATGGCCAGCGCGTGCCCGCCAAACGCCCGCATCTCGCGCAGCACTTGCAGTTCCTGTTGCGCGGCATGTTTCGATACCAGCCCAACCACCAGGGTCTGCTCATCCACCATCGATTGCGGCCCGTGCCGGAACTCCAGAAAATGGAATGGCTCGGCATTGGTCAGCGACATCTCCTTCATCTTCAAGGCGCCCTCATTCGCCAGGCCATAGCGCGCGCCGGAGCCAAGGAAGTACACCTGCCGAATGCCGCGCGCAATCAGATCGCGCATGGGTTGATCGATGCGCGCCAGGTAGTCTCCGGCCTGTCGCGCGGCCTGCTGCAAGCCGGCCAGCGCGGCTTCGTCGCGCCCGGCTACGGCGATGGCGCCCAGCGCCGCAATCAACATCGCGCTGAAGGAGCGCGTCTGGGCCATGCTCTTTTCGTCCGCGTTGGGAATGGTCACAGCCAGGTCAGCCAGCCGATGCAATGACGATTTCAGCGCCACGGTGATAGCCAGAATGGGGCTGCCGGCGGCGCGCAGTTTGCGGCAGGCGGTCAGCAACTCGCTTGTCTCACCGCTCCGGCTTACGGCAACGACGAGCGGGGCCGCGCCGCGCGCAACGACGCTGTCGTAGTTGAACAACACTTCCGACGCCGGCGCCGCAGAGGCAACCTTGCCGGTGAGCGTGCGATACACCGACGCGGCGCTCAGGCCCAGATAGTACGGCGAGCCGCATGCGACGAAGAGCAGGGGCCGGGCAGAGTTCTGGTAATAGCCCTCGCTCAGCAATGCGCGGCTGGCCATCATGGCGTTCACTGCGCCCTGCCAGCTTTCGGGCTGGCTGAAGATCTCGCGGCGCGTGTGCGCCCCCGCTGTCAGATGTGCAGACGGGTCGGATTGGGTGGATTGAGTGGTCATGGGGATCATTGCTCCTGTTTCGCGGGCAATCATAGTTCATTTCCGGGGACGCTCGATCTACTCTCCTGCAGGTGACGAAGCCTGAACCCGCGGGAGGGTGAGTTGCTGCCTGCGCGCCAGGATTGTCCGGCTCAACCACCAGAAAACCAGCATCCCAAACAGGTCGAACGCCAGGTCTGCGAGGCTGGCCGTGCGAATGGTGGACAGTGCTTGCAAGCACTCCTCAACCACGGCAACCCCGAACGGGACGACGACCGCCAGCGGCAACGAGACGGCCGGCCTGAACAACCGGAGCGATTTGCCATTCAGCCACACGTTCAGCCAGAAAGCGACCATCCCGAACAGCAGAAAGTGCAACAGCTTGTCCGAATAGGGCCAGTTCAACAGATAGGGCGGTAGCAGATCGAGGTAGGCCAGTTGTGAGGCGACGAAAACGACAGCAAGCTGCGGCCAGACCAGCCAGCCGAGCGCCGCTGTTTTGCGCGCAGGAGACGCAATCAGGCCGTAACACGCTGCGCCGATGCCCAGTCCCACCACAGCGCCGCCCAGCACATCAGAGGGGTAGTGGTGGCCGAGGTAGACGCGACTCAGGCTGATCAGTGCCGCCCCGGCAAAGGCTGGCCCGGCAATGCGCGCGCGCCGAAATACTAGTGTCACCACCAGAGCCACGCAGAACGACATCGCGGCGTGTCCGCTGGGGTAAGAGGGGAAGTCGGGCGCGGGCCATGCTAATAGTGCGCCGGCCGGGCGAGGGCGCAGCACAACACACTGAGCGATCATCGTCGCGCTCCAACTCAGCGCCAGCCCGATCAGCACCCCGACGCCAGCGCGGCGATGCCGGGTAAAGAGCAGCGCCAGCCCGAACGCAGGCAGCAGCAAGAGTGACAGGCTCAAGCCGATCATGATGGGATCGAGCGCCGGATGCGCGATGCTCTGGTTCAACCAGTGGAGAACTTCCGCGTCCATTGCATGCTGCGCCTTCAACGCGCGAGAGCCAGCCGCGCCAGCACAGGCCGATGATCCGAGCCGCCGGCAGACGGCCACACCAGCGCTTCGGCGGCCTGGAACTGCTCGCTATAGAACACATAGTCGATGCGCGTCAGC
>DAOUDB010000210.1:0-35202 GCA_034431495.1 Thermoflexales bacterium
GAGCGGCGCCGGCTCGTCGACATCCTGTTTCCGCGCCTGTCCTCGCTGGTGTGGATGCCGTATTAGGGTCGTTGTGGACGATAGCGCCGCGCCAGCCGAAAGAAGTTTTGCAGCACCTTGAAGCCGTCGGCGTAAGCGTCTGGCGACTGCTCGGGGTGGAACTGCGTTCCAAAGACTGGCCGGCCGCGTTGAGCGAATGCCTGCACCCGGCATGTGTCTGAGGTGGCCAGCAGTTCAAGCCGGCTGCCCAGATCCTTGACTTCCCAGCTATGGTATTCCTGCACGCGAATGGTATTGCCCATGCCGCGAAACAGCGGATCGCGTTTCAGCACGCGCACCGGATAGACGCCCCATTCCTTGAGCTGGCCGGGCATGTAGTGGGGATTGGGATCGGCTTCGCCCGCGCGCAGCGCGCGCAGCGGGCCGATTTGGCCGCCCAGTTTGACCGCCAACACCTGGCACCCGCCGCAGAACCCGATCTGCGGAATGTCCCAACGCGTGATGCACTCTCCATACGCCCGGTCTTCCAGAACGTCGTACGTGTCATACAGCGCCGAGCCGCCGCTGTGGCAGATCGCCCACGGGCGCGCTTCGGCGAGCAGTTTGCGACTGACCTGCTTGTAGTGGAGGATCAGGCAGCAATCGCGGGCCAGGCGCTCCAGGGCGAACTTGTGGTGGCAGAACGCGCCGGCGTGCTGACGGTAGTTCTCGATCGAATCGGTGACGACGAACCAGATCATGTTTGTCTCTCCCTGTGCGGTGTGAGGGGATTGTCGTCTGTTTGCGCCGGCCCGCCAACTGCCGTATGCGGCGGGCGTGCTCGCGCTGACTCGCCTAAGCAATCTGGCGTATAGACGCTGCGACCCGGCGCCACACAATAGGCAATATGCCGGTGCGCCGCGTGAACGGTTTTGACTTGCGGTTGAGGCATTTGTCCGAATTGTGCGCCAGGATGGCACCCAGCATCTCACCGGCGCGGACCATCTGACGCAAGGGAGCGCCCAATGATTGCATTCATCAAGCACGACGCAAGATACGCAGTTCGACATTGGTCTACAGGCGCCCATCGTATGAGTGGCAATCCGGCCTCGGCCCGGCCGGGCAGGCTCTGGTGGCCGCGAACCCTTGTGGCCTTTTTGTTCGTGCTGGCGCTGTTGGCCCAGGCCGCGCCTGTCAGCGCAGCGCCGGCCCGTGACGCCGGTTGTGTGCTGGCTTGCAGCGCCAAAACACGCAAGTGCGCCCGCTATCTGGCGGATAGTGTGCCGCGTGGATACCGTGTGCAAATCGCTGTGCCACCCGGCTACAAACTCGTGAAAGGCAATACGGCCTGCGACGGGAAAATGTGCTCCAGCCGCATCAAGTCAATCTGCGCCATCAGTCCGGTTGGCCGGGCAGATTCCGGCCAAAAATGATGAGATGCCGCTGGCCGGCGCATCAAGGTTTAGTCCGACGATCCGGAATGGCCGTCGCACCGGATGATGCTCGATGTCTGTGTGTTTGGCAGATCACTTTTCTGCACGATGTGTTGGGTGCGCACCCGGACTGTGCGAGTGCTGAGGCGCGGGCTGGCGCCGATCTCAGCGCGATTCGGACCACGAGCTATCAGGATGAGCACTTCGATCTCGCGCTGCGATAGCTTCTCGAAGGGGGCGTGCGCATCGCACAGCATCCGGTTGACGTTACACTTGCCGCATCATGCCTGTGTCACTCTGTTTGATCGACGGCGAGGCGGCGGTTGCTTTTGGGAATGATCTCATCGAATGCCGGCTCGATCTGCGCCCGGCCCCCGGCCTGTCGGCGCTCACCAACAAGCTCACCGGTTTGACGCTCACCTTTGAGTCACGCGAGTGCCGGCTCTGGCTGGCCTCGGGGCGCTGGCGATGGGACATCCCCGAATGGCGCTTCTGCCCCGGCTCTGGCGATGCCGTGCCGTTCAGTGAGGATGCCGGCTTCAGACAGGGTTTTCACCTGCCGGATTCCGGCGATGCAGACTGGATGCGCGTGTCGCAACTCAACGCATTCCCGATCGGCCCGCCCGGCTATTCGGCAGTCACCTATCCCGGCTATGGCTGGTATCGCCACACGTTTGATCTGCCCGTCAGCCTCGCCGGCCAACCCATCGAGTTCAGCCTGGGCGGCCATGACAACCAGGACTGGCAGGAGTATCGGGTGTATCTGAATGGCGAGCCGATCGGCCACGCGGCGCCGGCAGGGCGCTGGCACGAACCGCCCATCTTTGAATTCGGCCCACGCGATGCCGGCTATGGCGCGTTGCGCTTTGGGGCCGCGAATGTGCTGGCAGTGCAGGCGCGCGGTTTGGATCGCCGCGCGCCGGGCATGTTCCCGCCCGACGCCGAACGTTACGCCGTTGGCAGCCTGCTGGTCGAGCAGCATATCGCGGCGGCGCCGGCGCGTCTCGAAGTCGCTGCCAGCCGCTTGATCGATTACCGGCTGGTGCAGACGCCCGACATTGCCGGCGTTGACCTCGACGCGCAGGACGAGTCGGGCGCATGGCGGTTCACCATTCATTACTGGGTCAAGGCCGGCGAGCCGGTGTTGCACAAGCAGGTTCACGTGCGCAATGCCGGCCATGTCAGCCAGACTCTCCTTGAGGTGGAGTTGCATTGTCTTGCCGGCGATTGGCCCGTCTCGGCTGGCGGACTGGGCCTGCCGTGCGCGCTGGCCGATGAGTGGTTCTGCGGCATCCGTCATCCTGCCGGCCTGGCGCAAGGCGAGGCTGGCGAATTGCGTCTGCGCGCGTTCCCCGGCTGCGACCTTGCGCCGGGTGAGGTGTACGCCAGCAAGGTGGCGGTCTTCGGCGCCGGGCCGGCCGGCGAAGCCTCGCGGAGTTTCCTGCGCTACCTCGAACGCAACAGCCCGCGCTCAAAAGCGTCGCGCTGGATGTCGCTCTATGACGTGTATGGCTGGCACGACATCGCCGGCATCGATAACCCAACGCCCGTCACCGAGGAGTTGGTGCAACGCAGTCTCGACGTGCTGGCCGAGTTCCAGAAGCGCGGGATCGCCTTCGACTACTACGTGATCGACACCGGCTGGAACGATCCAGAAGGCGATTTGCGCGACTTCGACGCGCGCAACTTCCCCTCCGGCCCCGCGCCGATCGCCGCGCGCGTCGCTCAGATGGGCATGAAGTTTGGATTGTGGGTGTCGCCGGCTGCGGGGCCGATGGCCTTTCACCCAGGGGCGCGCAACCCGGCCCTCGACGGGTGCGGCACGCTGCCGCGTGGCGCGGATGGCGCGCTGCGCGGTTCGCTGTGTCTTGCATCGGAGCCGTGGCGCGCCATGTTCCGCGAGGCGCTTCTGCATCACGCGCGCGTCAACGGCGTGCGCAGCTTCAAGCTCGATGGCAACGCTTTCTTCTGCACAAACCCCGATCACCACCACATGCCCGGCAAGTACGCCATCGAGCCTATCGCCGATGCCCTGATCGAGGCGCTGCAAGCCGTGCGCCGTGAGCGCCCCGACATCATGTTCCTGTACTACTGGGGCATTGCGTCGCCGTGGTGGCTGCTGCATGGCGACACGATCTACGAGCGCGGCGTATTGATGGAAGGCGCCACACCATCTGACTTTCCATCTCGGCTGCTGCGCCAGTCCGTCACGCTCAGCTTCGATCAGGCCGCGCACCACGCCTGGGACGCTGTGCCCCTGCCCAGCCACGACAGTCTGGGTGTGTGGATCAGCGACACGCGCTGGGGTAACTGGATGGGGCGCGAGGGCTGGCAGGACGCCTGGATCATGGACATCGCACGCGGCAGCGGGTTGACTCAATTGTGGGGCGACATCTCGCAGTTCGACGAGGGCGACGTTGCCTTCCTGGCCAACGTGTCGGCCTGGCTGCGCGCCAATGCGCCGGCGCTGATCACGCCCCGCCGCATTGGCGGCGACCCCTGGCAAGCTCAGCCATATGGCTACAGCTACGCCCACGAGGGCCGGGCGATCGTGTTCGCTTACAACCCGCAATACCGCGCGGCGTCGCTGGCGCTGGGCGATGCTGATCTTGGGCTTGCTGTGCCCGGCGGCAGCGTGATCTTTGAGATGCAACCTTTCGAAGTGTGCTGGGCGCAGATCGACGGCCTGACTGGCCGGGTCACCGATGTGCTGAGCCAGATGCGTGCCGGGCCGCAACGGCGGGTTGAAACGCAGGAGCTAGATGTCGACTGGGCTGAGGTGTCACGCCGGCCGTTGGACTGGGACGACGCAGACCCGGAAACGCGCCGGCTGCTGCGCCGGGCGGTGAACGGCCGCGCGCAGTACGTCGACACCGCAGAGGCGTTTGCGCGCGCCGGCTTGCGCAGCGACGCGCGCGACCGGCGCATTGAGTTCCGCGAACTCGCAGCCAGTCTCGATCTGCCGGCGCTGTCCGATCCCGACCGGTCGCAAGTGTCTCTGGACCTCATCGTCCGGCTTGCGCGCGATGGGGTGTTCTGGCATCATCACGCCCTGTTCGACATCATCCGCTTGACCGCCGAGAGCGACGGACGGCCGCTGCCTGTTGAGGTCATGCCGAGCCGCTGGCACGAACAAGCCGGCGGATGGAGTTGGATTTCATTTCGCCTGCCGCTGCGGGCGCGCGACCTTCCGGCCCGGCTTGGGTTGTGTCTCAACACCTGCCTGCCAGAATCTGTCGCCGCGCAGACCGAAGCCTGGTTGTGGATCGAGCGATGATCGAGCGATGACCTCTGCTGCCGAGCCGGACGAAGCGGCGTTTAGCGCACGCCGGCCATTTGCAGGAACTCTTCGCACATCGCGGCGATGGCTTCCGGGCGGTGGCCGGCGCCGGCCGGGTCGGTGTACCAGCGCGCGATGAAGCCGCCTTCGGGCCGGCCCAATGTGCGCGCCATGCGGCGGCAATAGGCGCGGATATCGTCGAGCGTGCCGAACGCCATCGTCTTCTGAATGTCCACCGGCGCGTAGAACGTCAGGCGTCCGCCGAAGCGGCTGCCCAGCAACTCCAGGCCCATGTTCTCCTGCTGATCCATGTGGATCACGTCGAGGCCGATCTCGATCAGGTCGTCGAGGATGGCGACGATGTGGCCGCAACTGTGCAGGAAGGTGAGCAGGCCGGCGTCGTGAGCGGCCTTGTACATGCGGGCATAGCGCGGCTTCCAGATCTCGCGCCACTTGCGCGGGTCGATCATCAGCCGGTTTTGCAGGCCCCAGTCGTCGCCGGTGATAAAGCCGTCGCAGCCGGCGTTGGCGTACTGTTCGATGGCGTACAGATTCATCTCGACCAGAAGGTCGATCAGCCGGCCCAGTTGCTCCGGCGCGTCGTAGATGTCGGTCCACGTGTTTTGCAGGCCGCGAATGAAATGCAGCCGCTCGTAGATCGACAACCCGTGGCCGAGCAGGAATTTGTCGCCGGCCTTCTGGCGCGCGCCGGCTACCTCGACCCAGCGGCGTGGCTCGCGGATGTCGGGCACCGGCAGCCGGTCGAAGTCGGCCCAGTCTTTGAGCGGAAAGTCTTTCACCTCGCCGAGGATGGACACGCCGATGTTCTCCCACACCGCGCCCCATTCGTCCACGCCGCTGGGCGGGCGGTGATCGGGCGAGGGGGTCATGCCGGTCCAGGCGATGTCTGTGCCATACGGCTCAGGCAGATCGAAGGGCAGGCGCGGCGGTGTTTGAAAGCGAATGGCGCGCGCGACGATCTCGCGGCGAGGCAGGTCATGGCAAATGGTCATAGGTTGTTCTCAACAGAGGATAATAGCATCCAACGATGAGCAAGCTGATTGCGTTTGGCTGGTACGGGGGCAAGTTCAGTCATCTGGACTGGCTGTTGCCGTTGCTGCCAGAGACCGTTCACTATTGTGAACCATTCGGCGGATCGGCTGCGGTGCTGCTAAACCGAAAACCGTCGCCGGTGGAAACCTACAACGATGTGTACGGCGACGTTGTGTTGTTCTTTCGTGTGTTGCGCGAGCAGCCAGATGAACTGATACGCGCGATCGGGCTGACCCCGTTTTCGCGCGAGGAGCTCGAGATTGCGTGCTCTGAACCATCTTCCGACCTCAGTGACATTGAGCGCGCTCGGCGATTCTTCGTGCGCGCGCGCCAGGTGCGCACGGGTCTGGCTCAGACTGCTTCCGCTGGGCGCTGGGCGCATTGTGTGTTGACCTCACGCGCCGGCATGGCGGGAGCCGTCTCGCGCTGGCTGGGTAGTGTTGAGGATTTGCCTGCGATCGCGCAACGACTGCTGCGCGTGCAGATCGAACACGCGCCGGCGGCCGAAGTCATTCAACGCTATGACTCGCCAGACACACTTTTTTATTGCGACCCTCCTTATCCGCACGATTCGCGCGCAGATGTGAAGGCCTACGCTTGCGAGATGTCCGACCAGGAGCATCGAGACCTGGCGGTGATCCTGCGTCGCGCGCGAGGGAAGGTCGCCTTGTCCGGCTATGATTCGCCGCTGTTCAACGAGCTTTACGCGGACTGGCATCGCACTGAGGCGCCCATCAAGCCCATTCACTCGTCTAAAGCAATGCGCCAGGAGGTGTTGTGGACGAATTACGATCCGTTGACATTCGTCAGGAAGACGCTCCCGCTGCAATACTCGAACGCGCGCGCCAGCGCGCAGCCGTTTCTTCTGGAGAAAGCCTCATCTCAGACGTAGGTATTCAGGCCCGACTGGACGTTGTTTGCTCTGGGAGAGGCAACCGCTCGTGTGTTCGCGCATTGCTGGCCTGCGCGCTGGCAAAGGTCCATCAACCTGCGCTCGATATTCGCAAGCCCTATACCAAAATCGGCGCTGAGGATGCGTACTCAGGCCGGGACTATGATGAAACCTGGGTTGGGCCGTTTGTGCTGAGACATCATTTGCCCTGCAATCAGACCACCGCGTTTCTGACACCTGCATTCCGCAATCGAAACATCGTGTTGACCCCGGATGTCGATCTTGTCGGGCGTCCGCCGGAGTTGTATCGGGCGTTTCTGCAATTGCTCGATGACATTCATCGCGGGCGAGTCGCCGCTGAAACCATTCTGGCTGAGGTCATCAGGCGACTTTTTGTGCAACGTGACGAGCAAGAGGGCCGATTGAAAGAACTGTTGCAACGGATGGAGTCGAATTCGGGCAGCGGCGAGTTGCCGGCTGAAGCGATCATCAAGCTGGTTGAACACCATTTGAGCATGGATGGCGCCAGTAGACTGCCTGTCTTGATTGTCGCAGCCGCATATCGCGCCGCTGAGAGAAACCTGGGCGAGCGGGTGTTGCTATTTCACGCGCATAACGCTGCAGACCGCCAGACGGGCGCGCTTGGTGATCTTGAGATTGCGCTGCTCGACGATGCGCGTTGTGTCACTGTTTACGAGATGAAAAACCGTTCTGTGACGACTGCGGACATCGACGCTGCGCTTTACAAAATCCTCCAGCATGCGTATGTGGATAACTACGTCTTCATCACGACATCACCGATAGATTCTTCGGTCAGTGACTACGCGGCAAAGGCATATGCCCGGTCGGGTGGCGTAGAGTTTGTGGTGCTCGATTGTGTCAGCTTTTTGCGCCATTTCCTGCATTTGTTCTACCGTTTGCGAATCGCTTTTCTGGATGCCTATCAGCAGCTTGTTCTCGGCGAACCCGACAATGTGATTCGCCCAGCCCTGAAGGAAGCATTGTTGTTGCTGCGCGCCGCAGCAGAACAAGCTGCCCAGTAATATGCTGCGCTGAGAACGGCGCTACACAATCACCGACCCGTGCGCCGGCGCCATGCGCGCGCTGAAGTGGCGCAGCGTGGCCGGCGCCTCCACCATCTGCACCCCGCGCACGCGATCCTTGATGCTGTTCACATACAGCAGCACCTCGGCCAGGTAATCCACATGGCTTTGCGTGTATACCCGACGCGGGAACGCCAGCCGCACCAGCTCCATCGCCGCCGGCTTCTCGCTGCCATCGGGCTGCCGGCCAAACATCACCGAGCCAATCTCCACCGACCGCACACCCCCCTCCAGGTACAACGCCAGTGACAGCGCCCAGGCCGGGTATTCGGACTGGGGAATGTGCGGCAACATCGCTCTGGCGTCCAGGTAGATGGCGTGCCCGCCCGGCGGCTGCACGATCGGGATGCCTGCGGCGGTCAGCTTCTCGCCCAGGTACTCCACCGAGCGGATGCGATAGCGCAGGTAATCCTCGTCCAGCGCTTCCTTCAGCCCTACGGCAATCGCTTCCAGGTCATAGCCGGCCAGTCCCCCATACGTGGGAAAGCCCTCGGTGAGAATAAGCATGTTCCGGCAGCGTTGGGCCAGATCGTCATCGTTGAGGGCAAGAAAGCCGCCGATATTGGCCAGGCCGTCTTTCTTGGCGCTCATGGTGCAACCGTCGGCGCAGCGGAACATCTCTTGCGCGATCTCCAGCGGCGACTTGCCGGCATAGCCCGGCTCGCGCATCTTGATGAACCAGGCGTTCTCGGCGAACCGGCAGGCGTCGATGAAAAGCGGCACGCCATGCTTGTGGCAAATCTCGCTGGCCGCGCGGATGTTGGCCAGGCTCACCGGCTGGCCGCCGCCAGAGTTGTTGGTGACAGTGATCATCGCCAGCGGCGCACGCCCCGGATTCTCGGTGATGGCGCGTTCCAGCGCCGGCAGGTCGATGTTGCCTTTGAAGGGGTGAATGAGCGCCGGCTGGCGTCCTTCGGCCACGGGAATGTCGAGCGCCGTCGCGCCGCGATATTCGACGTTGGCGCGGGTGGTGTCGAAGTGCGTGTTGTTGGGCACGATGTCGCCCGGCTTCAGGGCGGAGCCGAACAGGATGCGCTCGGCGGCGCGGCCCTGGTGGGTGGGGATGACGTGTTTGAAGCCGGTGATCTCGCGCACGGCGGCCTCGAAGCGGTAGAACGACTTTGCGCCGGCGTAGGACTCATCGCCCTGCATCATGCCGCCCCATTGCGCCGACGACATGGCGCCGGTGCCGGAATCGGTGAGCAGGTCGATCAGCACATCCTCGGCCTTCAGCAGAAACAGGTTGTAGCCGGCGACTTTCAGCGCCGCCTCGCGCTCTTCGCGCGTAGTGCGCCGGATCGGCTCGACGGTCTTGATGCGAAACGGCTCGATGACGGTGTGCGGGTGGAAAGGCATGCAAACCTCCTGTGCATCCACGCGTTGCGCCCACATGACGGTTGGATTTGGCATCTCTCAGCGCAACGCTGGTCAATGCTGGATTGTATCTGTGCGCGCCAGTCGCGCCCTGTTCATCCACGATCTTTCTGTGATTTGTCATTTGGACTATAACCTCGCCAGAGGAATTCGTTGACCAACCATCCGCTGATTTCGACTCTCAAAAGTCTGCGCGGCAATGTGCGCGGCTGCGTGTTGACCGAGCCGCTGTGGGGCATCCCGTTCAATCTCTATGCGCCGTATGTGTCGGTCTATATGCTGTCGCTCGGTCTGGCCGACAGCCAGATCGGCCTGTTGACCAGCATCGGCCTGCTGCTGCAAGTGTTCTGGACCGCCGTCAGCGGCGCCATCACCGACAAGTTCGGGCGCAAGCGCACCACGCTCGTCTCCGACCTTATCTCGTGGAGCATCCCATGCCTGATCTGGGCCGCCGCGCAAGACTTCAACTACTTCCTGGTGGCCGCCATTTTCAACAGCATCTGGCGCGTGTCGGCCAACTCGTGGACATGCCTGCTGGTCGAAGACACCGACCCGAAGCTGCTGATCGATGTGTACTCGCTCATCTACATCGCCGGCCTGGTCGCGGCGTTTGTCTCGCCCATCACCGGCGTGCTGATCGACCGGTTCTCGCTGGTGCCGACCATGCGCGGCCTGTATCTGCTGTCCTTTGTGATGATGACGGCCAAGTTCCTCATCATGAACAACATGGTGACCGAGACGCAGCGCGGCGTGGCGCGCATGGAAGAGACCCGGCATCAACCGTGGCTGGGCATGTTGCGCGAGTATCCCGAAGTGCTGCGGCAGATTCTGCGCACCCCGGCCACTGTGTTCGCTGCCGGCCTGATGGTGTTGCTGAACATCGTTTGGACGGTGAAGGGCACGTTCTGGGCCATCCTGATCACCGAGACACTGCTGATCCCGGCCGAGCATGTGGTGATCTTCACCTTCGCCCGCTCCATCGTCATGCTGGTGTTCTACTTCACGGTCATGCCCCGGCTCAACAGGATGGATGTGCGCGCGCCGCTGATCTGGGGTATGCTGGGACTGACGGTGAGCCAGGTGTTTCTGATTGCCGCGCCGCCGGGCAATTACGCGATCCTGCTGGCCGTCACCGCGCTGGAGGCGTTCGCCACGCCGGCAGCCACGACCCTGGTCGACAAGCTGGTCATCACGGCCATCGATCCAAAAGAGCGCGCCCGCATTCTGGCCATTCTGTATGTGGTGATGATCGTGCTCACCTCGCCGTTTGGCTGGATTGCCGGCCAGTTGTCCGAATGGAATCGCATCCTGCCCTTCCTGCTTATGATTGTTCTGTTGTGCGTGGGCGTGGCGCTGTTGTTGTTGTCCAACCGGTTGGTGAAGGGCGGCCTGGAGCATCCGGCCGCTGTGGAGCCGGCCGGCTTGCCCGCCGGTGAATGACAAGGAGTGCTGCCATGAGTGATCTGCCTGTCTTCCATCCCCGCCGTGCGCTGGGGCGCACCGGCTTCCTCGCCACACAACTCGGCATTGGCGATCTGGCCGACCGCGCCCTGCCGATCGACACATTGGTGGCGACTGCTCGCCGTGCCATCGACGCCGGCCTCAACCTGATCGACACCGCCCCCGGTTACGAACAGGGCTACTCCGAGGAGATCGTCGGCCGCGCTGTGCAAGGCGTGCGCGATCGCATATTCGTCATTTCCAAGATCGACGATCTCGAAGCGCCGGTTGCGCCGCAGATCGAGTCCTCGCTGAAGCGGCTGCAACTGGACTACACCGACGCCTTTGTGTTCCACGGTCTGTCATCGATGGATACGTTCGAGCGTCTGAGGCAGCCCGGCGCCGGCTTCGATCAACTGAAGGATTGCATCCGCGCCGGTAAGACGCGCTTCGGCGGCATCTCGTCGCATCATCCCGACGTGTTGCGCGCAGCCATCGAGGCCGGCCTGTGTGATCTCGTCATGTTCCCCGTCGGCCCGTTTGTGGACGCCCGTTACATCACCGACACGCTGCCGCTGGCGCGGGCGCGCGGGGTGGGGACGGTGTGCTTCAAGACCTTCGGCGCCGGCAAGTTGCTGGGCGACACAGCCGGCTACAACCAGCCCCTGCAACGCCGGCCGCGCGGCAAGCTGTCGTCGGGCGGGGCCGATGTGGTCGAGGCTGCGCTGCCCCGGCTCAGCGTGAAAGACTGTCTGCACTACACGCTGACGCTCGATCCCGATGTGGCGCTGCTCGGACTGAGTTTCCCCAACGAGCAGGATGCCGCCTTTGCGGCAGCCGCATCGTTCGCTCCTTTGTCCCCGGCGCAGATGGAGGACATTCGCCGCCGGGCGGTGGATGCCCGCCGCGACAAGGGGCCGTGCTGGTGGAACCCCGACCCGGAGACATGAGCCGGCCTGCGTATCGGCACTTTGGCCGACTTGCTGTCGTGCGCTCGACCCATGACTGCGCGGGGGTCGCGGCTACAATCTGGTCAGAATATCTCGCCTTTTGACAGATTGAGTTGCGCCAAAGCCATGGCTGGATGTGGCGCAACACGCGCGCAGGTTCACCTGCAACAGGAGAAACACACATGGATCAGGCCGTACTGGATTTCGTGGGCGGCAAGCGCATTGCCGTGGTCGGTGTGTCGCGCAGCGGCAAGAAGTTCGGCAACCTCGCGTACACCGAGCTGCAAGCGCGCGGGTATCAGGTGTTTGCGGTGCATCCCGAAGCGCAGGAGATTTCCGGCGCGCCCTGCTATCCGAATCTGGCCGCGCTGCAAGGCAAAGTCGATGGCGTGCTGGTGACCGTTCCGCCGCAGAAGGCTGCGCCGGTGCTGCGCGAGGCGGCTGCCGCCGGCATCAGGAATGTGTGGCTGCAACAGGGCGCCGAGTCGGCGGAAACCGTTGCCGCCGGGCGCGAACTAGGGCTGAACCTGGTGACAGGCAAATGCATCCTGATGTATGCCCAGCCGGTGCGCGGCATCCATTCCCTGCATCGCGGCTTTGTCAGACTGTTCGGCAAGTTGTAATCGCAATCACGTGTTATCCAGCCGTCTTGCACTCCAGGCCCGCGCCCGCGCGCGGGCCTTTGCGCGGTTTGTGCAACACGTTGCCAGGCTTGCCCTGCTTTGCGCGCAAACTACCCCCACAGGAAATGCGCCCGCGCGATTCGATCCAGATGAGATTGAGTAGACTTGCTTCCGGAGGCACATACCGTGAAGACATACCGCATTCCGCGCGCTGACCTGGAAGTGACCCGCATCGCGTATGGCTGCATGAAGATCGGCGGCCGGTGGGACCGCGATCCCATCACCGGCGACGAACGGGCGCGCGCCGAGCGCGCTGTGATGGCAGCAGTCGAGCAGGGCATCACGTTGTTCGACCATGCCGATATCTATTGCATCGGCAAGTCGGAAGAAGTGTTCGGCGACATTCTGCGCGCCGCCCCCGGCTTGCGTGATCGCATTCTCATCCAGTCCAAGTGCGGCATCCGCTTCCCCAACGATCCCAACCCTGGCGACCCGCACCGCTTCGACTTCAGCTACGAGCACATCGTGCGCTCGGTGGAGGGCAGCCTGAAGCGATTGCAAACCGACCGGCTGGACATCCTGCTCCTGCACCGGCCCGATGCGCTGGTCGAGCCGGAAGAGGTGGCGCGCGCTTTCGACGACCTGCATAGCGCCGGCAAGGTGCGCTTCTTTGGCGTCAGCAATCACACCCCATGGCAGATTGCGTTGTTGCAGAAGTGCGTCGCGCAGCCCCTCATCGCCAATCAAGTGGAGTTGAGTTTGCTCCATGCAGACTTGATCGACGATGGCATCGTGGCCAATCAACAGCCGCACGGCTACACCGCGTCGGCCGGCACACTGGACTATTGCCGCGAGCACGGCATCCTTGTGCAGGCGTGGGGGCCTGTGGCCGGCGGCCGGCTTTTCGACCCCCAACGTCAGCAGGATGAACGCGCGCAGCAAACCGCTGCGCTTCTGGCGAAGATGGCGCAAGCCAGAGGGACGACGCCCGAGGCCATTGCGCTGGCCTGGCTGTTGCGACACCCGGCCGGCATTCAGCCGATCATCGGCACGGTCGAGCCGGCGCGCATTGCCGCCTTTTGCGCCGCCGACGCGCTGACGTTGAGCCGCGAAGAGTGGTACGAGCTGTTTGTCACGGCGCGCGGCGCGCCATTGCCCTGAGGCCGGCCGTTTCTCATCGGAGGATGACCCATGTCAGCGCAACCAGCGCGTAAGGTGAAAGTGGGCGTCGTGGGATGCGGCGTCGTCGCCACGGCGTACTACCTGCCCTGCCTGATGAGCATGGCGGAGGCCGATCTGGCAGCCGTGTGCGATGTGAACCCGGCACGCACGGCAGCCTGCGTCCATCTGTTCGGCGCCCGGGAGCAGTATCAGGACTATTTCGAGATGATCCGCCGCGCGGACATCGAGGCGGTGTTGATCCTCACCGGCCCCGGCACGCATGTCGCATTCACGCTGGGCGCCGCCGAAGCCGGCAAGCACGTTTTGTTGCAGAAGCCCATGGCCCTGACGATGGCCGACACCAACGCCATCGTCGATGCGGTTCGCAAGGCTGGCGTCAAAGCGCTGATCGAGCCGAGCGCCAACTCGCCGCTTCAACCCGAGCATCGCGAATTGCGCGCCCTGCTCGACAAAGGCACGCTGGGCGACCCATACTGGTTCACGTATATTCCCGGCTCGATGGATCACTATCACGCCTCGCTGGGCGGCAACCCGTATGGACTGGGCGCGTTCTTCAGCGCCGACAGCGGCGGCATGTTGTTCGATTTTCCTTACGCTCCCTGCGAGATTGTCACATTGCTGGGGCCGTGCAGGCGTGTGACGGGAATGGCGAAGATCTCCGTGCCCGATCGCTGGATCGTTCCAGAAGAGGCGTACGACCGCTTCCTGGCCGGGGCCACTGACCCGTTTCAGGCGAATTACTGGGATGTGGTGCTCGACATTCCCCGCACCGAGCGCGTGACGATGGGCGCGCCGGACAATGTGTTCAGCCTGTACGAGATGGATAGCGGCGCGATCGGGGTGTTCCATGTGGGCCGGCCTTTCCATCCCGTGCCGAAAGGATTCATGGGCGGCCTGCATGTGTATGGCACGGCGGGCAATCTGTTCATGGGGCAGGGCGGGTTTGCCGCCATCATTTCCAGCCGGCGCGAGCTGTTGCCGCATGTGGATGCCGACGGCTGGTATCGCATGCCGGCGCGCGGCGATTTCAGCAGAGCCAAATGGCCTCAGCCGGTTCCGGGCGGCTTCAACTACTATCACGAATCCACGCGCCACTGGATCGAATGCATCCTGCACGACCGCGACCCGCTGCTGAACGTGGAGTGGGGCCGGCACATCAACGAGATGATGTGCGGGGCCATCGAGTCCGCGCGCACAGGCCGGCGCTACGACATGACGACCACGCCGGAGGGTATGAGATGAACCAGGAAGACACCATCGAGATGAACATCGCCTATGCCCGCTTCTACACCGACGCCGCCGGCGAATCGCATTTTGAGGATGTGCGCGTGGCGTTGGCCCGGATGGACTTTGCGCCGCCGGCCCCGCCGCTCGATGTGTCCGCGTTCGCGCCGGCGAAGCAGGTCGGGTTCGTGCGCATGCCGGCCGGATGGTTTGGCGACTGGCACCCTGCGCCGAGACGCCAGTTCATGTTCTGTCTGGCCGGCGCAGTGGCCGTGCAGGTCAGCGACGGCGAGACGCGCGTGTTCCGGCCGGGCGACGTCGTGCTGCTCGAAGACACGACCGGCAAGGGGCACACCACCCGCGTGGTGAGCGAGGTCGATCTGGTGATGGCAGTGGCGCAATTGACGGAATGATTTTGTTGGCGCAGCCTTGCGGCGCTACGAGACCCGCAAGGGCTGGATCAGCGCCTTCGGCAGTTTGCACACCATCGTGTAGGCCGGGTCGTACATATTGCCCAGGTCGTAGCGCACACACTGGCCCAGCAGCGTGCTCGCCCCGATCAGGTCCAGGCCATAGTCGCTCATCAGCCAGCGCAGCATTTCGGTGGTCGCGTGTTGCGCGGCCTGATCGAGCGGGCGGGCGTTGCCAACGGTGAAGATGAAGGCGTCGTCCTCGCCGCGCGGCCAGTTGATGGACCAGCCTTTCACCACCCGCACCGTGAAGCGCACATCGAACGAGGTCTCGATGCCCGTGCCGACGATCTCGCCATCGCCCTGGGTGGCATGGCCGTCGCCGACGAACACCAGCGCGCCCGGCACAGCTACCGGCAGATAGGCGATCACGCTGGCGCGAAAACCGCGATAGTCCATGTTGCCGCCGTGCCGGCCCGCCGTCGAGGTGTGGATGGTCTCGCCATTCGCCGGCGCGACGCCGAAGCAACCCAGCATGGGCGCCAGCGGCAGCGTGAACGCGCCCAGCCGGGTGTCGGGTTTCAGCAGTGTCGCCGTGCCTTGCTCCCGGTCGATGCGCCACTCGGCCCGTTCGCGCGGCGGCAGTTCGCGCGCAAAGTCTGGATCGACGACGTTGGCGGCGATCATGGTCCTGGTGTAGCCGTGATCGCGGTTAGGCCACAGGTGGTCGAAGGTGAGCGCCAGCGTGTCGCCCGGCTCCGCTCCCTCCACGTAGAAGGGGCCGGTCTGGGGATTGGGGCGCGGCCCGACTTCCTCGCCGCGTTCGTCACAGCCGGCGGCGTCGAGCGTGGTGGTCACCACTGAATCGCCGTCGGCGATGCGCAACACCGGCTCGTGCGCGCCCAGCGTGATGTGATAGTGCGTAGGTTTGAAGTGATGCGTGGTCATTTTTCAAGGCCGTTCTACCGTAATGGTGATTGGCTGCGCAGATGCCATGCCCCAGCTTGCGCCCTGTGCGGTGTGCAGCTCGTAGCTGACAGACGCGCCAAATGCCTGCTGGCCAGTGGCGACTGCCTGCAACGCGAAATCGGCCGAGTCGGTCTGGTGTTGCCCCACGGCCCGTGAGTGAACCACCGGCTCGATCTGCGCCGGCTCGAACAACGACGCCGCGTCGCGCGGTTCGGCCCACAGGCGGTATTGCGGCAACCCCGCGTCGTCACATCCGTTGTTGGTCAGGATCACGGTCACGGTGATCGTTTCGCCGATCTGCGCAGTCTGCCTGGCCGGCGCGATCGTCACAACCGGACTCTGGCCGGCGCATGGTGGGTTGCTCGATGCGCCGCCGCTGAACGACGGGATGAAGGCGCGCGGCGTCATGCCGGGCTGGGCCGCGTTCGCGTTGCCGGCTGGGGCGTCGCAGCCGGCCAGCGCAACCAGCGCCACGCTTGCAACGATCACGAGGGGAATGGACTGTTTCATGCCAGCTTTCTCACATCAAGCGGAATCCCTTTGCGTTCGTCGCGCTCCAGGGTGAGCGCGGCGTTGGGGCATTGTCCCACACACACGCCACATCCCATGCAACGTTGCCAATCCACCTGCGAGACACTATCGATCTGAATGGCGTGAAAGGGGCAGGCAGTCGCGCACTGCCCACAGGCTGCGCACAGCGCCGGGTTTACCCGGGCGACAAAGCCTGAAGCGGCAATCATGGGCACGCCATGTTGCATGGCCTCGATCGCGCCGCAACAGCATGCGCAGCAATTGCAGATGGCGTAGAAGCGATTGAGCATGGCGTCCTTGAAGTAGGCGGCGTGGATGTGTCCACGCGCGTGCTCCTCCTCCAGCAATGTGATGGCTTCGGCAGGGGTCAGCCGGCGTGTTCTAGCCGGATGATGCTCGAGCATGAAATCGACGAAAGGCTGGCCGACGATCATGCACACCTGAGTCGGCTCGCAGTGGTGCGGCTTGCGCATCCGGCACGGACACTCGAAGGCGACCACCTCCGGCGGGCTGTTCAGGATCAACTCGCGCGCCACAGGGTAGGGGATGATCTGCTCGAGGTCTGGGATGTGAATGGCCTGATTGACGCTGATCAGGGCTGTGGCCAGTTCGGTGGGGAGCACCTTGCCGTGGTAATGATCGGCGGCGTTTTGCCGGCTGCGTGGGCTGAAGCGAGGCACCGTGAATTTCAGCGCCAGGCCGATGTACTCGCGGGGCAGACGCGCATAGAGGTAGGTGTGCAGGCGTGTGCCGTTGCGCGCGGCCTCGCGCAACAGCCGCGCGGTGGAGGGGCGCAGCAGCCGGCCGCGCTCGGCCCACATCCACAGGCCAAGCAGGGATAACACACTGAACAAAGCTACACGAATCAACGCGCGGGTCATGACAAAACCTCCTGTGTGCCCGGTGCTATCATGCGGCGCACGCGGGCTGTCGAACACGAGTTTTTATAGCATCGTCTTTATCAGGAAAGGAGAGACGAACATGGCTGCGAACAGGATCCGGCTGGGATTCGTCGGGTTGGGCTACATCACCGGCGCGCACCTGCGCGGGTTGAAGATACTGAGCGATCACGGCTTTGACAACTTCGAGGTGACGGCGTTGTGTTCACGCAACCGCGACAACGCCGAACGCTGGATCGAGCGCGACAAGGGGCCGGCTCCGTTGCCGCCGGTGTCTGCCTGGCCGGACGACCCCCTCAACGTGCGCGATGTGTGGGTGCGCGACTTTCAGTCGACTGTGCCGCGCGTGTACACCGATCACCGTGACATGCTGGCTGATCGCGCGGTCGATGCTGTGGTCATCCTGTCTGCTGTGTCGGCGCATCACGTGGTGGCCGGCGACGCGCTGGACGCCGGCGTTCACGCTTTCATCGAGAAGCCGTTCACATTCACGGCGCGCGCTGCGCTCCGCCTGATCGAAAAAGCCGAGGCGAGGCGGCTGGCGTTGGGCGTGGCCGAGAACCTGCGCTACTTTGAAAGCACGCGCGCCGGCGGTTGGGCGATTCACTCCGGCCTGCTTGGCGCGATTCAGATGGTGCTGTCCGGCGGGGTGGGCAATGTGTGGTCGCCCGATCGGATCGTGGCGCGAACGGCATGGCGCCATGTCAAGGATGAGGCCGGCGGCGGCGGCACGATGGATATTGGCGCGCACCTGTTTGACTTGCTCCGTTATCAGTGCGGCGAGATCAATGAGGTGATGGCGCTGGCGCGCACGATCGAGCCGGTGCGGGTCACGCGGGATGACGCGGGCCAGATTGTCGATCAGGTTCACTGTGACGCCGACGACACGTTCTTTGCGCTGTTGCAGTTCGCGTCGGGCGCGGTCGGCAACATCGTGTTCTCGTGGGCCGGCCACGGTGAGCCAACGCATTTCGACGGCGGCGGCGCGGTCTATGGCAGCCGGGGCTGTTTGAAAGGCGGCCGGCTGATACTGGATGGCCAGGCGCCGGTTGAGGCAGTTGCGCGCTTCCGCGAGCAGGCCGGCGACGCAGTGCGTGAGCGCTTCTTTCCGCGTGGCATTACCGATGGCTTTGCCCTCGAATTGCTCGAGTTCATCTCTGCTGTGGAGCAGGGACGCCAGCCGGAAACCAGCGGCGTGGAAGGGCTGAAAGACATTGCGCCAGGGCTGGCGATTCTCGAATCATCGGCGCTGGGCCGGCCGGTAAAACTGGCCGACATCGAGGCCGGGCGCATCGAAAACTATCAGCGCAGCATCAACGCGCGGTGGGAGATTGGGTGA
This sequence comes from Thermoflexales bacterium, assembly GCA_034431495.1. Lineage (GTDB taxonomy): Bacteria > Chloroflexota > Anaerolineae > J036 > Brachytrichaceae > Roseilinea. The sequence continues at coordinate 18,682 of DAOUDB010000210.1, forward strand.
CGTGCCGCGCCTCGGTGTGGCGCGCGCGCGTGTTGCCGGCCCCGGCCCTGGGCCGGCCCTGCATAGCAGCGTAAGGCGAACTCAGCGCGTCCAGTCGAACAGGAACGTGAGGCCCCGCTCCGGCTGCCGGCGCAGTTGTTCGTAGGCACGCGGCGCCTCGCGGGGCGAGATGGTTTCGGCCAGCCCCTCCACACGCACGCGGCCCTCGGCCAGCCAGCGCATGGCGCCGGCAATGTTGCCGTAGATGCTGTTGGGGCGAAAGTCGGTCGGCAACAGCGGCACTTCCCATTCCCACCCGCTGCGCACCACCACGTAGCGGTTGAAGATGGCGTGCAGCACGTCGTAGGCGTAGAGGTCGGTCTTGCGTTGCCACATCGCCGCCACCAGCACGACCTCGCCGCGCTTTTGCGCGACTTTGCAGGCGTCGAAGATGGCCTGCTCGTGGCCGGAGCACTCGACCACCAGCGCCACATGGCCGACCACCGTTGGATCGTCGAGCGGGATGGCCGGCAGGACCGTCCTGATGCCGGCGCGGGCTGCAATCTCGCGCCGGGCACCCACCGGATCGACGGCGATCACGTCGTAGCCGCAGGCGTCGAAGATCTGCGCGCCCAGATGGCCCACGATGCCGAGGCCGGTGACGATGACGGTTGCCGGCGGGCGGGCTGTGGTGGTGGTGAGCGTGCTCATGGTGACGCACATCAACCGGGCGAACGGCGCGCTGTCGGGTGACAGGCCGGCCGGCAGCGGCACGACATGCTCGCGCGCGGCACGCTGCATCGATTGGTGACCGCCCATGCAGAAAGCCAGATCACCCGGCTTCAGATCGTCCACTTCCGCGCCGACCGCGCTGACTTCAAAGATGGCGGCGTAGCCCGGCACGGCCGGATATTGCGTGCCGCCCGGCCACTGGCCCAGCAGGCCGGCCACTTCGGTGCCGGGGCTGATCAGCGAGCGCACGGTGCGCCCGATGGCCTCGCGCGGGCCGGGCGGGTGTGTGTCGAACGCGCGGGGTAGATACTCGACCTGTCCCGGCGCGGTGAAGGTGACGGCATCCATGTCGCTCATGCGAGGGTCACTCCTACCTGCTCGGCCACCGAGCGAATGTAGCCGGCGGCCAGATCGTAGTCTTCAGGGTTCGACAGATGCTCCAGCATCAGCGGCGCGTCCGGCGCGCGGGTGTCCAGTTCGTACAGAAACGTCGCGTAGTCCAGGCCGCCCAGGCCGGGGCGCGTTTCGTCCAGATGCACTGTGAGCTTGCCGCTCAACGTGATGTCCTTGGCGTGGCAGCTCTTGATGTGCGGGCCGAGCTTCTGGAAGCAATCGCGCAACAGCATGTCGGTGGCGAAGTAGCGCTGCGGGCTGCACACCAGATTGACCGGGTCGAGATGCGCGGCGAAGTGTTTGCGGTCGATGTCCTGGATCAGTTTGAGATAGGCATCCGCAGAGTCGGGGTACATCCAGGGCATCGTTTCCAGCGTATAGAACGTGCGGGTGGGTTTGACGGCATCGATGATGGCGCGCACCGTCTCGACGATCAGGTCGAATGTGTCGGGTGTGAGATTGTCGGCGTGCGGGCCGTCCCACTGCTCGCCGCGCGAGCCGGCGATGTTGACGCAACACAGCGCGCCAATGCGGTCGGCCAGATCGAGTTGCGCCTGGCAGTGGGCGATCGCCTTGCGCCGGATGTCGTCATCGGGGCTGATGGGATTGCTCCATGCGCCGACCTCGGCAATGACGATGCCGGCGGCCTCGGCGGCGGCGGCGTAGGCGCGCGCAAGCTCATCCGGCGCATCGGCATTGAGTGGGCAGTAGGCGGCGGTGTAGCCCTTGCTCAGGTGCGCCTTCACCCAGGCGTCGGGGTCGTCTGTTGACGTGAAAACGGGTCCTCCAAGTCTCATGGCTTACCACCCATTGGCATGAATGCGCTCAGGCTTGTAACGGGAAACAGGCTCGACCGGCTCGGCTGGGTAGCCGATGGGCACGAGGCACAGCGGGATGACGTGGTCGGGCAACCCGAATCGTTTGCGGAAAGCGGCGACGCGGTCTTCGACCGGGTAAATGCCGGTCCATACTGCGCCGAGGCCGAGCGCGTGCGCAGCCAGCAGCAGGTTCTGCGTCGCGGCCGAGCAGTCCTGCGCCCAATAGCCCTTGCAGGTTTCCAGGCTCAGGTCGCCACATACGATGATGGCGAGCGCGGCCTGGCGCGACATCTCGGCGTGGGGATGGATGGCCGGCAACTCATCCAGCGTCTTGCGGTCGGTGATGACGATGAATTGCCAGGGTTGCTGGTTGCAGGCGGATGGGGCCTGCATAGCGGCTTCGAGCAGTTGGGTGATGCGTTCGGGGCTGACGGGTTGCGCGGTGAATGCGCGAACGCTGCGCCGGGTCAGAATTGCTTGAAGTGCGTCCATCAGAGTCCTCCTGAAGTGGGACTATAGCCCGAAATGCGTTGGCACGCCCGGCTCGGACGGGTTGAAATCCAGATCGCACACCTCGATATCGTGGGCTGTGGCGTGGATGAGGTGAGATTGACCCGGCTTGAACGCAAGCATCACCTCGCGCGTGATGCCGTGCGTGTGCAGCCGGACGGTGCGCTGGATCGTCTCTGCGCGCCGTGATTGACCATAGCGCATGGGATAGCGCAGGCCGCGCGTGTCGGGGTGGGCGAAGAAGATCGTATACGTCTCGCCATCGACGCGGCACCAGAACTCGGGCAGGTCGTCACCGGCCAGCAACGGCGGCGGCAGGCGCATTGCGCTCAGGTCTGCGTGGACGTTGGGCAGGCGTCGCAGCGCGGCAACCTGCGCGGCGTAGCCGGCCGATGTGACGCGCCCCGGCTGTTTGGGATCACGCCGCAGGCAGATGGGCAGGCCGGCCTGCCCCAGCCGCAACAGATCGTCCAGCGTGTCTGCGTCCAGCCATTCTGCATCCACATACAGCCAGTTGAATTCGGCCTGCCCGGCGCGCAATCGGCCATCGACCACCTGCGCCTCGTGCAGGAAGGAAGCTGAAATCCAGAGCGGATGGTAGTCGCGCAGGGCCGGGGGGAATTTGGTCTCCTGCAACTCGTACACATATTTGGAGCTGGGCTTTTGCAGGTGCGCCGGCAACTCGCCAGCCATCCAGGTGTCTTCGAGCGGCAGATACACCGCCACATCGGTGTAAGGCCGGCCGGCGCGCAGGTGCGCGCACACCGTCGCCAGGTAACGATTGAAATCGGCCAGCCGGTCGGCGAAGGGATTCTCCGGCCCGACGTGCGTGGTGGTGTAGAAGCGATTGTTACCGCCGGGCGGGTTGTAAGGCATGCCGTGCCAGACGATGTGATTGACGCCGTTGGCAAACAGCGCGTCGGCCAGCAGTTTCAAGTCGTCCAGGCGTTCCTGGCCCTGATACGGGCTGGGGCCGGGCGCGGGTTTCCAGCCGTACACGCAGGTGAACGTTTCGGACGACACGACCGGCTTGCCGGCCAGCGCCGCCGCCGATGCCGCGAACGTGGCAAAGTCGGGGTCGAATAGCAGCGCCTCAGTTTCGGGGATGTCGGCGGTTGCGTAGGCAGCCAGCAGATCGGTGGGTGCGCCGTGTGCCTGTACGCGCGAGACGGCGCCGGCCTCGTGGCACAACGCGGTGAACGGGCGATAGAACTCCTCCAGCGCGTACGCTGCAATCAGCTTGCGGTAGTCATAGCGTTCGGCGGGATGCGCATCGAGGTCCGGCATGAAAGGCCGGATGTCGTAGCCGTAGCGTTGCCGGAACCGCTCGCCGAAGTCGTGTGCCCACAGCCCCTCGGGCAACACTTCCCAGGAGTCGCAGAACAGGGCCGGCGGGGTGATTTGGGATTTTGGATTTTCGGTTTTGGATTGGGTATCGGAGGGCAGCGCGTCGCGCAGGGCAGCAGTGAAGCGGCGCATGAAGCGCGCCAGCGCATGCCGGTCGAGATGATTCAGGATATAGCCACCCGCTTCGCCCAGCGGATAGTCCCACGACTTTTCGAGGCGCTGCGGGGACAGGCCCTCGTAAGTCAGGCTGGCGTCTTCGGGCGGCACATCCGGCCCGCCAAACGGCCACGCGCTGCCCACCGTGAAATCACAGCCCAGCCCGATCTGTGCGCAGTACTGGCGGGCGAACGCCACCGGCGCGGCCCATTGCGCGCTCAGCCATTTTGGGCCGGGGACGCCGTCGAGCGGATAGAGCCAGGCGATCTCGACCCCGCCGAATTCATGCGCTCTGGCCCAGTCGAGTTGAGCGCGGATTACATCCTCGCGGATGAGGCCGGAGAACCACCACCAGCGCGTATAGGGTTTGGATGTGTGGATGGGCATGGGTGTTTAAGGTTGTTAAATCGGAGCCGCCTCACGATCGCCCGCACAGGCGCTTGATCTGGCCGGCCAGTTCGCGCGCCTGCCGCATGTCCTCGGCGCCGAGGCTGAAGAAGAAGCGCGTATTCGGGCGGGCCAGCCGCAGGCACTCGCGAATGAAGTCGAGGTCGTAGGGCACGCCGAATGACGTGGCCGGGATCAGCACCGCGCGATCGGAGAACAGCTCGATCGAGACTTGCAGGCTGGTGGGCGGGTGGTGTAGATTGAGGTAGCGCATGCGCGGCAGCTTGAGGAAACTGCGCCACTGGTGCTGGCCGGCGGCGCAACTGTGCATCGAGATGCCGCCGAATGCGCCGGCCAGCTCCTGCAAATAGGGCAGGCAGAATTCCTCGAAGTGCCGGTTCGAGATCGAGCCGATGTCGTCTTCGGACAGGCAGACGCCCCATTCCGCCGGCAGCCACACATCAGGATAGTGCACCAGGCAGACTTTGGCGTAGCGGTCGCAGAATGCGCGAATGAAGTTGATCAGCGTGTCGGTCACCTTGCGCAGCAGCCGGTGCACCGCTTCAGGCGACTCGATCAGGGCGTTGAAGAACGCCTCTTTCTCCCAGATCAGGGCGGCGATGTCGAACGGGCTTTGGATGTCGCAGATGCGCACGGGGTATTGCGGCCCGCATAGCTCGACCATGCGGTCGGCCAGCCGGAACATGTCGCCCAACGTGCCACTGAGTACATCGGGCGCCTCCAGCCGGTCTGCATCTTCAGCGGTGTAGACCGCCGGCAGCGCAAAGGGCATGCTGTGCTCTGGGTACGACACAGGGCTGCCGAACGCGGCGGCGAAAACTTCGGTGCCACTCCAGCAGTGCAGCATAGGCACGCGATCGTCGCCGACTTCCTCCAGACAGCGCAATTCATGCTCGAGGACGCGCTTGCCCATCTGGGCGCGGTCTTCGACCTTGCCATGCCGCAACACGGCCTGATCGTGCACGCCCGGCGGCGAGACGCGCACGCCGTGCCCGGGGAAAGGGCGATCGAACGAGAACAGATCGATGAAGAAGCGTTGGGATGGAGTCATAGGGTTTTTAAGGTTGGGATAGTTGGTAAGGTTGGCAAGATTAGGAGGACTGGTAAGGTGCGTCGGGGCGCACTTGAGCCTGCCAAACTGGATGACCCTGCTCGACCTGCTGAACTTTACGAACCAGTCTGGAACAGCCGGCGCACGGCGGCCAATGGATTTGTGGCGCTGGCGACGTAGTTGGGCAGGCGTGTGATATCGCCATTCACCCATTCGTGAATACCCCGCGCGCGGTAATCGGCAACCAGCTCGTGGAACAGCCGGCCGGCCAGTGCGCGATCCTGTTGTGCCACTGCGTAGATGAACCAGCCGGCCGGCGTGCCCCAGTATCCGCCGTTCTGATATGTTCCCTCTGCCACGAGCAGCAGCAGGCGCTGCCAATATTCGCCGGCCGGCAGGTGTCGGATCTGTCCGCGCTGGGTGATCTCGTCCACATGCGCGGTGAGATACGCCACGATGGATTTCCGCCGGGTCGGGGACAGCGGGAAGTCGAGGTAGATGCAAAAAGCGTTGCCCCAGATGTCGATCTGCCGGCAGTCGATGGACGCGGCGAGGAACATGCCGCTGTTTTCGTCCCACAGCCGGCCCAGGCTGGCTGCGGTTTGCTGGGCGCGCGCCTGAAAGAGGCCGGCGTGACGCATGTCGCCGATCTGCGCATAGAGCCGCGCCATCTCGTTAGACGCGCGCCAGTCGAGCAGAGAGCAGAACAACTCCTCGCCGGTCTTGCCAATGCAATCGGTGAAGCCGTAAGGCGAGTGGGGCGCGGCTGGATCGTTGAACACCAGCCCGGCCTCGCTCAAGGGGATGCCGGCCATGGCGCGCTCCAGCCGCTGCGCGTTGGCGCGGAACAGATCAATCTGGCCGGTGTGGCGCACGTAGTCGGCCACGAGCAGCACCATGAACGCGGCGTTGTCCAGCGGCGCCTCGGCGATGGGGCGCTCGGCCGGGCCGGCGCAATAGACGCTGACGCCGTCGGCCTGCCGGCGGTCGGGGATAACGCCGTCGGCGCGCTGTCCATCCAGCAGGTACTGGATGCCGGCGCGGACTTCATGCGCATCCATCAAGTCGAATACCTGCGTCATGTAATAGAAGTCGCGTGTCCAGTGTGCGTTGTAGTTGCCTGCGCCGTCGGGGGTGAACAACATCGTGCCGTCGGCGGCGCGCTTGCGACAACCGACGATTTGCCGGCGCGCGGCCTCGGTCAGCCATTCGATATCTTGCACATCGAACCAGGGAATTGATGAGACCGGCATTGATTTTGTCTCGCTCACGGCGTGAGTCGCTCACGGCGTGATTCGCTCACGGCGTGAAATGGCAGATTGGATGTAGGCGCAGACGTTCCATTGCGCCGGCCCAGTTGTATGCCGTGAACGGAAGGATGTCAAACAGGCGGGGCGATCGTCATGCCGGCGCAGATCAACCCGAGTGAGTTGCATCCGGCGCAATGTTCAAGCATGTGCGCGCGTGCCCGTCTTTGGCTGTAACCGGCGCGGTGATTTCGCCGCGCTCGCACAGATCGACAAAAACTTCCACCACGTGCGGGTCGAAGGCCGAGCCGGCGCCGGCCCGGATGTAGTCGAGGGCTTGATGTGCTGACCATGCAGGGCGGTATGGGCGCTGTGATAACAGCGCATCCCACACATCCATCACTGCGAAGATGCGCGCGGCCAGCGGGATCTCTTCGCCGCGCAGTCCGCGTGGATAGCCGCTGCCATCCCAGCGTTCGTGATGGCAGTATGGGATGTCGAGTGCCGGGCGCAGGTAGGGAATGGGCCACAGGATGTCGCGGGCGTAGTCCACGTGCCGGCGCATGATGTCCATCTCCTGCTCGTTGAGCGGCCCCGGTTTCATCAATATCGCGTCGGGCACGCCCATCTTGCCAATGTCATGCAACAACGCCCCGCGCCGAATGTGAATCAATTGATCTTCAGCCACATGCATGGCCTGCGCCACACGCACGGTCAATTCGCTCACGCGCTGGCTGTGGCCCTCGGTCGATTTATCGCGCAGGTCGAGCGCCCGCATCCAGCCTTCGAGGGTGGACTGGTAAGCCTGCGCCAGTTCTTCATTGGCTCTTTTCAGCGCCGCCTCGGCATCGATTGTGGCTGTGATGTCGCGGGCGCTGACAATCAGGCCGCTTATTTCGCCTTGCTCATCACGCAGCGTTTTGGCGATCGCTTCCATCCAGACCCAGCGCCCGTCGGCATGACGAATGCGCACGCGCCGGCTGGCCGGCTGGCGCTCAATCAACAACTGTGTCAGGTCGGCTTTTATGTGTTCCACCTCATCGGGATGCAGAAATTCGAGAACCGACTTGCCCAGCAGTGCTTCGGGCGGATAGCCGAGCGTGATGTAATGTGAAGGGCTTGCGTATTCTATGGTCCAGCGTTGATCGATCTGAGTGACCAGATCGAGCATGTTGTCGGTGATCAGGCGCAGGCGCTGCGCGTTCCGACGCAACTGGTCTTCCATCTGTTTGCGGCGCGTGATATCGACCGATACGCCGAGAATCTGGCGCGCGTTGCCGTCGGCGTCCAGAATGGGCCGTCTGATTGTGTAGAACCAGGCCGGCTGTCCGAATCGGTCCGGCGCCATCTCTTCGCCGATGATCTTGTCTTGCCGGGTGCGAAACACCTCGCGATCATCGCTGCTGCGCCGGTCGATGTCGGGCTGCGCAAGACTGAGATCGGACTCGGTTTTGCCGAGCATGTCTTCTACCTTGTGGCCGCTGGCCTCGGCGAGCGCGCGATTCACCAGGATGAAGCGGCCTTCGACGTCCTTGGCGAAGATGCGATTCGGGTTGAGGTCGATGACTTGTTGCAGGAATGCGCGCTGCTGCTCTACCCTGCTCTGCGCCTGGCGGCGTTCGTCGATCTCTCGTTTCAGGGCGTCGTTGACCTGGCGCAGCTCTATGGTGCGGTCCTCAACGCGCTGTTCCAGCTCGTCCTTCAGCGCGCGCAATGCTTCGGCGTTTTGCTGATGGCGCTCTGCGATCAGCGCCATGTCGACCGAAAGCCGATAGTTGTCCCGGAGTGTGATGCCCACGCGCAGCAAGGTCAGGCCGATAACGATCGACACGGCCACAGACAGAGCCAGAAACGTGTCGACTTCGGCGGCGAGGCCGGCGTGCGTCACGTACACGATGGGCATGAGGAAGGCGACTTGCGCGCAGATGAGCGGCAGATAGCGGCCCCACTGGATGTGACGTGAGCGTTGTTCTGTCTGCGCGTTGACAGGCTCGACTGCTGCCGGGCGCGCGCGGTGCATGACAGCGGCGAATGCGAATCCGAACAGGCTGACCGCGAGGAGCAGCTCGCCCATCTCGCCCAGCCCTGCGCCGGGAGTCAGAACATCCGCCTTCAAGACCGCGTTGCCGGCTGCCGCCAGCGCGACGCTGGCTGCGATGGTCTGAAGCGGCGCGCGATCGCCGGCAGATTCCCGCAGAAGTGAGGTCAGGGCAATCCATAGCACGAACAGGTCGGCCACGGTTGTCGCGAGCAGATGATTGCGCGCCGAATGGCCAAGCATTGTGGCAAATGCGGTAAGAGGCTCTATTAGCAACACGGAGAAAACGAGCGCGCTTGCCAGAACGATGATCAGGCCGTCGAGCAGGACGAAATGCCGGTCTCTCCCTGTCAGGGGTTTGGTCGGCATCCTCAACAGGCCGGCGGCGGCCAGCACGTACGCGACCAGGACCAGCAGGCTGTCGGCCGGCGTCTGCGCCTGCATGTCGCGCCACGTCCTGTTGCCGGCGAGGATGGCCCACGCCGATTCGATGGCGAGCAGTGCAATCGCGGCGCCCAACAGCAGCCAGGCCTGCCGGGTGCGCCGGGTGAGATGGGACGCGCGCGACGCAACAGTGATGACTATGGCAGCCACCAGGGCCTGTTGCAGGAGCGCGGCAATGGCCCGCGCAAGATAGCCTTGCGGGGTTGCGCCGGCGGATGAAATCGCACCTGCAAACTGGACGATTATTGTGGCGGCAACCGCCCCCAGAATCGTGAGGCTGCCGGTCAGTTGACTGTGCGCGCGATCATCCATGACGGCTCCTGCCGCGCATAATGCATTTCGATTTGAAAACGCAAGGCTGTATTGTAGATCAAATGGGTTATCGCGCGACAAGACAAATCAATGCTGTGTGCACGAGTCTTGTATGCAGGTCGTACTGTTGCAGCCCTGTTGATGGGTTCGTGACTTGGCGCCCCGGCACAGGGTGCGCTCAGCGGTGAGTTGCCGGCCGGGGAACGCGGCTCGTATCGAGGGGCGATGCAGCGGGGAAGTGGGCTGCTATCTGATCAGATAGAGCACCCAGAAGACGGCCAGCCAAACGCCGGCGATGAAGTACCAGTACAGCGCGCAGGCTTGCACGGCGGCTCGGCGGCTTGCGCTGAACTGACCCATGAACGCCCGGGCCAGAATGATGGTCATGAAGACGACGCCGCCAAACACACGGGCGACGTGAAACCCCATCAGAAAGAAGAAGGCGGAGCCATAGGCGTTGCTGTGGGGCGCAAAACCGAGATTGGCAAATTCATAGGCTTGAACGGCCATAAACACGAGGCCCAGGATGGCAGCTACTCCGATGCCGGTTTGTAGCCGGCGCGCGTCGCCGGCCGCAATTCCCCGCTCGGCCCAGGCCACGAGCGCAACGCTGATAGCCAGGATGAGCGTGTTGAGGGCCGGCAGCGTCACCGACAACGGCGGCGTGTCTGGCGGCGGCCAGGCCTGGCTCATGGCGCGCAGCGAGAACCAGGCCAGGAAAAGCCCCAGGAAAAACATCGACTCGGACACCACGAAAAGTGCCGCGCCGATCAAGCCTGTATTGCGCCGGCTACCAGAAACTGCGCCGGCTGTCTTTCTGTCTCCGGTTCTGCTTAGCGTGCCCATGAGAGTTTGCCACGACTCTGGTGTGTGGCTCAGTGCTCGGACGGTTGGGCGGAAGCGCCCCGGATATCATCGGCGATCCAGGTGCCCAAACCGATCACGGTGACGACTGCGCCCAGCACGATGGCAATGGCGCCGAATGCCAGGCCAAAGCACAGAATTGTCAGTCCAAGCGCCAGGATGATGGGGGAGAAGCTCGGTGATGGCATGTGAATGTGCGCTTCGGCATGGCTGCCAGAGGCCGGCTCTGCCTCATACGCTTGTGTGTGAACAGGTGTGTTGCTCATTATCGGTCTCCAGATCAGTTCTCAACGATTAGCGAACCATGTAGGTGTTGATCCACAACAGTCCCAGAGCGACGCCGCTAAAAAACAACGCCGCTGACGCAATCAGGGCGGCGCGCCGGCGGGCGCGTTGCAGAGGCCCAGGGTTTGACATGTCTTTTGTCTCCAAATGCTAGAACCAGGTTGTGGCGCGATCGATCACCATGCCGGCGAAGAGCAGCGCCAGATACATCAACGAGTATTTGTAAAGCCGGGCTGCCGCCGGTGTCGAAGGATCGGCGCGCAGTTGCCAGGCGCGCGCCAGGAAAATGCCGCCCAGCGCCACTGCGCCGGCCAGGTACAGCCAGCCCATCACCTTGAGCGGCACGGGAACCAGCGATAGAACGACCATTGCGATGGCGTACAGCAAGATCTGCCGGATGGTTTCTTGCTCGCCGGCTATCACTGGCAGCATGGGCACGCCGGCGCGCGCGTAGTCCTTTTTCTTCATCAGCGCCAGCGCCCAGAAGTGAGGGGGTGTCCAGTAAAACACGATGGCGAACAGCATGAGCGCCGGCCATGTCAATTGCCCATTGGCTGCCGCCCAGCCAACCAGCGCAGGAATCGCGCCGGCCCCTCCGCCGATTACGATGTTGTGCCACGTGCGCCGCTTCAGCCAGTGGGTGTAGATGACGGTGTAGTACACGAAGCCGGCCAGCGCCAGCACTGCAGTCAGGATGTTGACGAACAGGACGAGGATGGTGAACGCCAGGGCTGCCAATGTAAAACCCAAGACGTAGGCATTACGCGCCGGCACGCGACCCTGGGGCACCGGCCTGAAGCTGGTGCGCCCCATCACGCGATCGATGTCGGTATCGTAAGCCATGTTGACCGCATTGGCTCCGCCCGCCATCAGATATCCTCCGATCATCGTCCAGAAAACCAGATACCAGGCCGGGGGGCCGGCCGGTGTGATGAACATGGCGGCCAACGTGGTCAGCAGCAATAGGGAGATGACGCGCGGCTTGGTTAGCGCCAGGTAGTCGCTCAGGATGCGCCGCCAGCGGGCCGGCTCGACCGGGGCCGGATCCGGCAGATCGAGGGGCAGCCGAAAAGCCATGACTGCCAGTGACAGCGCGCTCAACCAGGTGAAAGCCGCCACCGCGTTGTGCAGTGTGGCCAGCACCGGCGGCCGGCCTGTCCATACCATCGCTGCGCCAATGGTGGCTTGCGCCAGGATGCCGCCCATCAGCGCATAGGCCGGGATCAGCAAGGGGCGCGCGGCGACGTGAGTGTGTGCAGCCCGACGCACCCGCGCCACAGCCCATAGCGCCAGAATCAGCGCGCCGGCAGCCGTGACCCGATGCAGCCATTGCGCGAAGACCAATGGCCCGCCATTTGGCAGCAACGATCCGTTGCACAACGGATAAGACGCGCCGCAGGCCAGCGCAGCGCCGCTGCCGGCCACAATCCCGCCGGTGATGAGCAGCAAGTAGATGACGCCGGCAGTTAGCGCAAGAGATCGGCGCAGTGCGCGGGTGGCGTGGCTGGCTGCGCGCCGGCCTCGATCATCGCTGTGTGCCAGGATGGTCATAGTTGTCAGGCAGCCGCCAAGCGCCATGCCGGTTGCCAGATGCGCAGCCACGCTGGCAGTGTGCAGCAGCGACCAGACTGTCACTGCGCCCAGTACGATCTGAATGGCAAGCAGCCCCAGCGTCGCGGCGCTGAGGCGCATCAGGGCCTGGCTCGTCTTCCAGCGAAAGTTCAGGACAGCCAGGCCCACGATCAGCGTGCTGACAACGCCGGCAAACACGCGATGGAAGACTTCGATGATGGCGTGGGGTGTGGGGATGGGGATTACCTGGCCGTAGCACAGCGGCCAGTCTGGGCAACCCAGGCCCGAATCTGTGACGCGCACGATGTTGCCTACCACAATCAGAAAGTAGGTCAGGATGGTTGTGGTCAGCGTGAGTTTGCGCAGCGCGCTGAGCCGGTCTGTCTGACTGCGAAGCGCGAAGATCAGCTGTGTCATGGTGAAAAGCGGCGCTAATGCTCGAGTGAGGCAGCGGGAGGTTGGCCGGCCGCAGCCAGGCGCAGATCGCGCACCGGCCTTTCGCTGTTCACCGATGGCAGAACGGCGAAATTGTGCTCGGGTGGCGGTGAGGTGGTCGTCCATTCAAGCGTGTTGCCTTCCCAGGGATCGTTGCCGGCCGGCTCGCCTCGGCGCAGGGACTGAATGAAGTTGACCATGAAGATCAACACCGAGGTGGCGATCATGAACGCGCCGATGGTGGCAATCAAGTTGCCCAGATCCCAGCCCCGGTCGCCCGTGTATGTGGCGATGCGGCGTGGCATGCCCATCAAGCCGAGCAGGTGCATGGGGAAGAACGTAAGGTTGAAGCCAACCCACATCAATGCGAAGTTGATCTTGCCAAGTGTGTCGTTGAGCAGGCGGCCGGTGATCTTGGGCAGCCAGTAGTAGAAGCCGGCGAAGATGCCGAACACGCTGCCGCCGAACAGCACGTAGTGGAAGTGGGCAACCACCCAATAGGTGTTGTGCACCTGCATGTCGAGCGGGATGAGGGCCTGGATGACGCCGGTGATGCCGCCGATCACGAACGTGCTGAGGAAGCCGAGGCACATGAGCAGCGGCGTCTTCAGGCTGATGGAGCCGCCCCACAGGGTGAACAGCCAGTTGAACATCTTCACGCCGGTGGGCACGGCGATGATCATGGTGGTGAGCATGAAGAAGCGCTCGACAATGGGGTCGACGCCGGCGACGAACATGTGATGCACCCAGGTGCTGAAACCCAGCAGGCCGATGAGGATGGTTGAGATCACGACTGCCTTGAGGCCGAACAAGGGCTTGCGCGAGAACACCGGCAGGATTTCGGACACGATGCCCATGGCCGGCAGAATCATGATGTACACCGCCGGGTGCGAGTAGAACCAGAACATGTGCTGCCACAGGCGGGCATTGGCGGTGTTGAAGAACTGGGTGGCGAAGTTGCGGTCTGCGATGAGCATGGCCAGCGCGGCTGTCAGCACCGGCGTTGCCAGCAGCACCATGGCGGCCGTGACGATCATCGACCACACGAACATCGGGATGCGCCAGGTGGTCATGCCCTGCGCGCGCATGGTGTAGGCGGTCACCAGGAAGTTGACTGCGCCGAGCGTGGAGGAGATGCCTAGCAGGACGACGCCGAGTAGCCAGATGTCCATTCCGATCTGGGGCGAGAACTGCTTGTTGGAGAGCGGCACGTAGGCGGTCCATGCGGCGTTGGACGCGCCGCCGGGCAGCAAGCCGAGGATGCCCAGGACGAAGCCGCCTTCCATGACGAGGCCGGCAAAGATCAGCAGCCACAGGCTGAGCGCGTTCAGGCGGGGAAACGCCACGTCGCGCGCGCCGATCTGCAAGGGCAGAAAGTAGTTGGCGAAGCCGACCAGGCAGGGGATGGTGAACAGGAAGATCATGCCGGTCCCGTGCATGGTGAAGAGCTGGTTGTACAGATCCTGGTTGACGATCTGCAAGCCGGGCGCGGCGAGTTGCAGGCGAATCACCAGCGCCATCAGGCCGGACAGCAGGAAGAACACGAAGGTCGAGGCGAGATACATGACGCCGATGCGCTTGTGGTCGACCGTTGCGAGCCAGCCGGCCAGGCCGTGCTTCATGTACTCTGTGCGGGCGGGAATGCTTACAGTTGCCATAGCTCAGAAGTCAGATTCCAAAATCCAAAATCACTTCAGGGTTTGCAAATACGCAACCAGGTCCTCAATGTCTTGTGGCTTGAGGTTCAAGTTGGGCATGGCTGTGCCGGGCTTGATAGCTTGTGGATCATGCAACCAGGCGCGCAGATTTTCCGCTGTATTGGGGACGACCTCTGCGATAGTGTCATAGGTGGCGAAGCGGGTCAGGCTGCGTGGAGCGACTTTGCCCTGCGCCTTTGTGCCGTCAATCGAATGGCACGACCAGCAGATGTTCTGGTTCATGAAGATGTCCTTGCCGCGCTGTGGATCGCCGGCAGCCACCGGGCCGGACACACCTGCCGTCTGTTCCTGATACCACTGGTTGTATTCGTCTTCGGGCAGCGCGCGCACTTTGGAGATCATCTGAGCGTGCGCGACCCCGCAGAAGACGTTGCATTGCCCAATGTATTCGCCCGGCGGGATGTTGAACCACACATAGGACACCTCGCCGGGGTTGACGTATAGCATTGGTCCGAAGGCCGGCATCCACCAGGCGTGAATCACATCGGCGGTAGTCATGTCGAGGCGGATGGTTTTGTTGGCCGGCACAATCAGTGTCTCGTTGGTCATCACGCCGCCGCCGGGATACTTGAATTGCCACACCCACTGCCGGCCCACAACTTCGATGACGAGGTCAACCTGTTTGGCCTCTTCGATGCGCCGCAACGCTTCCTTGTCGTTGATGTTGTGAACATGTGCGAGTGGCATGGCCGGCGAGCCGCGCGCTGTCATGCGGCCGAGCGTGTCCACTGCGAAGCCGAAGATGACGCCGACCACCAGAGCCGGCACGACAGTCCAGCCGATCTCGGCGGCGGTGTTGCCATGCACCTGGCTGGGCATTTCGTCGGCGCGACGCCGGCGAAACTTGATCACTGATAAGACGATCAGCCCTTCGACGATGATGAAGACGATGAACGAGAGGACATAGACGATCTGAAAAAGCTCGTCAATGAGTCTGGCGTCATGAGACGCCGGCGGCACCAGCATGCCTTGTCACCTCACATCCCAAATTTCAAACAACCCAGAAAACAACCCAGCGGCATTGCCGCTTTACGCGCCATCTCTGCGGGTTATGTTGCCGCAAAGCGCAGGCATTCTAGCGTTGAATCCTGTTTTGAGATGTGATCTTTGTCACCTTCGGCATGTGACATTCCTCCCGGCTTTGCTGCCTCAAAGCGCGCATGTCTCTTCAGGATTTGGGCAAAATATGGACGCTGATGGTTCGGGGTAACATCCTGAGTAAGCGCAGCCAACCATCGCGCGAGCGCATGACGCGCAGCGAATTGAAACCATCTTGCGCCGCCAAATCGCTTTTTTAAGGATTGCATCCGGCAAATGGTGGTATACTGGCGACATCGCCCCAATGGCGCAGTGGATAGCGCGTTTGGTTGCGGACCAAAAGGTCGGGAGTTCGAGTCTCTCTTGGGGCATTTCCGAAGGTCGAAGGATGAGGGATGAAGTGATTCGTCCTTATTGCTTCGACCTTTAATTGTTTTCTACCATGGCGCATCAAATCGAAGTCGACCGACTGTCCAAGCACTATCAGGTGCACGAGAAAGAGCCTGGTCTGGCCGGCAGCCTGCGCGCATTTGTCGCTCGCAAGTATCGCGCGGTGAAGGCGGTTGAGGATGTGTCCTTCACCATCGACGCCGGCGAGATGGTGGGTTTTCTTGGCCCGAATGGAGCCGGCAAGACGACCACGCTCAAGGTGCTCTCCGGGTTGCTGTATCCCACCAGTGGCCGGGTGAGCGTGCTCGGTTTCACGCCGCACAGGCGACAAAACGAGTACCTGAAGCAGTTCACGCTGGTGATGGGCCAGAAGCAGCAACTGATGTGGGACCTGCCCCCCATGGAGACGTTTCTGGTCAACCAGGCCATCTACGAAGTGCCAAAGGCCGATTTCCAGGCCATCCTGAAGGAACTGGACGACCTGCTCGAGCTGGGGCCGCTGATGAAGAAACAGGTGCGCAAGTTGTCGCTGGGCGAGCGCATGAAGTGCGAACTGGCAGCGGCGTTGCTACACCGGCCCAAAGTGCTCTTTCTCGATGAGCCAACCATCGGCCTGGACGTGACGATGCAGGCGCGCATCCGCGACTTCGTCGCCGAGTACAACCGCCGGCATGGCGCCACGGTCATTCTTACCAGCCACTACATGGCCGACGTGACGGCGTTGTGTGATCGCATCATTGTCATCGACAAGGGGCGCTTGCTGTACGACGGCAACTTCCGCGCG
>DAOUDB010000211.1:0-12525 GCA_034431495.1 Thermoflexales bacterium
AACTGCGCGCGTTGGCCGAGGTGTACGCCTGCGCCGGCAACGAGGAGAAGTTCGTGCAGGACTTTGTGGCGGCGTGGAACAAGGTGATGAACCTGGATCGCTTCGATCTGCATCACTGATCGTGCGAACGCAGCGCGCCCGGCAAGATATCCTGTCGGGCGCGCCAGGCTTCAATCAGGCGAAAAGACCCTCTTGCAGGGCGCAAACCCGCAAGAGGGTCTTTCTTTTTTAATGTGCAGGGTCTGGCTCTTCCCGGCCCAGGGGTAGATCGTCTGCCCGTTCGTCGCCGGGATGCGCTCGAAGCAGCCGGCCACACGGTTCGTCCACTTCACCGTGCCCGGCTTCTCTACGCAGTGGTCCAGCTCAAACCTTACAAGCTGCTTGTGTGATCAGCGAGACTTTTGCTTCAAGGGGCCGATGGTTGTGGGCAGCCATGTAAGCGGAACGCGCCGACGCAGGTTGAAAAGCAAAAACGCCTGCTCGCAAAGAGCAGGCGTTTACGGGAGCGACGGGATTCGAACCCGCGGTCTTGGCCTTGACAGGGCCACGTGTTAGGCCAGCTACACCACGCCCCCTTATCGGGACAGCGCGCAGATAATACCACACTCACCCGAAAAGGCAAGCGTGAATTCCACACTCCAGACATCCAGACATTGGTCATCACGAGTGTGACTGCTGCCCGCCCGCTTGCCACGCTTGCGCATAGGTCTCGATCGTGCGCGCGGCGGTTGCTTGCCAGGTGAATTGCGCGGCGCGCCACAACGACGCTGCGCGCATGTGCTGCTGGCGGGCCGGCTCTCTCAATACGCCGGCCAGCGCTTCGGCCCACGCGCGCGCATCCAGTGGGTCAAGTTGGATGCCGGCCTCACCGACCACCTCCGGCAACGATGTCACATTGCTCACGATCACCGGCGCCCCGCACGCCATCGCCTCCAGCGCCGGCATGCCAAACCCCTCGTACAACGACGGATATGCGAACACCGCGCAGGCGTTGTACCAGGCCGGCAATGCATCCTGCGCGATCTGGCCCACGAAGCGCACCCGGCTCTCCAGACCCAGCGCCTTCACCCGCGCAAAGATCGGCTCATACTTCCATCCCGGCGCTCCGCCGATAATCAATTGCGCCTTTGCCTGCGCGCCTTCGTGATCTCCGTGTTGTCTGTCATCTGGCATCTGGTCACTGAGCAGCGCGAACGCTTCGATGAGTGTGACGAGATTCTTGCGTGGCTCCAGACTGCCTAGAAAGAAGATGGCCCGATCGGAGATGTCGTGCTCGCGCTTGAATGTGGCGACCTCATCGGGTGGCAGCGGCCTGAAGCGCGGGTGGACGCCATGCGGAATCACATCCACGCGCGCCGGGTCCACGTCCAGCCGGCTGACCACATCGCGCCGGGTCCAGTCGCTCACTGCGATCACGCGCGCGGCCCGCCGGCACGACCAGCGTGTGAACAGGGCAAGATAGATGCGGTTCAGCGGCTTGTGCGTTGCAGGCCGCGTGATGAAGCTTAAATCGTGAACCGTGATCACGGTCGGGCAGGGGGCGCGCAACGGCGCGACGAATGCCAGGCCGTGATACAGCGCCCCATCGACGCGGCGCAGCATGGCCGGCGTTTCGATTTGTTCGACCCAGATGCGCTGCCAGGGATTCTCGGTAGTGCGCGAGGCTGGATGAATGGTGACCGGCGCGTCTTTCGGCAGGCCGGCCAGTTGTTCGCGCGCGGTGGGACTCACCAGCACCGTGAGCGGTCCGGGTAGCCGGCTCGGATTGGCCGCCAACTGTTCGATCAACGCCCGGCTGTACTGATGAATGCCGGCCTGCCGATAGCCCGGTGTCCCGCTGAGCAGATACGCGCCGAGAACAAGATTCATAGGCAGAAGGCAGAAATACGCAATATCGACTGCAGCGATCTGCTACTTCAGCGCCAGGGCGATTTCGCGCAGGCTGGGTTTGGCGCCGCGCAGCAACGACTGAGCGCGGAACACGCGCGCGGCGAGCGTGATCACCACCACCACCGCCACGGCCAGTAACACCAGCGCCAGAATGATCTGCCATGCCGGCACGTCGGTGGCCGTCATGCGCATCACCATGGCCACCGGCGCGCTGAATGGAATCAGGCTCAGCACGACGGCTAACGGGCCGTCCGGCTCCAGGCTGATGGCCGTGTTGAGGTACAGCGGGAGAAAGAGCGGCAGGATGATGAAGAAGGTGTACTGTGCCGCCTCGCGCGTGCCCGGCATCAGCGCGCCCAGCCCGGCCATCAGGCTGGCATAGATGAAATAGCCCAGCACGAAGAACACCAGCGCCACGACGATCGTGCCGCCATCCACGACACCCAGCGACGCGCCGGCCGGGATGAAGCGCAGCGCAGCCAGCCCCGACAGCAGCCACAGCGCCATCTGCGCCAGGCCGATCAGGCCCAGTCCCAGCACCTTGCCGGCCAGCATCTGCGTCGGCGTCAGCGACGACATCAGCACCTCGATCACGCGGCTCTCTTTCTCAGTCGTCACGGACTGCATCAGATAGCTGGCCGCCGTGATCAGCACAATCGAAAACATGATGGCGACCACCATCGGGATGATCGGGAAGGGCGCGCCGCCGGCGCCACCTTTGGCATCAGCGGGCGCGGTAGCCACTTCCGTTCGGATCAATACCGGGTTGTTGAAGGCTGACAACAGGGCGGCGTCACCGCCCAGCAGGTTGTAGTTGAGCGCCTGCTCGAACCCATCGGTCGGCGAGTCCATCGGGTTGAACTCTCTCGACACATACTGCACGGCGCCGGTCTCGATGTAGTCCTGTGAGACCACGAAGTAGCCGCTGATGTCGCCGGCTTCCAGCGCGGCTCGCGCGCTTGCTTCGTCCGGGTACGCGCGCAGGTTCGCCCCTTCCGGCAGTGCCTGCATGATCCCACTGTGATCGACGTAACCTTGCGTGTCGCTTCGGTTCTGCCGCGCAGCGATGGCCGAGGCGGTTGCTGCTGTGCTCGACACAATGGTGATGCCCATGATCACGGCCATGAAAATGGGTACGCCGATCAGCGCGATCCAGAAGGAGGGTTTGGTAATGAGCGTCACAAACTCGTGGCGCATGACGATGAGTATTTTGCGCATGGGAAAGAATTCCGTATTGCGTATTGGTCAGAAGCGGATGTTGGCTGCGATCTCGGACAGATTCACGCGCTGGCCGAAGCGCAACATGCCGATGCGGAAGATGCGCGCGGCCAGCCACATGGCGCCGATTGCCGTCAGGATCAGCAAGCCGATGGCAACTATCAGTTGCCAGGCCGGAATGCTGGTCATGCTGTAGCGCACCAGCAAAGTCAGCGGCGCCGACACTGGGAACAAACTGAGCGCGACCGCCACGGCCCCATTCGGGTCGAACAGAATGGCGGTCAGGAAGAACCACGGGATCATGGCGCCCAGCGTGAAGGGCGTGGAATACGACTGGCCCTGCTTGGCGTCGACCACAATGGAGCCGATGCCGGCCATGATCGCGCCATAGATCAGGTACTGCAACACGAATAGCACGAATGCCAGCGCCACGAAGCCGGGATCGATGGTGATGCTCTGCAGGAACTCCAGCCGGTCGCGCAACAGGAACACGGCCACGCTTGCGCCGATCAGCCAGACCAGGATCTGGGTCAGCCCCACCCCGGCCAGCCCGATCACCTTGCCCGACATCAACTGCATGGGCGTGACAGACGACACCACGATCTCGATGGTGCGGTTTTCTTTTTCATCCACCACTGCCTGCAAGAGATACGACGCGCCGCTGAACAGGGCGATGATGAACAGGATCGCCGCGACGAACGGCAGCACGAACGACATGATGTTGTTCTCGTCGAACGTGCGTGATCCGTCGAAGGTGGTCTGGGTGAAGGTTGCGCCTTCCATCAGGCGTGTGGCTGTTGCCGGCGGTATGTCGGCCAGCAGCGCCGAGCGCGCGAAGGTGTTGAAGGCGCGCCGCACGCGACTGCCCGGCTCGTTCTGCCAGTAGCGGAACTCGGCTTGCCGCGAGATGGCGAAGTCTGGGGCCAGCACGTAATAGGCGATGATCTGTTTGTGTTCCAGCGCTGTCTGCGCTGCCTCGACCGTGTCGAATTTCTGAAAGGTGTTATCGGCGCCGGCCAGCGGATGCGTGGCCCGCGCCAGGGCGTTGCCGGGATCCACATAGCCCACCACGCCCTGGTCGCTCTGTATGGTGCTGGATGCCGAGACGAATCCCACCACGACCGCAATGGCGATGATGAACAGCGGGAACAACAGCACGCCGATGAACGCCTTGCGCGCCACCTGGCGCTCGTACTCACGAAGGGCAATCAGGAAAATCTTCTTCATGCTTGTTCGACCCGAAATACGCAACACGGAATACGTGCTGCGTATTGCGTGTTGCGTGTTGACTATTTCCCGCCGGCTACCACTTTGACGAAGATGTCGTCCATGGTGGGCAGGGCCAGTTCGAACTGTTCGATCGGCACATCGGCGGCCACCAGGTGGCGCAGCACTTCCTGCGGCTCCATGCCGTGCGGCAGCGCCAGGGTGCGCGCGTTGCCTTTGCGCGAGGTCTCGATCACGCCGGGGATGGCCGGCAAGTCGCCTTTGGCCACCACGCGCACGGCGCGATCTGCGTGACTGCGGCGGATTTCGTCCACTCCGCCGTACAGCACCGTCTTGCCGTGGTCGATGAGCACCAGCCGGTCGCACATCTCTTCCACCTGGTACATCAGGTGGGTGGACATGACGATCGTCGTGCCTTGCGCGCGCTGCTCTAGCAGCAAGTCCTGCACCAGTCGCGTGTTGACCGGGTCCAGCCCGCTGAACGGCTCGTCGATGATGACAAGGGCCGGCTTGTGGATCAGCGTGCTGATAATCTGCACTTTCTGCTGCATGCCTTTGCTCAGCTCGTTGACCTTTTTGCGCCGGTGCTCGGTCAGGTCGAATTGCTCGAAGAACCGCGCTGCCCGCGTTTTGATGTCGGCTCGCGCGACGCCTTTGAGTTCGGCCAGATACGTCACGCATTGCTCGACAGTCAGGTCTTTGTACAGGCCGCGCTCTTCCGGCAGGTAACCAATGCGCGCTTTTTTGTCTTCGCGCATTGGACCGCCCAGCACGCTCACTGTGCCCTTGTCCGGCTTGAAAATGTCCAGGATCATGCGGATCGACGTCGTCTTGCCGGCGCCGTTCGGGCCAAGCAGACCGAAGATCTCGCCGGCATGAACATCGAAACTCACGTCCTGCACCGCTTTGGCGGCGCCGAACGACTTGGCCAGATTGGCCACCGAAATGACCGTATTGTTTGAGGATGAGGCGGCGTTCATTGACATGTTTTCCTGTTGAAAATGCTCAGGTAGCACGATCTGCGGTTGCTGCGTGCGCCTGGTAGTGTATGGCCACCGGGGTTGTCTGTCATCCGGCAAAAGCCGAATACAGTCTAGGCGCTTTGAGGGGGGCGCGCGCGATGCCGGCCCGAAAACAAGCTGACACGCCGCAAACGTCAGCGGGTCTGGGCGCGCAGGTGCATCTGAACCTGCGCGCCCGTTGGGACGAACTCATCCATAAGCCGGCGTCACGGCTACCTCGTTGCAATCCAGCCGGCCGCTTTCGATCACCAGCCCGACCGCGCCAGACAGGAACGGGCGAATTGTGTCGCGCATATCGACCACCGTCTGCCCGTTCAGCTTGCCGATCAGCCGGATGCAATCCGCCCGGTCGCCCTGCGTGGTCAGGCTCAGTTCGTATTCCTCGTCGAGTTGCCAGGCGAAGGGTGCCTCGCTCAGCAGGTGCAGCCCTTCCAGCCGCTTCACCAGGCGCACTTTCTGATCGTCGCACAAGACCAGGGCGTAATAGCGCTGCAGGCCCTGCACACACGCGGCGACGCCGGCCGAGGCCGCCAGATGCGGGGTGATGCGCGCCCGCACGGTGTAGTCGGCCCACTCGCGTTCGCCTTGAATCAGCAGGCCCATGCCGGCGCCGGCATCCTGGCATAGCCGGATGGCGCTATCCCCCCCGAACATGACATCGTTGCATGCCTTCACCCAGGCGCGCTGCCAAACTGTGCCGTTGTGCGGTGGCCGGGTGAAGGTCACATCCGGCGCGCCGGTCCAGGTCAGGTTGTCGAGATATACCGTGCCGGCTGTGGCCGACTGGATGTTCAACCCTACCTCGGCAATGGGCGAGCCGCCGGGGATGTCGTGCAGGCGCCAGTCGAGCGAGGTCGATTCGTGCGCCCGCAGATCCACAGCCCGGCTGTGGATCGTCTCCAGCGTGTCGTTGGCGCCATACACGCGCACGCACAGACGCAGCGACGCGGCGATGTCAGACGATACGCAGGCGTGAATGGTCTGGCCGGGGTAGAGGGTGGGTGAGGCGATCAGGCCATAGCCGGGCATGTTCAGCGTGTCGGGCGGCATGAACGTGGCTGTGTGAATGAAAACCCCGTCTGTCGTCTGTGCTCTGTGCTCTGTGCTCTGTATCCGCACAGCCAGGCTGCGCTTGCCGGTGGCGCTGGCGCGCGGGACATTCTCGAGGGTTGCTGTTCCGCCCTCGACCTGGAAGCCCTGCACCGAGCCGGGCAGCTCGAAAGAGAACCGCTGGGCGGGGTAGGTATAGGCCGGGCCGGCAGTCTGTCCGGCCAGCGCGCGCCCCATCCGGCTGATGCGCAACGCTTCTTGCACAGCGTCGGTGATGGCGCGTCCGCCGTCGGCGGTGGGCAGGTACATGCGATCGGCCACTGGCCCGCGCCAGTCTACCGGGCTGTTGTCGATGCCGGCCAATCCAAGCTTGATGCCCATCAGACATCCCACGTTGCCGGCGTTGCAGTCGGTGTCCCAGCCGGACGTGTTGGCGATCAGCAGAGCCTGTTGAAAATCGTCCGGGGCATAAGCCAGGGCCAGCGCAATCACGCCATGGTTGGGCACCATGTGACAGTTGCCGCCGTATTTGTCATATCCGTAGTGATCTTCGATGCGCTGGCGTGTCACGCGCCAGTCGTTGTCTTTGACGCGCCAGTTGCGGATGTCGGCCAGCAGCCGATAGATGACTGAATCGTGGGGGATGAAGGACATGCCGGCGTCGAACAGCCTGTTCATATCCGGCTCGACAAACGCCAGCGCCTCCATCGCAGCCAGAACCTGGGCGCCGTAAATGGCCTCGCCGTCGTGGCTGACACTGGCCGCTTTGCGCGCCAGATCGACTGCCAGGCCGGGATCGCCCGGCGCGACCATCGCCCAGCCATCGATGAAGATTTGCGCGCCGATCTGCTCGGCGACCACTTTTCCGTTCAACGCCATCGAGCCGCTGCGCGGGGCCGGGATGCCCTGCTTCAGCCGCATGTAGGCGGTGTGTTCAGTGGAGTTGCCCATGCCACCCCACCACAAAACGGTTTGCCGCTCGATCAGGTAGTTCAGCCAGGTTTGCCCGATCATGGCCGGGGTGATATCACGCAGGTTGCCGCGCAACACGTCGGCATAGTCGGCCAGCGCCCGCACAAAGGTGAACGTGCCGCTGATGTCGTCGTCGGTGACGATGAGCGGCGGGTGATGCGCGATGCGGTCATTCACGTAGTAGTCCACGTCGCCCAGTTCGCGCGTGATGCGCTGGTAGCTCCAGCCCTCGAAAGGCCGGCCCAGGTACACGCCGATGATCTTGCCCAGGACGCCGGCGTACACGCGCGCTTCGTAATCGGGGGGAATCATCATTTTTCTCGTTCCTCTCCACACAATTGACGATTGACGATTGACGATTGACGATTGTAGGCCGCGCTTGCAGCTACAATCTGCACACTGAATTGTAGGGGATTACTCGCACAAGGAGACATGCATGAAACTGGTGACCTTTGAGCAGAATGGCAGCCTGCGCACCGGCGCAGTGGTGAATGGCGACTCTGTTATAGACGTGAGCGGCGCCGGCGATGTGTTGCGCATCATGATCGAGCCGACGGCTCGGCAGCACGCAGCCGGCATTGCGGCCAATCCCGGCGCGAAGCGCATCTCGCTCGACAGCCTGCGCCTGCGCGCTCCGATCACGCCGCGCAGCCTGATCTGCATCGGCTTAAACTACATGGACCACTGCCGCGAGACCGGCGCTGCCGTTCCCACGCGCCCGGTCATTTTTGCCAAGTTTGCCAATGCGCTCGCCAACCCTGGCGACACCATCACCTGGCACGTCGACGCCACGCGCGAAGTGGACTACGAGGCCGAGCTGGGCGTCATCATCGGCAAGCCCTGCTACCGCGTCAGCGAGGCTGAAGCGTTGCAATACGTCGGCGGCTACACCTGCGTTAACGATGTGAGCGCGCGCGATGTGCAATTGACCGATGGCGGCAAGCAATGGACGCTGGGCAAGACGCTGGACGGCTTCTGCCCGATCGGCCCGGCCCTTGTGACCGCCGACGACATCCCCGACCCGCAGACGCTGGCGATTCGTTGCCTCCTGAACGGACAGCCGGTGCAGGACTCGAACACCAAAGAAATGATCTTCAGTTGCGCCACGCTGATCGCACATCTCAGCCGGTTCATGACCCTCCAGCCGGGCGACCTGATCAGCACCGGCACGCCGTTCGGCGTTGGCATGAGCCGCGATCCCAAACTCTGGATGAAGGATGGCGATGTGGTCGTGGTGGAGATCGAGAAGATCGGCGCGCTGCAAAACCAGATCAGGGTGATAGCCGATTGACGATTTTGGATTGGGGATTGACGATTGATCGCGCGACACAATCGAATGAGATGACTGATCCGAACGCCTTTGACCTGGATGTAGCATCCTCGCCGGCTGGTGTGCCCCCCGAATTCGTGAAATGGGTTCACGATGCGCTGGAGCACATGTTCGACCTGGCGTTTCTGGACAGGCACGCGCGCGCAAGCTGCGTAGCTGGGCGGTACGCCGGCGGGCGCGCGCTGCACGAGGCCCTGCAACAAGCGATCAAACAATTGCGCCCGCCGGCCAGCGTTTCGCCGCACTCGCCGGCCTGGCGCATCTACCACGCGCTCAATCTGCGCTATGCGCAGGGGCTGACGCAGGCCGAGGCGGCCGCAGAACTGGGTATGAGTGTGCGCCACTTCAAGCGCGCGCAGGACAATGCCATCTACACCGCCGCGGCTCTGCTGTTGGAGCCGCCGGAGGACGGAGCTGCGCCCAAGCGTATGCTGGATCCGGCCAGCGGCGCCGGCGAGTTCGCGCCATCCAGCCGCGAATTCATCCGCATCGACGATCTGCTGCGCGCGACGCTGCAAGTGGTCGAGCCGCTGTTGAGCCGTCAGGACACGCGCATCCAGCTCATTGCGCCGCCAATTCTGCCCGTCGTGCAGGCCGATCGCATTCTGGCGCGTCAGCTTCTCATCAGCGCGCTCACCTGGCTCATCCACGACGTGTCCGGGCGAGATTTTCAGGCGCGCGTGGATGTGCTTGGCCACGATGTGGCGCTTCGCTTGTTCCGGCCGGGCGATGTTCCGCCAGCCGGGGATGAGGAGTTGACCACCATTCGGCAACTGGCCGGCGCCATGAACGTATGCGCGGCGGTCAGGTTTCGAGAGGGGGAGCCGGCGTGTGATGTGCTCGAAATCCGCCTGCCACTGAGTGAAACACGCTGCGTGTTGCTGGTCGAGGACAACGTGGACGCGATTGGTCTGGTGGAGCGATACCTGGAGCGCAGCGGCGAATTCCATCTGGTTTCGGTGCGGGAGCCAGGCGACGCGCTCAAACATGCCATCGCGCTGCGTCCGGCCTGCATTCTGCTCGATGTCATGATGCCCGAGCATGATGGCTGGGAGTTGCTGGGCCTGTTCAAAGCCAATCCGGAGACTGCGCACATTCCGGTGGTGATCAGTTCTGTGATCCGGGGCTATGATCTGGCGCGCGCGCTGGGGGCGGCAGCCGTGTTGCCCAAGCCGTACAGTGCCGCGCAGCTCATCGAAACGCTCCGTTCGGTGACGGTTCAGTCGGCGTCCCCGTTGCAGGCAACATCGTTGCGGGCGGCGGCATCGACAGACTGACATTCAAGCCGGGCACAACCACCTGCAACAGGGCGGCCGTGGTCTGCAACAGTTCGTTTGCGTTCAGGCCGTCGGGCTTGCTGATGGTCACAAACGGGGTAATGAGCGGCTGATCGGTCATGTCGCCGCCGGTGGTCAGGCATACCGGCGCTTGCTTCAGGTGTTCGTAGCGGTCCATCTCGCGCAGCACGTCAAAGCCGGTGATGCTGCCCAGCTTGAGGTCCAGCAGCGCGGCGTCGATGGCTTTGCCGCCCGTAGCGCACAGATATTCGATGGCCTCCTCGCCGCTGTTCAACTCGATCGGCACGATGGCGTTGAATGAGCCTCTGGCCTGGGCCGGCGCCAGACGCAGCAGCCGGCCAAACAGTCTGAGCGCGTCCTCGTCATCTTCGACCACCAGGATGCGAAGGGGGCGATCCGCCGGCTGTGCGCCGGTTTGTTCTACCCTCTGTGTCATCTCGGCCAGGGTCGCATACAGCCGCTCTCGTTCGATGGGTTTGAGCAGGCTGAGCACCATGCGCTCAATCCCGTGCTCGCCGTTCCGCCCACTGTGTGCGGGGCGATCGGCCGTCACTGCCAACGGCCCGGCGGCCTGGCAGCGCAGCACCGGCGTGTGGCGCAATTCGGCCGGCCAGGGAGCGAGCGGCAGGCCGGACTCTCCATACGGTTCGTTGATGATGACCACTTCGGGGCAGGCGGCTTTGGCGGCGGCAGTCAATGATTCCAGATTCTCGACAGGCACAACGGAGATGCCTGACAGATAGCGCGATAGCAGCCGTGACAGTAGTGGCACTCGTTCGACCACCAGCAGCGCGCCGATCTCGCGCCGGCGCATGGCCTGCGTTGTCCATGTGGTTTTGGCCAGCGGCGTCGGCGCAGAGGCCGGGATGGTGAAGTGAAAGGCGCTCCCCTGGCCCAACGTGCTTTCAACCCACATGAGGCCCCCATGCAACTCGACAAACCGTTTGCTGATCGTCAGGCCCAGGCCGGAGCCGCCGTGTTTGCGGTGGGCGGAACTATCCACTTGAGTGAACGGTTCGAAGATGCGCTGGCAGTCAGACTCTGCAATGCCGGGGCCGGTGTCGATCACACTGACGACAATTTCGGATTGGCAATTTCCGATCGACGCTTCCGCACCGCTTTCTGCGCCGCTTTCTGCGCCGCTTTCTGCGCCGTGTGCCCCCTGCCTGCCGACATACGTCATCTGCTCTCTGTCGTTTGTTGTCTGTTGTCTGTTGTCTGTTGTCTGACTTCTGGCCCTGACCGTGATCCCGCCCCGTTCTGTGAAGCGCAAGGCGTTGTTCAGCAGGTTCAGCAACACCTGCCGGATGCGGGTGCGGTCAGCGTACATCTCCGGGAGGCCGGCTTCGATGTCCAGTGACAGTGTCAGGCCGCGCGCCCGGATCAGCGGTTCGAAGTCGGCCAATGCGGCGCGCGCGACCTCCTCGATATGCATGGGCTCGCGCACGATGGTCATGTAATTCACGTCCATCTGGCTCAAGTCCAGGATGTCGTTGACCAGCTTCAGCAAGTGCTGTGCGTTGCGGTGGATGGTGTGGATATCGGCCAGCAGCTTGGGCGGCAGGTGGTCGGCGTAATAGGTGGACGGCGCATACAGGATGACCTCGCTGAAGCCGATGATGAGGTTGAGGGGGGTGCGCAACTCGTGGCTGATGTTGGCGGCGAACTCCTGCTTGGAGCGCCGGGCCTCCTCTGCAAACTGGATCATCATCTCCATTTGCTCGTTGGCCCGGGCCAACGCAAAGCTGGTCTGGTTGAGCGATTTCATCGCCAGCGCCAGTTCAGCGCCTTGCTCACGCAACTGGTCGGCCTGAGTCAGAGCAGTCTCGAACCCCTCGTTTAGCCGGCGCATGGCGCGTAGCAGCGAGCGCGTGGCAACATGGGTGACGAACACCAGGCAGGCCGACAGAGCGACTGTCAGCGTCAGGAGCGCGCCGGGCGCTATGTCTGGCCGCGTGGCAAAGATCAGACCACCCAGCCCGGCCGAAACAAGGACAGCGGCCCAGCCGGCGCGCGGGCCGTTCAGGATCGTGGCGACAATGCATGTGGCGCACGCCCATATCAGAGAGATGGCGCCTTGACTGGCAACTGTCATCAGCGGCGCCAGCGCGACCAGTGCCCAACTACACACCCTCAACGCGGCACGATTGTGGCCGGACCATACCAGATAGCCGCTGGCAAAGGCCAGTAGCAACATGACCGCAAACGCCAGCGCCGTCGGCATACGCAGGCTTTCGGTCTGGAACAGGGTGATTGCCAGCGCCATTCCCAGCCACCCGGCAATTGCCAGCGGAGGCAGCACGCCTTTGAGCATGATCTCTGTGCGC
This sequence comes from Thermoflexales bacterium, assembly GCA_034431495.1. GTDB lineage: Bacteria > Chloroflexota > Anaerolineae > J036 > Brachytrichaceae > Roseilinea. Next base: position 12,335 of record DAOUDB010000211.1, read on the forward strand.
AACTCCAGGACTTCGGCGCGGAACGAATCGGACTCGCCGGGGCGGCTCATGGCAAGGATTTTACCGGCTTATGGCCCTTGCGTGGCCCTTTTCTGTCTGAGGGTGTAGCGCAGATTTGTGACCGTCACCGCTGGCGGCACTGACGGATTGCGGCGTCTAGCCGGTTGCTGTGCAGTTCACACAAGGCGGCG
>DAOUDB010000212.1:0-6698 GCA_034431495.1 Thermoflexales bacterium
GGGCAACGCGCTGGCGCCGATGCTGTGGGAGGGGGATGACGATGCGCTGTTCGAGCCGGGCGAGCGCTGGCTGTTCTATGCCGCGCCGCGCTTCAGCCGCTATGCCAATCACGACACCTGGGTCCTGGAGATCACAAACGAGCCGCCCCCGCCCATGCTTGCGAGCGCTGCTTCTCCCGGCCAGTTGCCGGTCGGTTCACTGCGCAGCGTCCGTCTGGACGAGCGCAATCTGCTGTACACCCCCGATTGCGGTTGCCGTCCCCCGCTGCTGCGCGATGGCGATCGCTGGGCCTGGGCTGCCGTGCGTCGAGGCGAGACCTGGTCCCATGCGCTGAATACCGCCGGCCTCGATCTCAGCGCGCCGGCCAGTCTCACCCTCTGGCTGGCCGGGTTTACCGATCCTCCGCCATCGCCCGACCATCGCGCGCAGGTCTGGTTGAATGGTGTCGTGCTGGGCGAATCGCTGTGGGATGGCAGGCAGGCTGTCACGGCCACTTTTGCTGTGACGGCCGGCCTGCTAACAGCATCATCCGTGATGAGTGTCACGTTGCCGGGCCTGCCCGGCATCGCCGTGGAAGGCGCATGGATCGACGCCGTGGGTCTGCGCGCAACCAGCGCCGCGCCGCAGGCAGGCGCGACACATCAGGGCCAGTCGCAGCGCCGCGCTTATGCGCTGCCTTTTGTCCCGGCCTATCTGCTGGATGTGACCACGCCTCTTTCCCCGCTCTTGCTGAACGACTGGCAGACAGTCCCGCTGGCATCCGAAGCCGGCTCCGGCTCAACTCTGGGCGCGCGTTTTGGCGATCCGGCCAGCGGGCTTCCCCGTCAGTATGCCGCATTTGCAGCCCCTGACGCGCCAGCGCGTGTGCGGCCCCCGGCCCCGCCGAACCCGGCCCAGGGCAATTACCACTTGATAGCCCATGCCGATCTGTTGCCGGCCCTTGCGCCCCTTGTCAGCCGCCGCCAGGCGCAAGGATTTCTGGTGGTGACACAAACCACCCAGGCGCTCTATGACCACTATGGGGATGGCCGGATGGACCCCTGGGCCATCCGCGCTTATCTCGCCGCGCGTTACCATGCGGCTGCCTCAAGCGAGACGCGCCCGGCCTATGTGCTGCTGGTGGGCGATGGTTCGCTCGACCCGCGCCAGTACCTTGCCGGCTCTCCGCCGACGTTGCTGCCACCCCTGCTTGCCGATGTTGACCCGCTGCTGGGTGAAACGGCGGCCGATAATCGCTTCGTGACAGTCGATGGCGATGACACGCTGCCAGATATCGTCCTGGGCCGCTGGCCCGTTCGCACCCTCACAGAGACGCGCTCGCTGGTGAGCAAAACGCTGGCTTACGAGGATGCCCTGCTTACCCCGGCGGATCGTCGCGCTTTGTTCGTGGCCGATGACGCTGATATTGCCGGCAACTTCCCGCTCATGGCGCAGACGCTGGCCGGCCTTGCTCCCGCGCACATCCTGACGGTGACAGCCGCCATGACCTCGCCGGCTGTTTTCACCGCCACGCGCGCCATCCTGCTCGAGCAGTGGCATCGCGCGCGTCTGATTGCCTACGCCGGCCATGCATCCCCGCGTCAGTGGGCGGTCGAGCGCCTGTTTCATCGCGATGATGTCAGCGGCTTGTCGCCCGCTGCCGGCCTGCCGGTTGTCATCAGCCTGACGTGTTACACCGGCCGCTTTCACGAATTGCAGGATGCGCTCGATGAGACGATGCTGCGCGCTGTTGATCAAGGCGCTGTTGCGACATGGGGCAGCACTGGCCTGACGCTGTCAGCCGGACATCAGGCGCTTGGCGCCGGGTTTGTTCCCGTCTGGCTGAATGGCGGGCGCGTTGGCGACGCCGCCTGGGCCGGCCTGTTCAATCTGGCCGCCGGCGGGTTGTTCCTCGACCTGCTCGACACCTATGTCTTGCTGGGTGATCCGGCCCTGGCGCCGACTCAGCGTTGGGCAACACGCAATCTTGTTCTACCCGTGATCCACCGCTAAGCGGTGCACCTCAACACAGGAGAAACGTGTCCATGAGCAAATTCAAGTCCGCCCTGGTTCTGGTTGTGACACTGTCCCTGGCTGCCGCGGTCATGATGGCGCTGGCCGGCCAGTCCGCCCCCGTGTTGCCCGCGCTGCCGGCCGGCTTCACCGAGACCCCCACCCCGACCGATACCCCGACGCCCACCGAGACGCCCACTCAGACCCCACGTCCGACGCCCACCGAGACGCCTACTCAGACCCCAAGTCCGACGCAGACCGAGACGCCCACCCCTCCCTCGACAAGCACGCCGACACCGGCGCATACCGAGACGCCCCTGCCGCCTGCGACGGCAACGACCCAACCCATCCTGCTCGACCCTTACATCAACAAGCAGGTCAATCTGGAACAGGCGCAGGTAGGCGACATCAACATCTTCACCATTGATGTCATCAATCCTAATCTGGTGGCGATCAGCCAGGTGATCGTCGGCGACACACTGTCGCCGTTGGTGAATTATCTGAGCGCCAGCGTGCCGCGCGGAACGTTCAGCTTCGATCCGGCGGCCAACACCTGGACGCTGACGCTCGGCGACATGGGGCCTGGCGAGCGCGTCACGATCCAGATCACAGCCCGTGTCAGTGATCGCGCCCGCCCGCCGGACACACTGCTCAACACCGCGTCGCTCGCCAGCAGCCGTGGCGTGACACAGTCGAACACGACTCGCACGCTGATCGTGCCGGGCCAATTGCCCGGAACAGGGCGCAGATGAACGGCTCACGTCTGTGCGCCGGATTGTGTCTCGCCCTGCTGGCGCTGACGCCGGCAGCATCGGGCTTCGCGCCGCTTTCCGCGCCCGAGAGCGCGGACGCAGTCCGCCTGGCCATACCGGCATTGGGTCTGGCTGCTGTCCCGCTGACACCATTGCCCATCGTGAATGGCGCCTGGGACGAGGCGAGACTCGGCGCGCATGAAGTAGGGCTGCTGGAAACAACCGGTTGCCGGCCCGGAGATGAGCTGGCGATGGTGATTGCCGGCCATGTCACGCTGGAGGGCGATCAGCACGGACCTTTCTATGGTCTGGGCAGTCTGCGCCCCGGCGCGCTGGTTGTCTTGCACGCCCGCGACGGCCGTGAATGGCGCTACCGAGTGATGCGCCAATCTCTCCTGCAACCCGGCGATGTCAAATCCATCTATCGCCGCGATGGCCGCGTTTTGTTGCTGCTCACGTGCGCCGCGTGGGACGAAGACACCTGGTCCTATCGCTCTCGTTTGCTGGGCGAGGCGCGGCTCGACCATGAAGCAGCGCCGACCCGGCAGCCGGCGCCGGCGCGCCGACTTCTCTTGCAGTGATGGCTCGCGCGCGCCACAGCCCGCCGTGGATAATCGGCCTCAATCTGGTTGCAGACCCGTGTATCTCAGCGGATTACCGCGGTGACGACAGATGACCCAATCCAAACGATTCGCCCTGCTTGCCGAGCGCGACATCAACAAAGAGACGTATGTCGAGCCGTGGCCCGAAGCCGGCCTGGCTGTCGCCAACAGCCCACACGATCCCCGCCCCAGCCTGCGCATCGCGCAAGGGCGCGTCATCGAGATGGACGGCAAGACGCGCGCGCAATTCGACGCGCTCGATCTCTTCATCGCCGATCATGGCCTGGACGTGTCTGTGGCCGAGCAAGCGATGGCAACGCCGTCGTTGGACATAGCACGCATGCTGGTGGATATCAACGTCCCGCGCGAGCGCATTCAGCGCCTGGCCGGCGGCTGCACGCCGGCCAAACTGGTGGAGATCGTCTCACACATGAACGTGTTGGAGATGATGATGGGGCTGGCCAAAATGCGCCAGCGCGCTGCGCCGGCCAATCAAGCCCATGTCACCAATCGGCGGCATCATCCCGCCCTGCTGGCTGCCGATGCTGCCGAGGCAGCTCTGCGCGGCTTTGCCGAGATCGAAACAACCGTTGGCATTGCGCGCTATGCGCCGTTCAACGCGCTCTCCATTTTGATCGGCGCGCAAACCGGGGCCGGCGGCGCGCTCACCCAGTGCTCGGTCGAAGAGTCGCTCGGCCTGCGCCTGGCGCTGAAAGGATTGACCAGTTACGCTGAAACACTGTCTGTCTATGGCACAGAGCGCGCCTTTGTCGATGGCGACGACACCCCGTGGTCAAAGGCGTTCCTGGCTGCGGCCTATGCGTCGCGCGGGGTCAAGATTCGCTTTACTTCAGGCACAGGGTCAGAAGCGTTGATGGGGCATGCTGAGGGATGCTCGATGTTGTATCTGGAAGCGCGTTGCCTGATGGTGACACGCGGCGCCGGCAGCCAGGGGGTTCAAAACGGGTCGATCTCCTGCATCGCGCTGCCTGAATCATTGCCGGGCGGCGTGCGCGCGGTGTTGGCTGAAAATCTGCTTGCGGCCATGCTCGGCCTGGAGGTCGCCTCTGGCAACGACGCGCTGGCTTCACACTCGGCCATCCGCAAAACGGCCAAGCTGATGTTGCAACTGATCCCCGGCACAGACTTCATCACCTCTGGCTACAGCGCCGTGCCGCGCCGCGACAACCTGTTCGGCGGCGGCAATTTCGACGCCGAGGATTTCGACGACTGGAATATCCTGCAACGCGACATGCAACTCGACGCCGGCCTGCGCCCGGTCAACGAAGATGACACGCTGGCTGTTCGCCGCCGGGCGGCGCAAGCGATTCAGGCCGTGTTCGCGGAATTAGGACTTCCGGCGATAACCGATGAAGAAGTCGAGGCTGCCGCGACCGGCCACAGTAGCGACGACATGCCGGCCCGCGATGTCGCTGCCGACCTGGCCGCTGCGGACCGCTTTCTGAACAGCGCAGTCACGATGCTTGATGTCGCGCGCGCGTTGCAACAACGCGGCTTCGACGACATTGCCGCGAATGTGCTGGAGATGGGCCGGCAGCGCGTGGCCGGCGACTATCTGCAACCTTCGGCCATTTTTGTGTCACAACGCGATGGACCCGCGCGCTTTCGTGTGCGTAGCGCGATCAACACCCCCAACGACTATCGCGGCCCGGGCAGCGGCTATCGCGTCGCAGGGGCGCGCTGGCACGAGATTCAGCGCGTGCCACAGGCCCGCTCGCCGCGCGATTTTATCGACAGCAACATCGGCCAGCCACTGTCAACGCTGCGCGAGATCGGGCCGGCGCGCGTTTTGACACAACCCGAAGTGGTGGTGGCTGTTGGGCCGGCGTTTGGGGTTGCGCTCACGCGCACCATCGGCGGGCTTGCGCACGACGACGTGCTGGCCGCCATTTTGACCGGCATCGCCAAAGAGGGCTTGTTTGGCCGCGTAGTCAAGGTGTATCACAGCTCCGATCTGGCCGCTATCGCTCATGCCGGCGCGCAGTTGAGCGGGTCGGGCATTGCCATCGGCCTGCAATCGCGCGGCACGGCCATGATCCAGAAGCGCGGCTTGCCCCGCCTGCACAACCTGGAATTGTTTCCCCAGTCCCCCAGCCTGACGTTGCGCACTTACGAGCAAATCGGCCAGAACGCGGCGCGCTATGCCAGGGGGATGATCGTCACGCCCGTGCCGGTGCAGGTGGACAACTGGGCGCGGCTGAGGTTGATCGTTAAGACGACGTTGCTGCACCGGCACGAGACCGAAGCGGTGCGCGAACAGCCGCCGACTGAATTGTGGTTCGACTGGGAGCCGGACGTGTGACGATTTTGGATTTGGGATTGACCATTGAGGGTTGAAGGTTGAGAGTTGAGGGTTGAGGGTAAGGAGAGCAGGAGCGCGTATGGGGAATGCCTATCCGTTGAGCGAGAATGCCGCTGAGCGGGTGAGTGCCGTCAGCAGGAAGCCGCTGGCAGAGATCGTGCCGGATGCGCTACAGGCCGGCGAACTCAGCGTTGCAGATTTGCAGATCAGCGCGGAGACGCTGCGCGCGCAGGCCGAGATCGCCCGGCAGGCCGGCTACGCGCAACTGGCCGACAATCTGGCGCGCGCAGCCGAATTGACTGCCGTGCCCAACGATGAGCTGCTGCGCATGTACGAGGCGCTGCGGCCCGGCCGGCGCGCGTACGATGAGTTGATCGCATTGGCGGCGCAACTGGAACGCACATACGGCGCCGTTCAAACAGGTCGCTGGGTGCGCGAGGCAGCCGAGGTGTACCGCCGGCGCGGCCTGTTGCGACAAACAGATGGCCGATGACAGATCACAGACAGCAGAACACAGACAACAGATTCGTTGATCTCTGGCGTTCTTGTTTGTTTTCTCTGTCCTCCTTTCCATCTTTGCGCGTATAATCGCGCCCGGCGCTGTCCCCAAAATTCCTGGGTTACCTTGAATCCGGGGCTGCGAAGTTGTTGAGCGTGGTATTCACGCTCTCTGATGTGGAGGTCTCTGCATTGGCGCCGGATTTGATCCGCAATGACTTCGCGGTTGAGCTGCGGGATGTGGTCAAGCTGTACGGCACGATGGCCGCTGTGGATCACGTCTCAATGTCCATCCGTCACAATGAGTTCTTCTCTTTATTAGGACCGTCTGGGTGCGGCAAAACAACCTGCCTGCGCATGATCGCCGGTTTCGAACGCCCAACCAGCGGCCAAATCCTCATCGATAGCAAGATCATGGGGTTGACGCCACCGTTTCAGCGCAATGTCAATACCGTCTTTCAATCCTCTGCGCTGTTCCCGCACATGACTGTCGAGCAGTACGTTGCTTGCGGGGTGGAGCTGAAGGGCGT
>DAOUDB010000213.1:0-2171 GCA_034431495.1 Thermoflexales bacterium
CCGTACAGGAGATGCTCACTCAAATACCGGTGCGCCTTGCCTGTCAGCCTCTCGAACAGTTCGTTCAGACGAGCCTCAGCCTCGGTATGGCCAGGGCTGCCGAAAGGCGCGGCAACGATCACCGCATGTTTGCTTACCCGCATGCACTCGCCAATGAAGCCTGCGCGTTGTTCACGCGGAATATGCTCCAGCGTGTCGATGGCAGCCACGATGTCAAATGTGCCGGCGGCAAAGGGAAAGGTTTCGCCGCCATAGCGCACATCGCCGCTGCCATCCACATTCACACTGACCACCCAGCACGCTGTAAATCGCTTCAGCAGCCCGACACGCCCGCCCACATCCAGCACGCGCCGGCCTCGCGTTCCATGCGCGGCAATCAACCGCGCCACAACCTCGTGTCGCTCATACAGGTCATAGGGCAGAAACCAGTGGGCCGGCTTCATCTGTCTCCGCTCGCTACCAGCGCGCTGAATAAGCTGCGATAACGCGAAACCACTACCTGCCAGTCATACAGCCGGCGCGCTTTATCCTGGCCCGCGCGGCCCAATGTCTGTCGCGTCATCGCCGAGTTGCCGAGCGCGATGACAGCGCGCGCCAGATCCGCCGCATCGCCATATTGAACCAGCACGCCATCCTCGCCATCGGTGATCACACTCGCCGAAGCGCCGGCGCGCGCGCCAATCACCGGCTTGCCGGCTGCCCATCCCTCCACAATTACGATCCCGAACGATTCGCGCTCCGACAGATGCACAATGATATCGGCTGCCGAAAAGATAGCCGGCTTATCCTGCTCCTCAAAGTCCGGGATGATCGTCACGCGCTCCGGGCACGCCAAAGACCGGATGAGTGTTTGCAGCGTTGCCGTCTCGTGTGTGCCGGCTCCTGCCAGCAACAAACGCGCCTGCGGCAGTTCCCGCCAGATGGCCGGCAATGCGGCCAGCATCAAGTCCGGGCGTTTGTAGGCGGTCATGCGGCCCACCATGCCAATCACGAGATCATCCGCACTCCAGCCCTGTTGTTGCCGGAAACGCCCTCCAAACTCAGGCGTGTCAAACAACGCACTGTCCACGCCCCCGCCAATCAGATACATGCGCGCATCGGGGCAGCGCGACGCCAGAAATTCACGCTCGTACTCGCTCTGGGCGATATATGCCTGCGCTTGGCTGATCGCGCGGTACATGCGCGGTAGATCGTAACCCCATCTGTCTGTTGGATGCACTGCCCCGATGAACACAACCGGCCGTCGGCTGATCTGACCGGCAGCCAGCGCGTCGTACATGTGGATCATCGGAAAGGAATTTGCCACGATCACATCGGCCGGCTCGCGCGCAATGGATGCTCTTAAGCCGGGCACAATCGGCCCAAAGTACAGACCACGCAGCCAGTCCTGGCCAGGCAAACGCAGCTTGTAGGCTACCCGAGCCACGTTCAGACGCAACCCTGTCAGACGATTGAACACCGAGAAACGACGCACGCGCACCCCATTGAGCGCAACATCCCCGGCAGGCAGGCGAGGCTGGCGGGCATCGATAAACAGCTTGCAGGAATATGCGTCGGTTGTGAAGACCGTTGGCTCGTCACCGGCCATTGCCAGACGCTCGGCCAGCGCCTGAGCCAGCCATTGAGAGCCGCCCCTGGAGGGATAGTAGGCATGGGGCACAAACAGAATGCGCACGGCCTCTCCTATCCTTTTGCCTCTTGCCCAGTCGCCCGCTCGTACACCTGTCGATGATCGGTCAGAAAGCGCGTGGTTTGACCTTGTACGAAGGCTCGCAACCTGCCGGCCTGCCAGCGCGCCGGCTGATTTTCCAGGCTGGCAACCGCGCGCAGCACATGATCGGCGTCCACTTCGTTGATCACTATTCCCAGCCTGCTCCGCTCCACCCAATTCGCCATCGGGATGACGCGGTTGACCAGAACCGGCTTGCCGGCCGCCAGCGATTCCAGCAGCGAGTGCGGATACGCCTTCACCACATCGCCGCGCGTCGCCAGCACGACGCTCGCGCTGGCGCCGGCCAGCGCTTCATTCACGTCCACTCGTTCGTTCAACACACAGACTCGCTCCTCCAGACCCAGCGCCCTGACCCGTTGCATCATCTCATCAAACACGACGCCACGCCACAAAAAGATGAGCCGCAGATCGGCCCGGCGCTGCGCTGCCTGCAACAGCG
>DAOUDB010000214.1:0-9699 GCA_034431495.1 Thermoflexales bacterium
GAACGCGCCCTTGAGCCGCTGCAACAGGCGCTGGAGTTGTGTCGTCTGGCCGGCGACCAGCGCGCAGCCGCCGGCGCGCTGCGCAACCTAGGCCTGGCCTATCGACAACTCGGCGATCCCAAGCGCGCCATCGACCTCTATCAACAGGCAGTCGGACTGAGTGAATCGCACGCAGACACGGAAGGCGAGATTGCCGGTCTGGCCGGTCTGGCCCAGACCCGGGAACAAATCGGCGATCTGGCCGGCGCGTTGGACATCGCCGAACGCGCGCTGGCGCTTCAGGAGAAGTCGGGCTACATCGCGGCAGATGTGGATGATGTGGCAATACTGACAGACCGCCTGCGCCGTGCCTTGCGTGGCCAGAGACCATTGACAACGCTGGACCTGCGCGCGCCTGACCGGGTTTTGGTTGGCGAGGCGTTCGAAGTCGTCGCCATCGTGTCGAGCACCAGCGATTATGGCCGGCCTCCAGCCCGATCGGGCAGTTTCGCTCAGCAATCACAAGCAGCGCCGCCGCCTACCCCGCCCCGTGCTGACCTGGATGGCGAGGATGTCGTCCATGTGGACATCGTAGTGCCCGATTTCGACACACTCAGCGAGTCCAGCATCACGCGCCGGCTGGCCCGGCGCGGCGATCGGGTGGAGCTGACCTATCGTCTGGCAACGCGCAGAGCCGGACAGTTGTCGATCACCGTGGAAGTGCGCTCTGACGAGTTTGGGCTGCTGGCCAGCCGCCAGCAACGTATCCGCGTCATACGTGCCCGCCCGGCCAGCGCGGCGTGACGACGAGCCTGCCCGGGCCGGTCGTTTGCATTGGAGAATGCAGATGTCGAGTCAATCCATACCGCTTCGTCTGTCACAGACGCTCGTCAATCACTGCCGCGCCACTTTTGCCGAGTCCGATGCGTTTGCGAGCGACAACGCGCTGCGCAGCGTGTTCATCACCCATGAGCTGGCGCCGTTCAGAAACGGCGTGCCGGCTGGCGACTCGCCGGCAGAGCGCGCCTCGTTGCTCATCGCATATCTGCTCGGCAAACGCCTCAGCAACGGAGAGTCTGCGCTGCCCTACTTCATCGCCGCGCTGCGGGACCGCTATGATCCGAGCGACGCCCTGCATGCCGATTTGCAGGCGTTGCGCGAGACCGTGGCGCTGGAACTGTCGTTGCCTCGAAGCGACACGGATGCCGGCGCGCGCGGCGGCAGTTCGACCCGGCCATCTGCCGAACCGCCCGGCCCGATCGCCAGCCGCTGGGCGCTGCTGATCGGTGTGAACAACTATGTGGATGGCAACATCGCATCGCTGCGCTTCTGCGTCAACGACGCCGAGACACTGGCCGACACGCTGCAGAAGGCCGGCTATAGCGTGGTGACGCTGCACAGCGAAGACAGCCGGCCCACCCATCAACCCACGCGCAACAACATCGAGGAAGAGCTGGCCCGTATGTGCCAGACCGCCGGGCGCGACGACTTGCTGCTGGTGTACTTCTCCGGCCACGGTATCCTGATCGAGGGCCAGCCATACTTGTTGCCACCCGAAGCGCGCCGGCTGAGCGCCGCCCGGCAGGCGTTGTCGCTGGCGGAGGTCGAGCGGCAAATGCGCGCCAGTCAGGCCCGCCGGCGCGTGCTGATTCTCGACGCCTGTCACACAGGCGTGGATATCGGGCGCGACGTGACCGACAGCGAGTTCATCCGTTACGCCTACGATCAGGCCGAGGGATTCGCGTTGATCGCCGGCAGCACATCTCAGCAGAAGGCGCTCGAGCGCGACAAACTGGAGCACGGCATATTCACCTACTTCCTGCTGGAAGGGCTGACCGGCAAAGCCGATGCCGCCGGCAAAGGCTTCGTCACCGTGAACGACCTGGCCACGTACACGGTGGGCCAGGTGAAGCGTTGGAACCGCGAGAACGGCGGCCTTGTTCAGGAGCCAACTGTCCGCGCCGAGGGACTGGGCGACATGATCGTGTTGGATTTGCGATCCGCGCGCAACCAGCCGGCCATCCAGTAGAGGCAGGTCTGTGACGTGCCCAGGCAATTTCAGTGTATTCTGTGCGGTGTGTCGTCATTCAGCGGAGGGCTAACATGAACTTCATTCGCAGGCTTGTTGTTCTGCTCGCCATTGCGCTCGTTCTCATCTCGGCCATCGGGACTGACAGGCGCGCCGCTGCGCAAACAGCTGTCACACCCATTTCCGCCGATCCAGTCACGGTGATGGCGACGCGCGGCGTAATCGAAAGGCGCACGCTGTTGCTGCGCGCAAGTGAACCCGTCACCGGCGTGCAGATCGTGACACTCGACCTGCTCAACGCCGACGGCTCGACCGTGCTGCCGGCCGGCGCCATTCAGGTCTCCCTGCCAGACGACGCGATCGGCAGCAGCGGTCTGCTGGCCGTGCCGCTCCGGTTCGACCTGAGCAGCGCCCCCAGCGGCGAGTTCAAGGGCACGCTGATCGTCAGCGCGCCGGGCAGCACCGTCACAGTGCCCGTGTCGGTCACTGTCAAAGATCCGCCGCTTGCGCCGTTCGTGGTGCTGCTGGCCGGCGTGGCGCTGGGCTGGGGCGTGTCGTGGTATCGCTCGCGGGGCAGGCCGCGCGACAACGCGCTGGTGAAGATCGGGCGCTTCCGCGCCCGCGCGCAAACCGAGAGCGACCTCGGCGCGCCATTCCGCAAACGAATCGACAGCCTGCTCATCGACGCCGAAGCGCTGTTGCGGGCAGAGAAGTGGGATGAAGCCGGCAAGCTGATCGAGGACGCCGAAGCGCTGCTCGACAAGTGGCGCAAGGGCCGCGACGACTGGCAGACCCAACTCGCCTACCACGAGCAACTTGCGCGCAAGGTCGGCAGTGTGTCCGATGCGGAGAGCGCCTATATTCGCGCAATCAAAGCCGCCCTGGATCAGGCGGTTCAGGAAGCGCCCGACCTGAGCGGGCCGGATGAATTACGTCGCAAGCTCGAACCGCTGGCGCAACAGATCAACGATTACCTCGCGCTGGCCGGCTTGTTTGCGCGCATCGACGAGTTGCTGGCGCCCCTGCTCAACACCGCCGGCGGGCCGGCCGCGCAGCAAAAGGTGGACGCGCTGAACGAGCGATTCCATTCCCTCGCGCCGGGCGACAAGACCGGCTACGACGCCGTGCGCGCCGAGGCCGAAGCCATCATCGCAGACCTGACGCAGCGCCAGCCGGCCCGCGGCCGCGACGGTGGCGCAGTGTCCAAGAGTGCCCTTTCCGGCAGCGCATTTGCGTTGGTCAGCCCGCCGCCCACCGCCCGGGCGCTGGCGCCGGAACAGGCCGCCGATCGCGCGCAATGGCGCCTGCGATTCTTCACCCTCGGCAGCATGGCCATCGCGCTGGTGCTGGTGGCCGGGGCCGGCTTCATCGAGCTGTACGCCAACAAGCCGGCGTTCGGCGCCAACATGTGGGGCGACTACTTCACCCTGCTGGCGTGGGGCTTTGGCAGCGAGGCAACCCGCGCCGCCGTCACCGAGCTGGTGCGCAGTTGGAACCTGCCGGGAGCAAGCACGTGAGCGGGCGCATAGGCAGGCGCGCAAGATGACCGACGCTGACGCCGCGTTCGAGCAACTGGTTGCCGAAGCCTGGGACAATCTGCCGCCGGACTTTCGCGAGTTTGCCAACAACGTGGAGGTGGTGGTCGAGCCGTGGGCCGATGAACATGTGATGCGGCTGGCCGGTGTGGAGCACCCGGCCCAGTTGCTGGGCTTCTATCACGGCGTGCCGCTCACGCGCCGCACGCGCGGCTACCAGCTTGTGCCGCCGGACAAGATCAGCCTCTATCAGAACGCCATTCTGATGCGCTGCCGCACCATCGACGATACGCGAGCGATGGTGCGACGCGTCCTATTACACGAGATCGCGCATCACTTTGGCATCAGCGACGCCCGGTTGCGCGAACTGGGAGCGTATTAGCGCGGGTCGCAGTCAGGTAGGGCAAGCCGCCGGGCTTGCCCTGCTCGCGCGTATACTGGCCGACATGGACACCACCATCCGCAACCTCAACCAGCATGTCGGCCAAACCGTCACCCTCAAAGGCTGGCTCTACAACCGCACCGACAAGGGCAAGCTCGTGTTCATGCAGGTGCGCGACGGCACCGGCATCTGCCAGGCCGTCGTGTTCAAGCGCGACGTGGATGAAGCCACGTTCGAAGCCGCGCTGCATCTGCCGCAGGAATCATCGCTGATCGTCACCGGCGAGGTGCGGGCCGACCCGCGCGCGCCGGGCGTGCCGGGTGGCTACGAAATCGGGGTCAAGTCGCTGCAGATCGCCCAGCGCGCCGAGGACTACCCCATCACGCCCAAAGAGCATGGCGTCGAATTCCTGATGGACAACCGCCATCTGTGGATTCGCTCGACAAAGCAGTGGGCGCTGTTGCGCGTGCGCGCCACGGTCATGCGCGCCATCCGGGGCTGGCTCGACAGCAACGGCTACGTAGAGATGAGCACGCCCATTTTGACCCCATCCGCAGCCGAGGGCACCACCAACTTGTTTGAGGTCGATTACTTTGACGACAAGGCGTACCTGGCGCAAACCGGCCAGCTCTACAACGAGGCCAACATCTTCGCGTTTGGCAAGGTGTACTGCTTCGGCCCAACCTTCCGCGCCGAGAAAAGCAAGACCCGCCGGCACCTCACCGAGTTCTGGATGGTCGAGCCGGAAATCGCCTTCTGCGACCTCGATCAGCTTCTGGAAATCGAAGAGCAGATGGTCAGCCACATCGTGCAGACCGTGCTGGCCGAGAATCAGAATGAGCTGAAAGTGCTGGGGCGCGACCCGGCCAAACTGACGCACATCGCGCCGCCCTTCCCGCGCATCACCTACGACGACGCCGTCGCCAAAATCAAGGCGTTGCAGGCGCAGGCCGCAGACCCGGAGCAAAAGCAACTTCTGGACATCACGTGGGGCATGGACTTCGGCGCGCCGCACGAGACGGCATTGACGCAGCTGTACGACAAACCGCTTTTCGTCACCGGCTTCCCATCTGCCGTGAAAGCGTTTTACATGGAGCCTTACCCGGGCCGGCCCGAAGTGTGCAAAAGCGCCGACCTGCTGGCGCCGGAAGGTTACGGCGAAATCATCGGCGGCAGCGAGCGCATCAGCGACCCCGACCTGCTGCTCAAACGCATCCACGACCAGGGGCTGCCGGAAGAAGCCTATAAGTGGTACATCGAGTTGCGCAAGTTTGGCAGTGTGCCACACAGCGGGTTTGGCCTCGGCGTCGAGCGCACAGTGACGTGGATCTGCGGAACCGAGCACATCCGCGAGGCCATTCCATTCCCGCGCACAATTTATCGGCTATATCCGTAGGAGTAGTCAGTGGTCAGATGACAGATAGCGAGTCGCGCGCGATGAGGCCGGCCATCAGCCTCCGGCTGTGTGGCCGTTGCCATAGATAGCCTTGAGCGCCTCGACGAAATAGTCAACCTGCTCGCGCGTGTTATAGGCCTGGATCGACAGGCGCGTGAGCGGGTGCTCCTGCACCGGGAAGATCGGCGCCTCGATGCGGTAATCGTCCAGCAGCCGTTGGTAAACGTTGCCGGCATCTTGCTTCGGCAGCGGAATTACAACCATCTGCGCGTACCACGTGGGTGTCTCAGGCTGAAGCGGCTCAAGGTCGAACTGCTCGAGGATGCGGGCTTTGGCGTAGCCGGCCAGTGCGTGGCACTCGGCGCGCACCTGATCCCAGCGATGCTCCTCCTGGAAACGAATCGCGTCGGGCACGGCGAGGAATGGCGCGCAGTCGCGCGTGCCCTGAAACTGATGCCACTCCGCGAAGTGCGTCGGGTCGTCGGCCGCCTTGCGCCAACCGTGGCTGACGATCAGCGGCTCCAGGTCGCGCTGGCGATCGGGATGCACATAGAGGAAAGCGGAGCCTTTGGGCGCGCACATCCACTTGTGGCAGTTGCCGGTGTAGTAGTCTGCACCGAGGGCGTCGAGGTCTAGCGGTATCTGGCCGGGCGCGTGCGCGCCGTCGATCACGGTGAGGATGCCGGCCTCGCGCGCGCGCCGGCATATTTCCTCAACCGGCAGAATGAACGCCGTCGGCGAGGTGATATGGCTGATCGAGATCACCTTCGTGCGCGGCGTCACGCCCTGCCACAACGCCTCTAGGAAATCCTCGCGGGTGGTGGCCGGAAACGGCACATGCTGGTTGATGTAGCGGAACCCGCGCTTGCGGGCCATGTAGCTCCACGTGTTATTGATCGCGCCGTACTCCTGGTCGGTGGTCAGCACTTCGTCACCCGGCCCCAGCTCCAGGCTGCGGATGACGATGTTCATGCCCAGCGTCGCGTTGGTGACGAACACGACATTACCGACGCTGGTATGAAGAAAGGCCGCTAGCGCCGCACGGGCATCCTGCAAAGCCGGCCTCAGCCGGCGCTGAATGAAATGCACAGGCTGGCGCTCCAGTTCGCGCTGCCAGTGCTGGTAGCTCTCGAACACCGGGCGCGGCGTCGCGCCAAACGAGCCATGGTTGAAAAAGACAACGTCGGGATCGAGCAGGAAAAGATCAGCAAGAGACATAGTGTTTGAGGATTGAAAGTTGAGGATGTCAGCAGGTTTCCTGACGAATGGCATCGATCAGCCGGTCGATATCGGCCTGGCCCAGGTAAGCCTGCACAGAAATGCGAATCGCTTTGTGGCCGTTCCAGCCCGACATAGCTGTTTCGATGCGATGGCGTTCATATAGCCGGCTGCCCAACTGACCCAGGTCTGTGTCAGGGAGTGGCGCAAGGCACATCTGAGAGAACCAGCTTGTGTCATCGACAGGATGAAGCGGAGGCCGGCCGGTCATCTCGCACAGCCTGCGTTGAGCCTGGGCGGCAAGATCATGGCACGCGGCGCGCACTTCGTCCCAGTTGTGTTCACGCATGAAGCGCAGCGCTTCAGGCACAGCCAGAAAGCCGCACATATCGCGCGTGCCCAATCCTTCTACATACTCAAGGAAGTGCTTCGCATCGGGTGGCTCGTCGCGCCACGGCCAACCGATAATGAGCGGGTCAATGAGATGTTGCACCTCGGGCCGTGCGCACAGGATGGCCGTGCCTTTGGGTGAGCACGCCCACTTGTGCAGGTTGCCCACATAGAAATCCGCGCCGATCTCGTCCAGTTTGAGCGGGATCTGGCCGGGCGCATGCGCGCCATCGACAATGGTCATGATGCCTTCACGCCGCGCGCGGGCACATACCAGATCTACCGGCCAGATCAGCGCCGTCGGCGATGTGATGTGGCTGAGGAAGATTACTTTTGTGCGCGGCGTGACCGCCTCCCACAGATTGTCAACAAACGCCTCGCGCGTGGTCATCGGCACGCGAATGGGATGGTTGATGTACGTGAAGCCGCGCTGCTTTGCCATGTAACGCCAGGCATTGTTGAGCGCGCCGTATTCGTGATCGGTGGACAGAACTTCGTCGCCGGGGCCGAGTTGCAGGCTGCGAATGGGATAGTTCAGCCCCATGGTCGTGTTGACCACAAAGGAAAGATTGTCGGGCGTCGCGCCGAGATACTCGGCCACCTGCTGGCGCGCTTCGGTCATGCGCGGGCCAATCAGTCCAAAGAACTTGCCGGGGTGGAACTCCATCTCCTGCTCGAAACGAATCAGCGCTTCGAGCACGGGGCGCGGCACAGTGCCGACAGAGCCATTGTTGAACAACGTAAACGTCGGGTCGATCAGATAGAAATCGCGCAGAGATGACATGTGTCGCCTGATTCAGGAACAGGATGGTATAGGGCAAACGGGCCGTATTCTACTCCCGCGCAGACAGGTCTGAGATAGAGTCGGGCGCGGTCTGGGTCTACACCAGATGGGTGAGCGCAACTCTCAGCGTGGCGCAAGCTCGACCAGCGTCACGGCCACGCTCAACGAGCGCTGATCTGAAGATGCGCCGCTGTCCGCCGGCGCGGCCCGGCGAGAAGGGCGCAGGGTGATGATGGAAGGCCGGCCCGATCTGGCGCAACTGGCCGGCACGTCGAACGTCACCTCGCTCCAGGTTTGCGCCACAGCCGCTTCTCCGAGCGGCTCGTCCTCGCATAGGGCCGTCAGCGTCTGCGCCGACGGATACGACATCAGGCGAATCGTGAGACGCAGATTGGCCAAAGGCAGCAGCACGCGCAATGAGGCTTCTGCGTCTGCGCCCATCCAGCGCGCCGGCACGCCACCCACCAGCTCGCGCCGATGCCAGCCGGCCAGCGCAAACTTGCCATCCTGCGGCGTGCCCATGCGCACGATGCCATCGGAAGGCAGCGCGAAATCGCGGGCGACCAGGGAGTCCACACAGCCATATACATTTGCCGTCACCTGCGCGTGCTTGGCGTGAACCTGCGGATCGCGCGCAAATGAAAGCACGTCGATCTCGACAAACGCCTCGCCCGGCTGCAACGACTCCGGGTCGGCAATGACGACATACGCCGCGGAAGTGTCGGAGATATCCCGAGCCAGCACATCGGGGCTATAGGCATCTGCAAAACGCACATCCCACGCCGGCAAAAGCCAAGCCAGCGCGTTATACGATTGGCGCGCCACAATCAGCGTGTTATCTGGTCGAAAGCGTCCAGCGATCGCCGCCGCCAGTTGATCGGGCGGCGCCGGGACAGTGTGCAAGGTATGGGCCAATGGCAGCGCCTGCGCGCCCACGATCGCGGCGAAGACCATCGACACGCCGGCCGGCAACCAGCGCGCCCGCGCCGGCAGCGCGCGAGCCAGGGTCTCCAACCCGTTGGCCGCCAGAATCGCTGCCGGGACCAGCATCGCCAGCGCATAGCGCGTCAGCTCCGGGTTGAGAAACAGGATGTGCAGCGCGGCCTGCGGAAGCAGCCAACCCCAGCACAGGGCGATCAGGATGGGCCGGGTGTCGCCGGCGCGACGAGGGCGCACATTCAAGCTGCCGACCAGCGCCAGGATCAGCGCGCCGATGCCGAGCGCCGTGCGCGCCGCATCGGGCAACGGACCAAATACCGCCCGGCTCCCCCACTCCCACACCGCCTGCCAACGGGCTGTGATCGTTTCGGGGGTAACGGCAACAACAAACAGCGATTCCTGGCCGGCCACAAACGCCGTCGCGCCACGGAAGTATGCCAGCATCGCGTCGAGGCTCCAGTCGAACGCCGCCAGCGTCGGCATCAGCCACGTTAGCGCTCCCACTCCAACGGCGCCCAACGCGATCAACCATCGGCGCGCGCTCAGGCGAAGCCAGAGCCATGCGAGAACGCAGGCAACACCCAGACCAATGACCGTCTGCGGCCTGAAGCCGGCGCAGATGCCAAGCAGCAGCCCCGGCAGCCAGGCCGGCCATCGGCGCCTGATGGCCAGCGCGATGCCGGCAAAGCACACCGTCTGCGCCAGCAATGCGGGCGCATCCGAGAGCGCTTTGTCTGCATTCAGCCAGAGCAACGGTGTAGGAGCCATGAGCAGCGCAACCGACAGCGCCGTCCGCACATGAGTCAGGCCGCTCACCACTGCAAAGACCAGACCGCAGGCCAGCGCCGCACTCACAACGCTCAGCGAGACCAGGGCCAGCCGCGCGTCGCCGGCGATCGCCAGCGCAGCCTTGCCAAGCCACACATACAACACGTAGCCGGGCGGATGGGGCTGAAAGCGCGCCGGGGCAAACTCTGTCAGGGCGCGGGCGAAATTGTACGAGTCAAAATCGTCGAGCGAGGCGCTGCGAAACCCCCAATAGACCAG
>DAOUDB010000215.1:0-2573 GCA_034431495.1 Thermoflexales bacterium
CGTTGCAGTCACAAGGTCAAGTGCTGGCTTTCATCTACGACACGCGCTTTCAGGATCACCTGGTGACCAACCGGCTGCGCAAGTATGACGATCCCATGGCGCCACGACACCTGGCGAACGAGATCGATGCCGGCGCAGTGCAGACGATGATGGACGTGGTGGAGCGCAACTATCCGCTGGCGCACCGTTACTTTGCGCTGAAGGCCCGGCTGCTGGGCTTGCCGAAGCTGGAGCTATACGACCAGTATGCGCCGTTGCTCAAAGTGAAGGAACGGGTGATGTTCGGCGAGGCGCGCGAGGTCATCCTGCGGGCGCTGGGGCGCTTTTCGCCGGCCTTTGCGGACATCGCCCAACAATTCTTCGAGGCGCGCTGGATCGACGCCGACCCGCGCAACGGCAAACGCGGCGGGGCGTTCTGCGCCGGCGTGTCACCTTCGGCGCACCCCTACATCCTGTGCAATTACACCGACGATTTGCGCGACGTGATGACGGTGGCGCATGAGCTTGGCCACGGCATTCACTTCTATCTGAGCCGCAAGCAGACGCTGTTCAACTTTTATATGAGCCTGCCGGTGGCGGAAACGGCCAGTGTGTTCGCCGAGATGCTGGTGTTCGAGGATTTGCTGGCCGGGCTGAGCGACCCGCGCAAGCGGCTGGCGCTCATTGCCAGCAAGCTGGAAGACAGCTTTGCCACGCTGTTCCGACAGACGGTGTTGACCCGCTTCGAGCAACTGGCGTATGCGGCGCGGGCAAAAGGCCGGCTGAGCGCCGCTCAGATCGGTGATCTGTGGCTGCAAGCCAATGCGCCGTACTACGGCGAGGCGGTGTCGCTGACAAAGGGGTATGAATGGGGATGGTCGTACATTCCGCACTTCATCAACACCCCCTTCTACTGCTACGCCTATTCGTTTGGCGAGTTGCTGGTGCTGGCGCTGTATGGGAAATATCGGCGCGAGGGCGCCTCGTTCGTGCCGCGCTACACCGCGCTGTTGGAATCGGGGGGCAGCCTATCGCCGGCGGAGCAACTAGCGCTCGTGGGCGTGGACATTCACGATGCCGGGTTCTGGCAGGTCGGGTTCGATGAATTGCAGCGCCTGATGGATGAGGCAGAGCGCCTGGCGGCCACGACGCACGCGCAGGACGCGCCGCAGGCATGACCTGCCACGTGGGCTGAATCTTGACGAAAGACTACGGTACCATTATCCTCCTGCACGCTGGGCCGGGCGCGACACGCGCCGAGGGCCAGATACGTGCCGGCGGATTGAGATTCTGTGAGCAGATTGCACAAGCTAAGGAGTGAATACACAGCATGGCTAACACAATTGTAGTGACGGATGGAGACTTCGAGACCAAGGTGGAGAAGGCGCAAGGCGTCGTACTGGTCGACTTCTGGGCGGAATGGTGCGGCCCATGCAAAATGATCGGCCCGATCGTAGAGCAGATTGCGGATGAGCACAGCGGCAAGCTGACTGTCGGCAAGCTGGATGTCGATTCCAATGCGAACACGGCGATGAAGTACGGCGTGATGAGCATTCCGACGCTCATCCTGTTCAAGGATGGCCAGCCGGTTGAACGGCTGGTCGGCTACATGCCAAAAGAGCGACTGTTGGCAAAGATCAAGCCGCATCTTAACTGACTAGGCCGGCTGGGCCCGGCGGCAGAGTCGTGAGCACGGCGCCGGGCCATCCTTGACAATACGCCCTGGTTAACGATAATTGTTAAACCAGTGATCCCGGATCTACGTATGGCGGGCTGTGAGCAGCGGCATCCCACATCAAGGGTGTTTCAGCGTGACTGCCCGTTTTTTTTGGCGTTCCTTTAAGGAGGTGAGGCCAGGCGGCGGATCAATCCGATGCCCTGTGATTCTGCAAATTGTCCAACTCTCAGTCGAACGTTACACGAGCACTCGCTATTCAAGGAGGAGAGGTTTATATGATTACCAAGAAACTGTCTGCTGTCTTGGGACTGACTGCTGCGACCAGCATGATTTTGGCCGCTTGTGGTGGCCCAGCAGGCACGCCAGTTGTACAGACCGTCGTTGTGAAAGAGACGGAGGTCGTCGTCGAGACGAAGGAAGTCGAAAAGGTCGTTGAGAAAGTCGTTGAAGTTACCGTGGCCGCCCCCGAAGTGGCCGAATGGACGACTCCGCACCCGATCCTGAGCGATATTCGTGTGCGCCAGGCGATTGCGCACTGCACAGATCGCAGCGCCCTGATCGGCTCGGTGTATGGCTACCTGCCGGAGGAAGAACGCAGCAAGCTGTTCATGGATACCTTCATCCCGAAGGATTCCGTGTGGTACGCCAAGAATGTCGATCCGAACGCCAACATCGTGGACTACCCATACGATGTGGAAAAGGCCGGCCAGTTGCTGGATGAAGCCGGCTGGACATTGCCCGAGGGCGCAGCCATTCGCGTGAACGCCAACCGCGAACCACTGGCGTTGCGCTTCACCACGACCAACGCGCCAGTCCGCCAGACATGGGGCGCTGTGTTTGTCAGCTCGCTGCAAAAGTGCGGCATCCAGCTTCTGCCGTCGTACATCCCCGCCTCGATCTGGTTCGGCGGCAACTC
>DAOUDB010000216.1:0-7463 GCA_034431495.1 Thermoflexales bacterium
TGGGCCGCCTTGACGCCCACGCAAATATCGGGGTAAGCCAGCACGGCCGATGCGGCCAGTTCCGGGTCAAAGTTGCGCGGGTCCTGCTCGAAGTCGCCGAGCATACCCTGGTCTACGATGTTGACGTAGGCAAAGATGCGCGTTTTGGCCCGGTCGATGACGGTGTGTTTGAAATGGCGCAGATGGCGCGCGCCGGCCGTGCCGGTGTCCACCATCGTGGTCACGCCGCTGCGGAAAGAGTGACCATCGGCCAGCACGCTCAAGCCTTCGGGATCGCCTTCGGGCGCGCGGGTGTGATACACATGCACGTGAATGTCGAGGATGCCGGGGGTGACAATGTAGCCCGCCACATCCACGACGCTGGCCGCTTGCGCCGGGTCGATGTCGGGCGCGACTGCCGCGATCGTGTCGCCGGCGACGGCCACATCGCGCGCGCCATCGATGCCGTTCTTCGGATCGATGACGCGGCCGCCTTTCAACAACAACGAATACAGTTTGTCGGAGGGTTGGGGTTGAGATTGGGACATGGGATTTCATCTCGCCGCGCTGGTAGCTGAGCGTGTCGAGGCTGCCGGCGCCGCTTGTTGTGGTCGGTCGGATTATAGGCCGGCCGTGTGCTTCTGATGCTCAGGCTGGCGGTCGAAACCGCGCCTATAACAGGCCGGAGTCGGCCTGCACCGACTCGTCCCCAACCCGCGAAGGCGGCTTTACCTTCCGTTGTTGCGACTGCGCGGACGAAGTCCGCAGTCGCCCGGTTGAGCAGTTGCCGCTTCAGAATCGTCAATTCACCTGATCGTCAATTGACAATCGTCCCCCGTCCATCGACAATCCCGCCATGCTGCTTGTGTTCATCCCCCATCCCGCGCTCGACAAGACGGTGGTGTTTCCGCATTTCGAGGTGGGCCGCACTTTTCGCACAACCGACATGCGCCAGCAGGCCGGCGGCAAGGGCTACAACTTTGCCCGCGCCCTGCGCTGCCTGGGCGGTCAATGCGTGGGTGCCGGCCCGCTGGCCGGCCACATCGGCCAGATGGTGCGCGATCTGGCCGAGGCCGAGGGCATTGTCAGCGATCCGGTGTGGGTGGCCGGCCAGACCCGCGTATGCCTTGACATCGTGGACGCCAGCAACGGCATCATCACCGAGGTATACGAGAACGGCCCGCGCATCGACGCAGACGACTGGGCGCGCATCGCGGCGCACGTGGCGCAGGCGGCCCCACGCGCCGGCGCATTGGCTGTGTGCGGTGGTTTTCTGCCCGGCGCGCCGCCACATGCCCTGTGCGACATCGTGGCCGGCGCGCATGCCGCCGGCATTCCGGCCTGGCTCGATACCTACGGGCCGCAACTGGACGCCGCGCTGCAAATGACGCCTGAACTGGTCAAGATCAACCAGCACGAAGCCGCGGATCTGGTCGAACACGCGGTGGAGACGCCGGCCGATGCATTGCGCGCAGCGCGCGCGTTGCAGCAGCGCGGCGCACAGGCCGTGCTCATCACACTGGGCAAGCTGGGCGCAGTGGGTCTCGATGCAGAGGGTCAGACGGTTGGCTGGGCTGCGCCAGACACAGGTGGCATGTTCCCGGTGGGCAGCGGTGATTCGCTGTTCGCCGGCCTGGCGTGGGGATTGGAGCAGGGCTGGTCGTTGCGCGACGCATTGCGTCTGGGCATTGCAGCCGGCGCGGCCAACACCTTGCAGCCGGGTGCGGCCATGTTCGAGCGCGCCCAGGTCGAGGCGCTATTGCCAAACGTTCAGCCGCTCTCAGTCTGAGTTCAACAACCGCTCGACCCGCTGTGTCAGCACGGATTTGGGCGCAGCGCCGACAATGCGATCGGCCTCGCGCCCGCGCTTGAAGAGGATCAGGGTGGGGATGCCCATGATGCTGAGCCGGCCGGCCCAGCGTGGATTCTCATCGGTGTTGACTTTGGCCACGCGCAACTGCCCGGCATATTCGCGCGCGATCTCTTCAACCAGCGGCGACACCGTGCGACACGGGCCGCACCACGGCGCCCAGAAATCCACCAGCACCGGCAGGGGAGATTGCAAGACGCGCGTCTCGAACGTGTCGTCGGTGACGATCATCACACTGCCTGCAGGATCGGCGCTCTCCCGGCCGCCTGTCGTGCCAGCCGGCGGTTCGCTTTTCAACAGTCCGCTGGGGCCGCTGACGGGGGTGGGTTTGGGCGCGCGTTCGAGCAGGTATTCCAGATGCGCGCGCACCGCTTCGATGTTAACTGCGCCTTCGATGCGCGCTTGTTCGCGGCCGGCGCGCCAAAACACCAGGGTCGGCACGCGCGTCACGCGATAGCGTTCCATCAGCGCGCCGTCCCTCACATTCTCTACACGTACGATCAGCGCCTGACCGACGTAAGCGCGCGCCAGCTCTTCGAGCGTTGGAATCATGGCCCGGCAGTGTTCACAGTCTGGCGTCTCGAACACCAGTAACATCGGCAGGCCGGCCTTTAACACGCGCTCCAAATTCTGGGCGCTGGTTTTCACCGGGACATCGAAAACGGCAAGCACGATTCTCTCCTGATTTGCGCGCCCGGCGCGATGTCGCGCGCCAACGCGGGTGGCGTTCGCAATGTCAGGCCGGGCAACCTGCACATGATGTTTCTATGCGCTGACCATCCTGATCGCTAGTGACATTCGGCCTGTTTTTCGGGCGAGGGGTCGCGCCGACGCGGCTGGGTGAGCCTGTCGAACCCGGCCCCGCCGCGCACGTCTGCGCGCGTGGGCAAACGTGTATCATGCTTTGCATGGCTGTGGATTTGTTCGATAACGCCGCGGCAGAGCGCGCCAAACGCGAAGCGCCGCTGGCAGATCGCATGCGCCCGCGCACCCTGGATGAATTTATCGGTCAGGAGGAGATCATCGGGCCGGGCAAACTGCTGCGCCGCGCTATCGAATCTGACCGTCTGTTTTCGTCCATCATTTTCTGGGGTCCACCCGGCACAGGCAAGACCACGCTGGCGCGCATTATCTCCAACCGCACGCAGAGCCATTTCGAGACGCTCAACGCCGTGATGGCCGGCGTGGCCGATATCCGCCGCGTAGTGGCCGAAGCCCGCGAGCGCCGCAAGCTGTACCGCCGGCGCACTATTCTGCTGATCGATGAAATCCACCGCTTCAACAAAGCCCAGCAGGATGCCCTGTTGCCGCATGTCGAAGACGGCACCATCATTCTGATTGGCGCCACCACCGAGAACCCGTACTTTGAAGTGAACAGTGCGCTTATCTCGCGCTCGCGGCTGTTCCATCTCAACGTGCTGACCGAGGCACAGGTGCTGGAGCTGATGCGGCGCGCGCTGGCCGACACCGAGCGCGGCTATGGCGCGCGCAAAATCGCAATCGACGAAGACGCGCTGGCGCACCTGGCGCGTGTGGCCGGCGGTGACGCCCGCAATGCGCTGAACGCGCTTGAACTGGCAGTCGAATCGACACCACCCGGCCCCGATGGCGTGGCGCATATCGATCTGGCCGTAGCGCAGGACAGCATCCAGCGCCGGGCAATCCTGTACGACAAGGAAGGCGATGCGCATTACGACACGATCAGCGCGTTCATCAAAAGTGTGCGCGGCAGCGATCCCGACGCCGCGCTGTACTGGCTGGCCAAGATGGTGTACGCCGGCGAAGATCCCCGCTTCATCATGCGCCGGCTGCTCATTCTGGCCGGCGAGGATATCGGCCTGGCCGAGCCGATGGGGCTGGTGGTGGCCGCCGCCGCGTCACAGGCGCTGGACTGGGTGGGCATGCCCGAGGGCATCTTTCCGCTGGTCGAGGCGACCTTGTTTCTGGCCACTGCCCCCAAGTCCAACACAGCGACGCATTACTTCAATGCGCGCGCTCAGATTGAACGTGAGGGCGCCGGCGAAGTGCCCGATCACCTGAAAGATGCCAACCGCGACGCAAAGGGTCTGGGCCACGGCAAGGGCTACGTGTACCCGCACGCTTTCGAGGAGCATTGGGCGCCCCAGAACTATCTGCCGCGCGAGATTGCCGGCATGACGTTCTACACGCCCAGTGGAGTGGGATACGAAGCAACAGTGGCCGAGCGATTGGAACGCTGGCGAGACGCGCAACGCCGGGCGCTGGGTATCGAGGGGCGCGCGGGGCCACGCCTCGACCACGCCGAAGTGGAGCGCATGAAGCGCGAGCGCTAGCTGTTGAATTGAGAACCGCTTTGGTTGCGCATGAACTGTCAAGGCGTCCAGCCGGCCACCTGCGCCATTAGGACCCAGAACGCCTTGGCCAGGCGCACCTTGCCCATGCTGTTCAGATGGCCGGCGTTCATTTCTGTGGTGTAGTTCGGGCAGATGGCCGGGTAGCTGAACTTGTCGTCGGGAAAGTTCTCGCACTTGGTGGCATTGTTCGGCTCGCAGTAGCGCGCGCCGTCGCGGTTGTCGAAGCATGGCTTGCCGGCCGGATCGTGCGCCTCGATGTCCGCCACATCGAACAGGATCTTGTTGTTGGCCCGCGCATAGGCGCGCATCTGGTTGTTAAAGTCGGTTGACTCGGCAGTGCCCACGCCGCGCGACAGACTGGTCGTCCACAGGATGAACTGCTTGCCGGGATAGCGGGCCGCGAACGCTTCGTAGTCGTAGATGTCGTTGACGGCTTTGTTGTTGGCAAAAAAGCCGGCTGACTTGTCTGCGATGGTCGAGCCGGCCCCCACCTCGCCGTAGCTGAACTGAAACGACAGCACATCGTACTGACCGACAATCGGCCCGGCCTGCGCGATGAAGCAGGACACCAACTCATACCACGCGCTGCACCCGCGCTGGGGCCACCATTGATAGCGCCACTTGCTGCGGTCGTATTTGGAGTTGGCTACCAGGCCGGTGGAGTTGCCGGTCACCGGATCGGGCCGTTTGCAGCCAATCGGCGCGGCGTTGGCCGACGGGTATTGCAGACAATCCAGGCCGCTGTCGATATTTGCCCCTACTGACTTGTCAAAGTAGATCGTGCGCAGTTCGCGCGCCGCCCGGATGTAGCGGTCGGGGATGCGGTCGAACAGGGCGAGCGATGTGTGATCGATGACGATGGGCCGGGGCTGTGCAGGGGCGACTCGTGTATCCGCGCTGGTTTCAAGCGGCGACGCCAACGTGGTCAGCGCCAGGATGCCGGTCAATGCCAATACAAACATTCGCTTCATCGTGCCACCTCATCGTGGGCAATGATCCCACAGTTGAGAGGGCGAGGCGCGTCGCGCTCGCTGCGGGCCGGGGCAATGGGCAAACCTGATGACTTGCCCTGCCTGCTGCCTGCACGGGGCAAGGAGCAAGCCTGGCGGCTTGCCCTACTTTTCCCATTTTTCCAAAAAGCGCAGGTGATACACGCCGCCGGCCTGCGTTTGGAAGTGCGCCATATCCCCATCGCGCCTCACCGACACAGTGCGGCCGTTCGCCTCGACTGAGATGGCCTGGGCCGGCGGAATATGCAGGCAACAGGCTTTGCCGCGTTGCGAACGGATCGTGGCTGCAATGACTCGCCTGTCTGCCCAGGCAAAGTCCACCTCGAACCCGCCTCGCGCGCGCACGCCCGCGATCGACCCGGCGGGCCAACGCACCGGCAGCGCCGGCAGCAACTCAATAAAGCCCTGGTGACTCTGCATCAGCATCTCGACGATGCCGGCCGTCACGCCGAAATTGCCGTCGATCTGGAAGGGTGGGTGCGCGTCGAACATGTTGGCATACATGCCGCCGCTGCTGTAGTTGAAACTGCCCGGATCGACCGGCGTGAACATCGTGGCGAGAACCTTAAATGCGTGGTCGCCCTCCTTCAGCCGCGCCCAGCAGTTCACCTTCCATGCCATCGACCAGCCGGTGCTCTCGTCGCCACGCAGCTCCAACGAGCGGCGCGCAGCCGCGAACAGAGCCGGCGCCGCGCGTTCGGTGATCAGCCGGCACGGATACAGGCCCATGAGATGTGAGATGTGGCGGTGGTGCGGGTCGGCGCTGTCCCAGTCACGATACCACTCCTGCAAGTCGCCTTTGCGCCCGATTTGAAACGGGAACAGGCGCGGACGGGCGGCGCGCACACGGCGCGTAAATTCGTCGTCAATGCCCAACACCTCGGCCGCGGCCATGCAGTTGTCGAAGTGCTCGCCGATGATGGTCATGTCGAACGTGGTTGCCACGCTGGTCTGCGCTTCGACGCCGGCTTCGGTGATGAACGCGTTTTCGGCTGAGGTGGATGGGCAGGTGACCAGATGCCCTTCACCATCCTCGATCAGCCAATCCAGGCAGAACTCGGCGGCGCTTTTCATTAGCGGCCAGGCAAAGTCACGCAGCCAGTCCGCGTCGCCGCCGAAGGCGTAGTGCTCCCACAAATGATGACACAGCCACGCGCCGGACAGCGGAAAGTTGGCCCATTGCGGGTTGCCGCCGCCATAGTTGCCCACCGGCGCAGACTGATGCCACACGTCGGCATTGTGGTGCGAGCACCAGCCGGCGCACTCATAGTTGACACGCGCCGTCTTTGCCCCATTGATGCTCAAGTGCTGGATGAAGTCGAACAGCGCGGTATGGCATTCCGCCAGATTGGCGTTCTCCGCCGGCCAGTAGTTCATCTGTGTGTTGATGTTGATCGTATAGTTGCTGCTCCACGGCGGGCGCACCATGTCGTTCCAGATG
Organism: Thermoflexales bacterium; assembly: GCA_034431495.1. GTDB lineage: Bacteria > Chloroflexota > Anaerolineae > J036 > Brachytrichaceae > Roseilinea. Next base: position 6,634 of record DAOUDB010000216.1, read on the forward strand.
CCTTGCAGGTTGGCCGGCAATGTGTGCGCCCGCGAACAGGCTATCAGCAAATAGCGCCCGTACTGAAACAACAGGCTGACCATGGCCGGGTCGTAGTCCGATTGGAACGAGCGGATGCGCGCGTCCGTTGGCATGGTGCTCGCGCCCGTCTGCGCAGCGTCGGCATTCAGCTCCAGCGACACGCGCCGGAACAGTGGCTGATAGTCGTTCAGATGGGCCTGCCACAGGTCGGCCCATGATTTCGACAGCGCGGCGCGTGTGGTCTGATCGACCTGCGCGACCGGATCACGGCCCTCGAAGGCCGGCGACTTGAACGGGCCGTTAAAGCTGGTCGCCCCGCACACGATCACCTCCGCCTCATCTGCCCCCTCGACGCGGATCTGATCGTCCCGTGCGCTAACTGTTCCGCTGCGGGTGCGCACTGCAACGCGCACCGCGAAGGTCATGCCCTCGTCGCCGTAGATGACCGGGTTCTCAGAGCGCAGATAACTTGGATCAACGTGTTGCGGAGCCTTGCCGAGCAACTGCAACTGGTCGTTTGAGATGGCTGCGGTCTGGAAGCGCAGCGGGCTGTCGAGCGACACGTCGAAGGTCAATGCGCCCGGCCGGCTGCATGTCAGGCGCGCGACGATGGCGCCATCGGGCGCGCTGGCAAACACGCGCCGGGTGAACGTCATGCCGTCAATGCTGTACTCGACCATCGCAACTGCTTCGTCCAGATCGAGCGACCGGCGATAGCCTGTGACCTCGCCGGCGTGCTCGAAGGCGAAATGCAAGTCACCCAGGGGCAGGTAGCTCTGGGTGAACGGGCCTTGCATCTTTCTGGCAAG
>DAOUDB010000217.1:0-20222 GCA_034431495.1 Thermoflexales bacterium
AAGTTGACGATGGCGATGTCGCCGACGCAGGACAGGGTATGGAAGCACAGCAGGCCGGCGATGAACAAACTGTATTCGGGCGTGAGGAAATACAACCCACCCAGCGCAATGCTGATGGCGAACAGCGGCGTGACCGCCAGCCACAGGTATTCCCGCTGGTTCACCACGAAACGGTCGGCGATGGTGTAGATCAGGCCCTTGCGCCACTCGGCCACGAACCTGACTGCCGGCGCGCCGATGATCTTGTACGTGATGGCGTGGATGCCTTCGTGAACCGGCACGATGACCACCGACCCGATCAGCGCCAGGATGAGTTGGGCGATTCTGGATTCGCCCCCAGCGGTTGGGCTGGTCAATTCAGCGACGACCATGGCTGCCGTGACTACTGTGAAAATGTAGAAAGCCAGGCTGCCGAGGTTGAGCCTGAACATGTAGCGCCCGAGGAAGTCCATCGGATTGCGCATGTCCAACTCGCAGATCAACTGATATTGCGAGGTGTCGCGCAGATCCGCAGTGCGCGGCCGGCGCGCAGGGGGTTGACTGCTTGTCATACAGACACGCACCTTGTCTCACACGCGGCACCGGCTTGTATTCTATAGTCCGGGCGCCGCGCTCTGCCAATCGTCCAAAGGGGTGAACTGGGCCGGATCGAAGCTGAAGCCGGTTCCAAACGGCGCGCGGGTCACTGTGCGCGCGCTGATCTGCCCGCCCTGAATATCCAGTGTTGGGAATCCTTGCTCGTGGCGCCGGTACAGGTCGGGGTGCGCCTGCAAGACGGCGACCTGCGTTTGGGCCGGCGCCATTGACAGGCCGGCGAAGTAGTGGTGCCCATTGCGCTCGGCGTGCGGTATGCCCAGCGTGGCGACCACGGCCAGGTCCTGCAACAACGCCACCGGCCCGACGTTGCTCAAGTCTTCGGCGCTGATGACCAGCTTTGCGCCGGGGTCGGACTGCCGCCGGCGCTCGATGAGACAGGCGTTGGCGATGCCCTTAAACACCCCTTTGCAGTTCTTGTGGCTCGTGCCGTGATATCCGCAGTCCAGCGCAAGGGCAAGCGTGTCGAGCGGCCCATCGGATTCGTCGATGATGAGAGGCGGGCGATCGGGCCATGCGCCAAAGGCGGCTCGCGCTTCATCCGACAGCGCCACGCTGCGATGTAGCGGCTGTTCGACAAACAGCAGCCGGCGCAGGAAGGGCGCAAGGCGCGCATTTGCCGTCAATGCGCGCCAGAACTCGCGGAACGGCGCCACGTGTTGGTACATCTCGTTGCCGTCGAGGGTGAAGGCGTAATCGGCCGGCGCATTGTCTTCGAGTATTGCCACAATGCGCGTCAGGCGGTCGAGGTCTTTGGCCGGTTCGCCGCACAGTTTCAGCTTGAAGTGAGACAGGCCATAGGCCCGGATGCAGGCGGCGAGAGATTGCGGCAGGCCATCGTCCAGGCGCTCGCTGTCGGGGATTTCGGCGTCGGTGAGGGGGTCGCTCAGGCCAACCGTATGGCGCACGGTGATGTGCGCCAGCGGCTGCGCCGGCAGGTAGTCGGCCGGCTGCTTGTGCGACAGATCTGGATAGATGTCGCCCAGCCGGATGCCCAGCGCGTTGGCGCGAACCGACTCTGCGAAGATGACGCCCGTGGCTTTGCAGTAAGCGTCGATCAGGGCGCGTTCGACCAGCGACGCGCCGAAGCCAGACAGCAGCGGCGGGTAGCCCTGCGCGTCGCCCCATGCGCGCTGGTCGTGATAGAGCTGCTGCCACAGATCGAAGACGGTTGTGCCGGGTGGCGCGGCGCGGGCCAGGCGCAGCGCGTGCTGGATGACGGCAACCATTTCGGCGATGTCATCGGCTGGGCTGGTGTCGGGGTTCTTGGTGAACCATTTGGGTGGCAGATGATCGGCGGCGAGGCCGGTTGCGCGCGTGGCGCCGGCAGCCAGCGTCACTTGCGCAAACACGTGCGGCACTTCGACCATCTGGGCGATCCCATATCGAAACGGCATGCGCGTGCGCAGGGTGAGCGCGAATGCGCGGGCGTCTTCGATCCGAATACTCATCGGGCCGGATTCTACCCGCTCGTCTCCGCGCCAGGCGCATACAATTCCGGCAGGAGCAATGTGAACATGGACAACACAACCCGTTCGACATCCCTGTTGCCGCTGGCGCACGAGCCGCTTCCGCTGGGCAGCATCCGGCCGGCCGGTTGGCTGCTCGATCAACTTCGTATCCAGGCCGGCGGGTTGAGCGGCCACCTCGACGAGTTCTGGCCTGATGTCGCTCAAAGCGGCTGGATCGGCGGAACGGCTGAAGGCTGGGAACGCGGCCCCTACTGGCTGGACGGCATCGTGCCGCTGGCGTATTTGCTCGACGACGCGCGCCTGAAAGCAAAAGCGCAACGTTGGATGGACTATATCCTGACACACCAGCATCAGGATGGCTGGTTGGGGCCGGTCAAAGATGAGGCGACCGGCCGCTATCAGGAGTATGACCCGTGGCCGGTGTTCGTGGCGCTTAAGGCCATGACGCAATACCACGAAGCCACCGGTGACCCGCGCGTGATTCCGGCCATGCAGCGCTTCTTGCAGCGCCTTGACCTGCTGCTCGATGAGAAGCCGCTATTCGACTGGGGCAAATATCGCTGGGCCGATCTGGTGCTGAGCATCCACTGGCTGTACGACCGCACCGGCGAAGACTGGCTGCTGGGCCTGGCAGCCAAAGCGCGCGCGCAGGGATTCGACTGGATGGCCCACTTCGCTGAGTTTCCACACACGGCGCGCACCGAACTTGCCGACTGCACGTTGGACACGCACGTGGTGAACAACGCCATGGCGATCAAGTCTGGTGGTGTGTGGTATCGCCAGTCCGGCGCAGACGCGGACCGCGATTCGGTCTTGCACACCATCGCCATGCTGGACACCTACCACGGACAGGCCAGCGGTGTGTTCACCGGCGACGAGCATCTGGCCGGCCTCAACCCGTCGCAGGGCACCGAGCTGTGCGCGGTGGTCGAATACCTGTTCTCGCTCGAAGTGTTGAGCAGCATTCTGGGCGAGCCGGCGTTGGGTGAGCGGCTGGAGCGCATTGCTTTCAACGCGCTGCCGGCCACCTTCTCGCCCGACATGTGGGCGCATCAGTACGACCAGCAGGCCAATCAGGTCGTGTGCCGGATTTCCGAGGATCGCATCTACACCAACAACTTCGCCGACTCGAACATCTTTGGCCTGGAGCCGAACTACGGGTGCTGCACGTCGAACATGCATCAGGGGTGGCCGAAGTTCGCGGCGCATTTGTGGATGACCACGCGGGACGGCGGGCTGGTGGCGATTGCGTATGCGCCGTGCCAGATCGAGACGACGCTGCGCGGCGCGCCGGTGCGGGTGAATGTGGAGACGGACTACCCCTTCCGGGACACGGTTCATATCATCGTGCAGGCGCAGGAGGGCGGCCGCTTTCCCCTGTTGTTGCGCATCCCGGCCTGGGCCGACGGCGCGACGCTCCGCGTGGATGATGAGCCAGCCGTGTCTGTCCCGTCCGGCGCGTTCCATCGCCTCGAGCGGGACTGGCGCGGCGCATCCCGGATTACGCTGCGCCTGCCGATGCCGGTGAAGGTCGAGCGGCGCTACAACGGTGGTGTGTCGATCTCGCGCGGGCCACTGGTGTATAGCCTGAAGATTGGCGAAGATTGGCGCGTGGTACGCGACGACCCGCCGCACAGCGACTGGGAGGTGTATCCCACCACGCCGTGGAACTATGCGCTGCAAGTTGATCCCGATCGACCGGCGCAAGGGGTAACTTTCGAGGAGCGCCCGATTGGCGCGACTCCGTTTTCACCCGAAGGCGCGCCGGTTGCGGCGCGGGTGAAAGGCCGGCGCGTGTCGGCGTGGGATATCGAACACAACGCCGCCGGCCCGCTCCCCATCAGCCCTGTTCAGTCGGACGAGCCGCTCGAAGACTTGACGCTGATCCCATATGGCTGCACGAATCTGCGCGTGACAGAGTTTCCGATTCTGGCTTAGCCGGCTGCCAGCTCGCGCAGCCGATCGAGCGACGCCTGGCGCGCCGGGCTGGTCTGGGCGTAGACTTGCCAGTCTGGATCGCGCACGGTGTTGCGGGCGATGTCGCGGATGGTCTGTTGTTCGGCCGGCGTCCTGGGATGCTTGAGGTATTCGACGGTGCACATGCGTCGGTCGCTGGCGCCGCCCCAACTGGCATGCCACAGGCGCAGATCGAAGACGACTACGTCGCCAGGCTCAGACTCGCACACAAAGGCCGGTAGTTCGGGGATGTCGAAGCCGGCCTTCTCCATGTGCATACCCAGGTCTTCGCGCAACCGGTCGTGAAATGGCGACCGGTGCGAGCCGGGGATGACGCGCAGCGCGCCGGTGTCTGCTCCCACCGGTTCGAGGTAGATGGCGAACTTGGGGCCGCCGGGGTGGGTGGGGTTTACGTCTGGATGCCAGTGGCTGTTGCCCACGTAGCGATTGCCGCTCAATCCGCTGGCGATCACATCGTCTCCATACAATTGCCGCGCTGCGCCAAGGAAGCGCTGATCTTCGAGCAGCGAGGCAAAGAAGGGCGTGTCCGGCCCCATCATCGCCGCGCCATGGCGCATGGTGCCGTCAAACGGCCTGTCGTGATACACCGCGTCGAGCCGCCGAATCAATTCCTGGTTAATGACCTCGACTTCATCAGGGCTGAAGAGCCGGCGCAACGCCAGAAAACCGAACGTCTGATAGAACAACACCTGTTTTTCTGTCAGCATATGACCTCCCTGCCAAACACCCAGGTCAGTATAAACTGCGCTCGGGCGCAATCTCGCGCCTGTTGTTGAGCACGCCGCAGGAGGCTGGCATGAACACATCGTTTGTTCGCGCGCTGGCGGGTCAGTTGTGGAGCATGGGGAATGATTGCTTTGAGTTGATTCTGGCGAGACGACCGGATGGCCGGCCGATGTTGCAGCGATTGGCGCTGGCCGGCTCTGAGGTGGACTGGGCTGCGCCCGGCGCCGAGGTTCCAGTAGGGCCGGCGATCGAGATGGGCAGCCCGGCGCAATTGTTCCGCCCAGGCGCCGGCCTGGAGTGCGCGGGTGTGGATGTTGGGCCGGCTGACGACGAGTTGTTGCTGCGTTTCGCCGGCCCGGACGGTCTGCGCGTTGTGCAGCATCTCAAACCGTCGCCAGACAAGGCTGTGCTGCGCCTGTGGGTCACATTGACGAACGAATCCGGCGAGACGATCGGCGACATCACGCGCTTCGACGCCGCCAATCTGACCTTTCAGTTCAGCCCGGCCGAGCCGCAGGCCGGCTATATCCTGGGCTGGATGGAAGGCCCGCGCGCCGACGCGCCGGGGCGTCCGCCGTTGCCATTCAAGTATGGCGGCTGGATTCCCAGGTTCCTGTACGGCGAGGGATTTGAAATTCCACCCCCGCCGGCCGGCGGCTGGACGGCGCCGGTGTACCGGCTGGTGCAGGAGCGGCTGACGCGGCTGCCGTTGCGATCGGGCAAGCGCTCTACCTACCAGAATCACCCGTGGGTCACGGTGCTGGACACACATCGGCAGGCCGGCTTCTTGCTGGGCTTCGAGTGGAGCGGAACGTGGAAGATCGATGCGGCGTATTCGCCGGTAGATCACACTGTGTCTGTATCAGCCTGCACTGATGCGAACACGCACACGTTGAGGCCGGGTGAGACGCTGGAATCGCCGGCAGCGTTCATCGGGTTGTTCGCCGGCGACTGGGACGACGCCTTCAATGCGTGCCGGCGCTATGTCGGTGATGAGATCATCCCCAAAGTCAAGCCCACTACGCCCACGTCGTTGCACGTGTACTGGATGCACGACAAGTATCACTCAGACGACGCCATTCGGCGCGAGATCGATGCGGCGGCCGAAGCCGGCTTCGAGACCACCTACGTCGAGGCGCGCTGGTGGGACAAGTCGGCGGATACGGGCGATTTCAGCCTGGGGCTGGGCGACTTCACCGACAGCCGCAAGAAGTTTCCGATGGGTCTGAAAGGTATGTCCGACTACGTTCACAGCAAGGGCATGCACATGGGGGTGTGGTTCGAGTTCGAGCGGGTGGATATTCGGACCGCGAATCTGGGTCGCAATCCCTGGCGGCCGGAGTGGCTGGTGCAGCAGCGCGGCTATCCCTACCGCTCGTGGTGCCAGCACGTGTTTCTGTTGTGCCTGGGGGTGAAGGCGGCGGCGGAGTGGGCACTGGAGAACATGAGCTGGGCCATCAACGCGTACGGCATCGACTATGTGATGATCGACAGCAACGAATGGGCGGTGTGCGACGACCCCAGCCACGACCACGGAGAGCGCGATGGCGAGTGGGCGCAGACGCAGGGCATGTACTATGTGCTGCGCGGGTTGCGCGAGCGCTTCCCGGACTTGATGTTGTTGAACAGCGCCGGCGGGAGCCAGCGCGGCGACTTTGGCATGGCGCGCTATTGCACCTGTATGCACCCGCACGACAACTGTCACCCCAGCGCCAAGCAGCGCCGTTTCGTGCACGGCACCGGTTGCATGTACCCTTCGTCATTCCAGGCGCAAAACTTCAGCGACTACCGGCTGGCGCCGGACGAGTCGGGCTGGGAGATTCCTCAGCCGCAACTGCCGGGCGTCTTTACCGACCTCAAGCGCCTTGAATGGCGCGGGCTGAATCGGATGCTGGGTTACTTCATCACCGGCATGGAAGTCAGCGCGCTGCCGGCCGAGCATCGTGCGCTGCTCAGAAAGTTGAACGACACCTACAAGCGCATCCGTGATTGCGCGAACGGCGATCGCTATGTGCTGGCCGGCCCGCGCGATCTGGTGGAGCCGGAGTACCGCGAGGCCGACAACTGGGAGGTGTATCAGCAGATATCGCCTGATCGCAATACGGTGGCAGTGAACTTCTACCGTTGCCTGAGCACTGAGGCAAGCTATACGGTCCGGTTGAGGGGCCTTGATCCGGACGCAACGTATCGCGCCGAGTTTCACAGTGGCAGGTCGGCGCGCATCTTCACCGGCGCGGCGTTGATGGCAGAGGGCTATACGTGCGCCCTCGATACCCCGCTCAGCGCCGATATCATGATCCTGACGCGCACAGCCTCGTGAAAGAGGGTACAATCTAAAAGCTGGTTATGCAACAGGTGGGTGCCTCGGCGCCCCTGCGTAGCGTGCTTTGCAGTCCCACTGCAAGCTGACCACGCTCCTTGATAAGGAGGTGAAACAGGAGCAAGCAATATCCACAACTGACAGAGGCGACTCAAGCCAGCCTGCCGTCGAAGTCTGAGTTTCGTGTTCAAATGAGTTCACGTTCCAGGAGGAATCATGAGCAAGAACCCGAGCAGTCTCTCGAGACGGAAGTTCCTGCGCGTTGCAGGGATGGCCGCTGCTGGAGCCGGCGTCGCCGCATGCGCTCCGCAGACCGTTGTAGTCACTCAGGAAGTGGTGAAGGAGGTCGAAAAGCAGGTTGAAGTGATCAAAGAAGTCGAAGTGACGCCCACGCTTCCGCCCGCCATCGTCACCCCCCAGGGCCGCGAGCTGCCGGCCGATGCTGCGGCGCTCAACCGCCAGGTCTATCGCGAAAGTGGCGCCGAGCCCAAACACCTCGACTGTGCCCGCAGCGTGTATGACGGCAATATGGCGCTGAACAAAGGCGTCGAACCGATGCTGCGGCGCAACGAGAACCAGAAGCTTGTTCCGGCCATTGCCGAGACGTGGACGCCCGGCCCCGAAAACGCATACTGGGACTTCAAGCTGCGCGAGGGCGTCAAATGGAGTGACGGCACGCCGCTCACCCCGGACGACTGGATTTACACCCTGAAGCACATCTCCGATCCGAAGCTGGCCAACCCTTGGGTGTGGTACTACTACGACATCAAGGGCATCAAGGCCCACTTCGAAGGCACGGCAGGGCCAGAGGCCATTGGCGTGGAGAAGATTGACGACCGGACTGTTCGCATCCATGGCGAGGCGCCAATTCCCCATCTGCCCGGCCTGATGGCGTATCAGAACGCGGTGCCGGTGCCTAAGCATGTGGCCGAAGCCAACCCCGAGCACTGGGCCGATTCGCCCAGCACCTATGTGTCGTGCGGCCAGTGGATTCCCGTGGCCTGGGATCACAACATCCGCATCGCCTGGGAGATCAATCCTAACTACAATGGGCCGCACAAGCCCGGCTTCCAGCGCGTGGTCACCAAGCTGACATCGCCGGGATTCAACAACTGGTTGAATGCCGAGATCGACTTTGTTGGCGGCCTGGACATCGCCACCCTGTCGTTTGTGCGGGCTGATCCGAAACTCAATGCGTTGTTGCACTTCTACAACAACTTCCAGACCGAGTATCTGGCCTTCGACACGATGAATCCTCCGCTGGATAACGTGAACCTGCGCAAGGCGTTGATCCACTCGATAGACCGCGAAACGATGTGCTATCGCGTCATGGCCGGCACGTATGTTCCTGCCTACTCGATGCTGCCGCCCGGCTTCCCCGGCTATAACCCTGAACTGAAAGCTGCACAGGTCTTCGATGTGCAAAAGGCTAAGGAATACCTGGCGGCTGCCGGTTATGCCGATGGCAAGGATTCCAGTGGCAATCAGTTGACGCTGACCATGTACGCGAACGCCCGTGACGCGCGCATGGAGTTCGTCAAGGAACAGTGGGAGACCAATTTGGGCATCGCGGTTGATCTGCGACTCGTCGAAGGGAGCGTATGGGGTCAAATGCGCGCCAATCACGAGATGCAAATCTACAAGGGGCCTTACGAGTACGACTATCTCGATCCTGCCAACATGCTCACCATGTTGTGGAAGAGCACCAGTGAGAAGGGGTCCCCGCGTCATGCCTGGAAGAACGACAAGTTCGACCAGCTGGTCACCGACGCGCCGAAGGAAACCGATGAAGCCAAGCGGATCGCCATGTACCAGGAAGCCGAGAAGGTGCTGGTCGATGAAGATCCCGGCGCGGCTTTTATCACCCATCAGGTCATGTTCCAGATCTGGTGGCCGTATGTGACCGGCATTCCGGCCGATGAATCGGGCAATGTGGTCTGGCGCGGCCTGGATATCACCTTCTTCCAGGCGTATATGCGCAACGATGAAAACGAGTGGCGCAAAGGCGCGCTGGAGTAGGCCATCGACAGGCCGGCGACGGCTTGGTCATTCGTAACGCCGAACCTGCGAGGCTGTTGCCATCAGCCTCGCAGGTTTCGCACTGTGGCATCGCATGGGCAGACTACTGTTGGATGTCCGCAACCTGCGGACTGAGTTCGTCCTCGGGCACACCGTCGTGCACGCAGTCAATGACGTGTCGTTCACCCTGGAGCAGGGCGAGGTTCTAGGCATCGTCGGTGAATCCGGCTGCGGGAAGAGCGTAACCGCCTTGTCGATCATGCGCCTGCTCGAAGGCACGACCGGGCGCATTGTGAGCGGCGAAGTGCTGTTTCACGATGAGGGCCGGGTGATCAATCTGGCTACGCTGCCGCGCGAAGAGGTACAGCATGTGCGCGGCAACAAGATCTCGATGATCTTTCAGGATCCCTTGACCTCACTCAACCCCGTGCTTACCGTCGGGTTCCAGTTGACGGAGCCGCTCAAGTTGCACAGCCGCATGTCCGACAGCCAGGCGCGCGACGAGGCAACGCGGCTGCTCGACCGCGTGGGCATCCCGGAGCCGGCGCTGCGGCTGGCCGACTATCCACATCACTTCTCCGGCGGCATGCGCCAGCGCGTCATGATCGCCATGGCCGCCGCGTGCCGCCCCAAACTGCTGATCGCTGACGAGCCGACCACGGCGCTGGATGTGACGATTCAGGCCCAAATCCTCGATCTGATCCGGGATCTGCGGCGCGCTTTCGGCACGGCTGTCATCATCATCACGCACGATCTGGGAGTGATTGCCGAGATGGCCGACCGGGTTGCAGTCATGTATGCCGGCCATATCGTCGAGAAGGGGCCGGTGCATGGCATCTTCAATGCGCCACAGCATCCATACACCCGCGCGCTGGTGCACTCCATTCCGCGACTGCGCGACTGGCCTGAACGATTGGCGACCATCGAAGGCGCGCCGCCGAGCCTGACTCAGATTCCGCCGGGCTGCCCGTTCGAGCCGCGCTGCAAACACCGTGTTCCGCAGTGCGCGTTCGAGCGTCCAAAGCTTGTCGAAATCGCGCCAGCGCATGAGTGCGCGTGCTGGGTGGCGCAGGAAGGAGGGATTGAATGACCGCCCCTGCGAGTTCGACCAATGGTTCGTCGACCCCTCTGCTGGAGACGGTCGATCTCGTCAAGAGCTTTCCTGTGCGCCGGGGACTGTTGGGCCGGCGATACTGGTTGCGCGCCGTCGATCGCGTCAATGTGGCGATCCAGAAGGGCGAAACGCTCGGTCTGGTGGGCGAATCCGGCTGCGGCAAATCCACACTCGGCCTGACCATCATGCTGTTGTATGAGCCGACCAGCGGGCAGATTCGCTTCGACGGCCGCGATCTGGACACGCGCAGCCCGGCCGAGCTGCGCGCCGTGCGCCGCGAAATGCAGATGATCTTCCAGGACCCCCTGGCATCGCTCGATCCCCGGCTGACCGTCGAGCAGATCATTCAGGAGCCGCTCGACATTCACAAAGTCGGCACGCTCGCCGAGCGGTCAGCCGAAGTGCATCGGCTGCTGGATGTCGTCGGCCTGCCCGGCGATGCGGCCACGCGCTTTCCGGCGGAGTTCTCCGGTGGTCAGCAGCAGCGCATCGGCATTGCCCGCGCGCTGGCACTGCGCCCCAAGCTGTTGATCTGCGACGAGCCGGTGTCGTCACTCGATGTCTCGGTGCAGGCGCAGATCCTGAACCTGTTGCGCGACTTGCAGGCCGAGTTCGGGCTGACGTATATCTTCATTTCTCACAATATCGCCGTCACCGGTTTTATGAGCCGGCGCATCGGTGTGATGTATCTGGGCCAGATCATGGAGATCGGACCGAGCCGGGTCATCGTCAACGAACCACGCCACCCCTACACCCAGGCGTTGCTGGCGGCGGTGCCGGAACCCGACCCCGACGCGCGCAGCGACAAGCGGGTTCTAAAGGGCGATGTGCCCAGCCCGATTGATCGCCCTTCGGGTTGCCCGTTTCGGACGCGCTGTCCGCTGGCGCAGAAACGGTGCAGCGACGAGGAGCCCCGGCTGCGCGAAATCGGCCCCGATCACTATGCAGCGTGCCATTTTGTGTAAGGGGAGCCGGGCGCGTTGTGCGCCCACTCCCCACTGTCGTGCAGGAGCAACTTCGGCATGATTCGCTATCTCTTGACCCGTCTGGCCGGTCTGGTCGGCGTTCTGCTTGCCGTGTCGGCATTCACGTTCTTTTTGATGCACGCCATTCCCGGCGGGCCTTTCGATGCCCAGGCCCTGGCTCAGAACAAAATGCTGCCGGCGGAAGTGATCGTCACTCTGAACGCCAAATATGGCCTGGACAAGCCATTATTCGAACAGTATCTAATCTATATGTCCAACGCTGTGCGCCTCGACTTTGGCTACTCCTTCACCAGCCAGACCCGCACCGTCAACCAGATCATCGCGGATCAGTGGCCTTACTCCATCCAGCTCGGCTTGCTCACTCTGGTGTTCTCGTTGGTGGTCGGGCTGGGTCTGGGTCTGGGCGCAGCCATCAAGCAGGGGGGTTGGCTGGACTATCTGGGCACGGCTGTGTCGGTGTTTTGCATGGTTATGCCCAGCTTTGTGCTGGCAGTCCTGCTGCAATTTGTCTTTGCGGTGAAATTGAACTGGCTGCCTACAGGGGGTTGGGGCCGGCCTGAAAGCTGGATTTTGCCGGTGTTGTCCAACTCTCTGGGGCCGATTCTCACATTGCAGCGATTTGCCAAGTCCAGCATGATGGACGCCATGCGCGCCAACTTTGTGCGCACGGCTCGAGCGAAGGGGTTGAGCGAGCGCCGCGTCATGCTCGTGCACGTGCTCAAAAATGCGCTCAGCCCGGTCGTGACGGTGGGAGGGCCGATGGCGGCCAGCCTCGTCATCGGTTCGTTCTTCATCGAGCGCATCTTCCAGATCCCCGGCATCGGTTTCTATTGGGTCAATGCCATCCAGAACCGTGATTACCCGATGATCATGGCATCCACGCTGATCTGGACGGCGCTGATCAGCGTGACATTTCTGCTCACCGATCTGGCCTATGCCTTGATCGATCCACGCGTCACCTTCGTGAAGGAGAGTTAGCATGGCGACAGCTTCTGCAGTTGCGCCCACGACCGTCTTGCGCAGACCGTCCACGGCGGTGATTGTGTGGCGCCGCTTGCGGCGCAATCGATCGGCAATGATCGCGCTGGGGTTTATTGTGTTCCAGATTCTGGTCGCCATTGCCGCGCCTCTCATTGCCCCCTATGATCCAATCAAGGGCATCTATGAGGATGTCTGGCAATTCCCCAATGCCAGGCACCTGCTTGGCACCGACGACCTGGGACGCGATCTGTTGAGTCGGATCATTTACGGGGCGCGCATCTCGTATGGCATCGGCATTTTGAGCCAAATCGTGATCGTTTGCATCGGCCTGCCGATCGGGGCGCTGGCCGGCCTGATCGGCGGCTGGTTCGACTATCTGATCATGCGCATCATCGACGTGCTGTCTTCGTTGCCGATGATCATGATCTACATCCTCCTTCTAATCGCGATTGGCCCCGGCTTCGGCAACATGATTCTAGCCATGGCGCTTACCGGCTGGATCGGGGTGGCCCGACTGGTGCGCGGCCAGGTGTTATCTCTCAAGCAGGCCGATTACGTGCGCGCTGCCCGGGCCATGGGTGGTAATACCCGGCACATCATCACCACCCACCTGGTGCGCAATTCGCTGACGCCGGTCATTGTGTCGATGGCGCTGGGTGTGCCGGGCGCCATGTTTGCCGAAGCGGGACTGAGTTTCTTTGGCCTGGGCATCGCGCCGCCCGATCCGTCGTGGGGCCAGATGATCGGCCTGTACCAACAATTCATCCAGACTTTCTGGCACCTGACAGTTTTCCCCGCGCTCGTGCTGGCGGTGACCATGCTGGCCTGGGTTGCGTTGGGCGAAGGGCTGCAAAAAGCGCTCGATCCCTCCATCCGCTCCTGAAACGCTGTTGAACGTTGATGTTGACGTTGACGTTGACTCGATGAAGCGCCCTGCTGTCATTCTTCAACCTCATACCGGCCGGCATCTGCTGCGCGGCCTGGATGTGGTCGCCAACGCGCTCCGGCCGACACTTGGGCCGCTCGCGCGCGGCGTCGCTTTTCAGTCCGCCTCGAGTCGTGCTCCAGAAGTGCTGCATGAAGGAGCGACGATTGCGCGACGTATTGACATGATTGGCGATGGCCCGGCCGACGCCGGCGCCATGCTGCTGCGTAGTGCTCTGCGCGAAATGACCCAACGAGTGGGCGACGGCGCCGCTACGACGGCGGTGCTTGCCCAGGCGCTGGCGCATTGCGCGCACCGTCTGATCGCCGCCGGCGCGCATCCGATGCGTCTGCAGCGGGGTATTCGGCTGGCGACCGATGCCGCCGCCGGCGCGCTCCGCGTTCAATCCCTCGCCGTCACCGGCAAAGTTGATTTGATCCGGGCTGCGCAGTCGTTCTGCGATGACGATGAACTGGCGCGCGTCCTCGGCGAGGTCTATAGCGTCGTGGGGTCGGAGGGCGATGTGGATATCCAGGCCGCCAATGGGCGTGTTGTGGAACGATCCTACGTGGAAGGCGCGTGCTGGCGCACGAGCGGCTGGCTGTCGCCCGCCTTCGCCGAGCCGGGCGCCCGCCACGTCATCCTGCAGGATGCCGCAGTGGTGCTGATCGACGGCTGGGTCATGAAGACCGATGGCCTGGGCCGCATCATCGATCAGGCACTGGGAATGGGATATCGCTCCATCTGTGTGGTCTGCCTGGGCATGTCCGAGGTGAACCGGGGCATTCTGGCACACAACCACAGCAAGGGAGCCTATCGCTTCCTGCCCATTCAAACCCCCTATCACTCCACAGACCGCGAGTACATGTTGGAAGATATTGCTGTGCTGACCGGCGCGCAGGTGCTGGGCGGCAGCTTCGAGCCGATTCTGGATGGATTCACCTCGGACATGATCGGCGCCGCGCGCCGCGTGTGGGCCGAGGCGTCCCAGTGCGGGTTCGTCGGGGGGCGGGGCGACCCGAAAGCCCTGCGCGCGCATATCGTTGCGCTACGCAAACGGCTGGCCGCGAGCGCCGATAGGCAGGAGCAGGAGCGGCTACGCAAGCGCCTGGGCCGCTTGATGGGCGGCACGGCAGTAGTGCAGGTCGGCGCGCCAACGGAAACAGAGCGAAAAGTGCGCCAGGCCATGGCCGCGCGCTGCGCGCGTTATCTGCGCGCGGTGGCTGGCGGTGGCATGGTCCCCGGTGGCGGGACAGCCTATCTGGCCTGCCAGCGCCCGCTGGAGCGTCTCGCAGGCGAAGACGACGACGTGGCCGCCGGGATCGACTGCGTCCGGCGCGCGCTGGAGGAGCCGATGCGCGTCATTGCGCAGAATGCCGGCGCCGACCCCACAGCGACGGTGTTGCGCGCCAAAGCCTGTGGTGACGGCTTCGGCCTCGATGCGCGAACCGGCCAGATTGTGGAGATGCGCCGGTGCGGCATTCTCGACAGCGTCGAAGTGCTGGAGCAGGCGCTGCGCACCGCGGCCAGCGTGTCCTCCATGCTCTTGAGCACCGATGTGATTGTGCGACGTCGCAAGCCGCCGGTGGATATCGACGGCTGGGCTGAATCCTGACCGGCGCGGAACGCGATGCGCAGCCGGCTATTCATTCCGAGCAACTGAAGAAAAACCTATGCCAGACTCGACTCTCGACTATTTGCCATGCCATGTGGTTCGCCCGGCTTTTCCCGTGCTTCAGGACACGATTTACCTCAACGTCGGCACGTATGGGCTGATGCCCGATTTGGCCTTGCGGCAGTTTCAGGAATGGCAGGCTGAATTCGAACAGCGCGGTGTGGCGTCGCGCGTCAACATCGGCGCAAAAGCGCAGGCAGCGCGCGAGCGCATCGCGGCATTGCTGAATGCCGCGCCCGAGGAAATCGCCTTTACCCGCAACGCCACCGATGGCATCAATCTCGTGCTGGCCGGCATGGATTGGCAGCCGGGCGATGAAGTCATCACCACCGACGAGGAACACGAAGCCATGGCGCATCCGTTGCTCTATCTGCAACGCGCGCGTGGCATCAAGGCTCACTTCATTGATGTGTCACCCGATCCGGCCATCATGCTGGCGCGGATTGAAGCGGTGGCATCCCCGCGCACGCGGCTGGTCGCCATGAGCCATGTCACGTGTGAGACAGGAACGCGACTGCCCGCGCGCGAGATCTGCGACTGGGCGCGTCGTCGCGGGATATGGTCACTGTTCGATGGCGCGCAGGCGTTCGGCGCGTTTGCTGTGGATGTCCGCGGCCTCGGCTGTGACTTCTACACCACCAACGGGCACAAGTGGTTCAGTGGCCCCAAAGGCACGGGCATCTTCTGGGGGCGCAAGGAACGGCTGGTTGAACTGTCGCCGGCCCATGTCGGCGCGGGGTCGCTGGAGAGGGCCGACATTGCCGCAGGCGTGGCCGATCTGTGGCAGACGGCGGCGCGCTTTGAGTTTGGCACGCGCGCCCACGCGCTGTACGCCGGGCTGAATGGCAGCCTGGACTGGTTCGAATCGCTGGGATGGGACGCCGTGTATCGGCATGTGGCGGCCCTGAATCAATACCTCAAAGCGCAGATTGCGCGCCGGCCTCACCTGGAACTGCTGACTCCGCAAGCGCCGGACGCATCTTCGGGCCTGGTGAGCTTTGTCGTGCGGGGGCATGCGGCAGGCGAGGTCAGCCGGTATCTGCGCGAGCGGCACATTGTGGTGCGCGTGATCCCCCACTTCAACGCCATTCGCATCTCCACCGCGCATTTCAACTGCGCGTGTGATATCGATGAGCTGATGGGCGCGATCGACGAGTTGACTCAGACAAGCAACACAGAGGAGATAACGCCAGCATGAACTTGATTTGTGCGTCGATCTGCTATCGCGGCTATGCGCCCGACGAGATCGCTGCTACGTTTGACATGGCGCCGCGTATCGGCTATCGGCTGATGGAGATTCACGGCCCGGCTGTGTGGAGTCCCGAAGCCGTTGCCGTGTTCGATCTGCCGGCGATCAAGGCCGGCCTGGCGAGATCAGGCATGCGTTGCGCCGGCATCTACTCGCCGGGGTGGGGAGGCCGGGATGCGCAACAGGTCACAGACCATGCGGGGGCCATTGCCACGTGTGTCGGCTTCGCCGATGCGCTGGGCGCCCATCATGTGACCTCCACCGGCGCCGAGCGCCGTGACAGCCCTGGCGCGCTGGATCGCGTGATCGCCTGCGTGCGTGATGTGTTGCAGCGCGTCCCCGCCAGCAGTCCGGTCAAGTTGGCGCTCGAACCACACTACGGCAACGTGCTGGAGCAACCCGATGATTTTGCGCGGGTTCTCGATGCCATCCCCGATCCGCGCCTGGGGATTTGCGTGGACACCGGGCACTTTCACGCCGCCGGCGTGGACACGGTAGGTTTCATTCGCCGCTTTGCCTCGCGCATCGTCAATGTGCACTTGAAAGATCATCGCGGCGCTGTTTCGGTTGGCATTGGGCGCGGCGAAATCCACCTGGCCGCCGAGATCGCAGCCTTGCGCGAGGTTGGGTATGAGGGCGATCTGACCGTCGAGCTGGAAGTCGAAGACCCGCATAATCTGCCGCGCTACACCGAAGAGGCATATATCTATTTGAGTGGCATGCTGGGCCGCAAGCTGTAGGGCGCGCCGCCAGGCGCGCTCTTAGCCCGGCCCTTCTGCATGTTAAGGAGCCTGATGACACACATTCGCGTTGCCTGCCAGACCTATACCTGGGAGATGCTCGGCGCCGGCTGGAAAGGCCGCGTCGACGATTTGCTGGATTGGATCGCCGGGGCCGGCTACGACGGCATCGAAATCACCAACACTATGATCGGCGAATACCGCGACCGGCCGCAAGCCTTTGCCGAGGCGCTGGCCGCGCGCAATCTGGCGTTGGCCGCTTTTGCCTACAGCGCGCCCAGCGGTTTCACCGACCCGGCGACATGGGAGGCCGACATCGCCGGCGCACAGAAGGCCATTGAGTTTGTGCGTCATTTCCCGGAGCCGCGACTGGGGCTGGGTGGCGCGGCGCATCCCAGCCGCGACGATGCCCTGGCGAAGCTGGATCAGGCCATGCGCTTCTACAACGAGGTGGGTCGTCTGGGCCGTGAAGCCGGTGTGTCGGTCAATGTGCATCCGCATTCGCACCATGGCTCGTTGCTGGAAAGCGCTGCCGAGTACAAGCACTTGATGGCCGGGCTGGATCCGCGTTGGGTCAGTCTGGGGCCGGACACGGGCCATATTGTGCGCGGTGGGCAGGATCTGTTAACCTGTTTGCGCCGCCACCTTCCGCGCATCACTCATCTGCACCTCAAGGATGTGACTGCGACGCGGACGTGGGCTCCGCTGGGTGAGGGCGTATGCGACTTCCCGGCGGTCATGGCGTTGCTGCAAGAATCGGGCTATCGTGGCTGGGTAGTGGCGGAAGAGGAGTCGGAAGATGCTCGGCGCGACGGCATCGCAGCCATTCGCAAGAACCGCGCTTATCTGCGCGCCATCGGCTATTAGCCGTCGGCCAATCGTGTCGGTTGAAGCTGCACGAACCACAAAGTAACAAAGGGCACAAAGAGAAGTCTGGATAGGAAGCACCTTTGTGCTCGTCGGTTCTTTGTGGTTGGCTTTTCCGAAACGAACCACAGAAGCTCAAGGAGGCATGAGATGAAAACCGCGCCTGCTCGGATTGCCTTCGTCGGCGCCGGCAATCACGCGACCGAATCGCTATATCCCAACATCGCGCACATCCCGGAATTTGATCTGGTGGCGGTGTGCGACCTGGACGAGAACAGAGCGCGCTACGCGGCGCGCAAGTATGGCGCGCCCGAGTGGTTTACCGATGTTGAAGCCATGTTGGACAAAGCGCAGCCGGCCGGCGTGTGTGTGTGCGGCCCGGCCGAGATGCACTACCAGGTGGGGCTGCAAGTGTTGCGGCGCGGCATTCCTCTCTTCACCGAGAAGCCGCCGGGGTTGACGCTGGAGCAGGCGCAGGAGATGGCCGGCACGGCGCGGCAGGCTGGCACGTGGGGCATGGTGGCCTTCATGAAGCGCTTTGCCCCGGCCAACGTGGTGGCGAAGGAGTACATGGCCAGGCCGGAGTTCGGCCGGCTGTCCAGCATCACCCTCATGCACGGCTCAGGACCCTATGACGACCTGCGGCGCATGTTGTTGTTCAACGGCATCCACATGCTCGACCTGGGGCGCTTCCTGGCCGGCGATGTGGTCGGCCTGTTTGCGCACCGCTCGCCGGCCGGCGCACAGACGCAGGCTGTGTCGGTGAGTATGGCGTTTGCCAATGGGGCAGTTGGTCAACTGAATATGAACTCTGGCCACAACTGGTCGGACTGTTACGAGATGGTGTATCTGTCGGGCGCGGGGGCCGGCATCGTCATCGACGCCTCGCGCGCGACGGAGATCATGTCTGGCGCGGCGCGCTTCGCTCAGGCCGAGGGGGTACAGACCTTCGGCTGGAGCAATCGCTATTACGTCTCTGGCAACATGGCCGGCTGGGCCGCCGGCGGCCACTATACGCGCGGTTACGGGGGCGAGATGAATCCCTTTGCCCGCGCGGTGCTGGGTCAGGTTGCGCCGGGGCCAACGCTGGACGATGGGGTCGCGGCGATGCGGTTGATCGACAAGATCATCGACAGCGCGACAAGCGGGCAGCCGGTGTTGGTGTAAGACGATGGGCGATGCGGGGCAAGCCGCCGGGCTTGCCCGGTAGAGCAAGCCGCCGGGCTTGCCCGTGCCCGGTAGATCAGACCACAACATGACAGCAACAATCCAACAACACAACGGCACGCCGGCTTTGTTCATTGATAGCCGGCCTGTCTTTGCCGGCTACTTGTGGACTTCTCCCCCGGCGACAGATGGATGGAGCATGGTCGACTGCGCCCGACGTTACGCCGAAGCCGGCATTCACCTGTACGCCTTTGACGTAGGCACGCAAGGGGCTGCGCCGGAATGGCGCGACGGCTTTGATTTCAGCAGCGTCAAGGCGCGCTTCGGGCAGGTCCTCGCAGCCGATCCGCAGGCGCGCTTTCATCTGCGTGTGCATCTCGAAATGCCGGAATGGTGGCAGAGGCTGTACCCCGATGAGTGCGAGCTGGTCTCGAACGGTGAGCGGCGCATGCAATCGTTTGCCTCGCCTGTGTGGCGCGAGCAGGCCAAGTCGTTCCTGCGCGCTTACATCGCGCACATCGAGTCCATCGGGCTGGGCGATCGCGTCATTGCTTACCAGACCGGCGCGGGCACGACCGGCGAATGGGTCAAGGAGACGGCCATGAGCCGGCCAACCGGCGACTACAGCCGGCCTATGCGCGAGCACTTTCAACAGTGGCTTGTCGGGCGCTATCAAAATGATGTGTCTGCGCTGCGCGCTGCCTGGAACGACAGCGAGGTGACATTCGCAACTGCCGAAGTCCCCTCTTTCGTCGAACAATCGACCACCCAACATCTCTGTTTCCGCGACCCGGCGCGCGAGCAAAAGGTCATCGACTATTACCGTTGCCTGGCAGAGTTGTGCGGCGGTCTGATCATTGACTTCAACCGCACGGTCAAAGAAGCGTCGCAGGGTCGCGCGCTGGCCGGCGCGTTCTTCGGCTACCTGACGGAACTGGCGTGGAACTCCAGCTTTTTTGGCGGCGGCGTTGAAAGTGAGACGGCGGCCACGCAGCGCAGCGGGCATCTGGGCTTGCGGCGTGTCCTCGAATCGCCCTATGTCGATTTCATCGTCAGCCCGTACAGCTACGGCTTTCGCGGCATCGGCGGTGATGGCGCTTCGATGCCGCCCACCGAGTCCGTGCGGCTGCATGGCAAGCTTTACGTGTTCGAAGAGGACTCGCGCACGCACCTCAGCAGACACGAGCAGGATTACGGGCGCGTGCATACGCTGGCCGACAGCGAAGCGGTGCTCAAGCGCAACTTTGCGAGCATCCTCACGCGTGGGCTTGGCATCTGGTGGTTGGGCGGCTCACCAGACTACCCGCATATCGACCCCGAGCGCGAGCCGGCGTTTCGATCGCTGCTCCGGCAATTCCACGATATTGGCGCGTTTGCGTTGAATCTGGACAGAACCCCGTGCGCCGATAT
>DAOUDB010000218.1:0-30778 GCA_034431495.1 Thermoflexales bacterium
GGGCCGGCCCAGCCACACATCACTTCGCGCATCGAAAGCCGTCAGGACTGGAAGCTGCCCGTTGTCGAAAAGGTGCTTGAACCCGGCAACGATGCCTCGCTGAAAGAAGCCGACATTCGCAAGCGCGCCCAGATCATCGAAGAGACGCTGCACTCATTCGGCGTGCCGGGGCGCGTGGTTGAAGTGAACCAGGGGCCGACCATCACACAGTTCGGCGTCGAGCCGGGCTTCATCGACACCAAAGGCGGCAAGCAGATCAAAGTCAAGGTCAGCAAGATCGCCTCGCTGGCCGACGATCTTGCGCTGGCCCTGGCGGCCCCGCGCATCCGCATCGAAGCGCCCGTGCCCGGCCGGGCCATCGTGGGCATTGAAGTGCCCAACCTGGAGGTGTCGCTGGTGTCGTTGCGCGATGTGATGGAGTCGGACGAGTTCGCGCATCTGGCGCGCAAGACTCGCCTGCGACTGGGCCTGGGACAGGATGTGAGTGGGCATCCTGTTGTTGCTGATCTGACGGCCATGCCGCACTTGTTGATCGCCGGCACGACCGGCTCGGGCAAGAGCGTGTGCGTCAACGCCATCATCACTGCCTTGTTGTGTCACAACTCGCCGGAAGACCTGCGCTTGCTCATGGTCGATCCCAAGCGCGTCGAACTCACCGGCTACAACGGCATCCCCCACCTGCTGTCGCCGGTCATCGTTGATCTGGAAAAGGTCACCAGCGTGCTGGCCTGGGTGACGCGCGAGATGGAGAACCGCTATCGGCTGTTTGCCAAACACGGCGTGCGCAATATCGTCGATTTCAACGCAAAAGTAAGCGAGATTCAGGCGCGCCAGGACGGCGAAGCCGGGCCAAAGCTCGAAGATCTCAGAAAGATCCCATACATCGTTGTCATCATCGACGAGTTGGCGGACCTGATGATGATGGCGCCAGATGAGACCGAGAAGACATTGTGTCGGCTGGCGCAAATGGCGCGCGCGACCGGCATTCATCTCATCGTCGCCACACAGCGCCCCAGCGTGGATGTCGTGACCGGCCTGATCAAAGCCAACTTCCCGGCGCGTATCGCGTTTACCGTCGCCACCAGCGTCGACTCGCGCGTCATCCTCGATGCGCCGGGCGCCGAAAAGCTGCTTGGGCGCGGAGACATGCTGGTGGTTACCCCCGACAGCCCGCTGCCCACGCGCGCCCAGGGCTGTTGGGTGTCGGACAAAGAGATCAACACCGTCGTGCGCCATTGGCGCGCTCAGGCCGGCGGTGTCGAAACCAGCGATCCGCTCACCGCGTCGCTCAGCGCGCCCTCCATCCCCATGACCGGCACGCTCGACGGCGCAGCGCAGGCCGTGCAAATGCCGCTGCCCCAGAACAGCGAGCCGTTGACCTGGGACGAGGCGCGCGCGCTGTCCAGCGTGATGGAAGATGCCGGCGGCAACAAAGAGGACAAGCTGTTCCAAGACGCCGTGGCCACGGTGCGGCTGCAAGGCAAGGCGTCGATCTCATTGCTCCAGCGCCGGCTACGCATCGGCTATACTCGCGCGGCGCGTTTGATCGAGTTGATGGAGGAGCGCGGCATCGTTGGCCCCAGTGTGCCGGGCTCACAATTCCGCGAAGTTTTGTCCCCTTCTAACCAGAGCGCGCCGGACTTGGAAACGTAGGGCCGGACGTGTCCTCGCCCATCTGAACGCGCCCTGCCCCTACCGCCGGCTGCGCTATGATGGCCGGCATGTCAAACTCCACGTTCACCACTCGCCCGGTTGTCATGGGGACGCAGCGTGTTGTCACTTCTGGTCACTATCTGGCTACTGCGGCCGGCTTTCGCGTCATGGAACAAGGCGGCAACGCCATCGACGCAGCCGCTGCCATGTGCTTCTGTCTCAACCTGCTGGAACCGCAATCGTGCGGGCTGGGCGGCGAAGTGCCCACCCTCATCTACGCTGCCAGGGAGCGCAAAGTGTATTCCCTCAGCGGCATGGGCTGGTCGCCGCGCGCGTTCACCATCGACTGGTGCCGCGATCACGGCATCGACCTGATCCCCGGCGATGGCTATCTACCGGCCTGCGTGCCCTCGGTGGTTGACACGTGGGCACTGGCTGTGGCGCGCTTTGGCAAGCTCAGCTTCGCGCAGATCTTGCAGCCGGCGATCGAGCTGGCGGAAAATGGTTTCCCCGTCTACCCCGGCCTGCACAACAGCCTGACAGCTAACGCGCGCAAGTTCACGGAGTTGTACCCAACGACGGGCGAGGTATATCTGCCGGGCGGTCGCGCGCCCGAAGCCGGCGAAGTGTTGCGCAATCCTGACTGGGCCGGCGTGCTGCGGCAGATGTGCGACGCCGAACGGGCCGCTCAGGGCAAAGGCCGGGTTGCCGGCATCGAAGCCGCGCGCGACGTGTTCTATCGCGGCGAGATCGCGCACCGCATGGTGTCCTTCATGCGCGAGCAGCCGGTTGTGGACGCCACCGGCAAGGCGCACACCGGCCTGCTGAGTTACGACGATATTGCCGAATGGCACGCCACACTCGACGAGCCGGTGAGCTATCGCTATCATGGCCTCGATGTGTACAAGTGCGGCGCGTGGACGCAGGGGCCAGTTTTTCTGCAACAACTGGCGTTGTTGCAGGGGTTCGATCTGCCGTCGATGGGGCACAACTCGGTTGAGTATTTGCACACGCTGATCGAATGCGCCAAGCTGGCCTTTGCCGACCGCGAAGCGTACTACGGCGACCCGGCCTTCGACGACGTGCCTTATGAGATTCTTTTGTCCGAGGACTATGCAGCGCATCGCCGGGAGATGATCGGGCGCGAAGCCTCGCGCGAGATGCGACCAGGCGATGTGGGATACGGTGTGCCGGCGTATGCCGCCACATTCGATGTGGCCGCCGACAATCGACGCGCGCTACAACTGCTTGACGAGGGCGCCGCGCGGCCCTATCGCATCAAACATGGGCATCTCGGCGACACCACACACCTCGACGCCATCGACGCGGAAGGCAACATGGTGGCCGCCACGCCCAGCGGCGGATGGATCGGCTCGTCGCCGGTCGTGCAAGGGTTGGGGTTCCCGATGGGCACACGCGGCCAGATGTTCTATCTGAATCCCGAACGTCCGAATGCCCTGCAACCGCGCAAGCGTCCGCGCGCAACGCTCACGCCGTCGCTGGTCATGCGCGACGGTGAGCCGTACATGGTGTTCGGCACACCCGGCGGCGACAGCCAGGACCAATGGACGCTGCAATTCTTCCTGAACCTGGTCGACTTCGGCATGGACTTGCAGGCCGCCCTCGACGCGCCAAGCGTGCACTCGGTGCACTTCCCATCCTCGTTCTATCCGCGCGATGCTTATCCGGGCCGGCTCGAAGCCGAAGCGCGCATCGACCCGGCCGTGCGGCGCGGGCTGGAAGCGCGCGGCCACGAAGTGGTGGTGAACGATGGATGGAGTCACGGCAAGTGCATGGGCATCTACCGCGATCCCAGGCGGGGCATCATTGCCGGCGGCGCGTCGCCGCGCACTCAGATTGGCTATGCTCTGGGATGGTAATGGGACAGGCCGGGGCGTCTGTCGCCTCCGCCAAAGGTCCAGCCACCCTGCGCGGCCTCCGCACGAGGACAAGGGCGGCGATGATGCGCATACTCCTGCTTATCGGACAGCAAACAGGAGGATGCCCATGGATACACAAGCTTTTCTTATCGCCAGGTTCGAGCACCGGGCGCGCTGCGCGCAGCTTCACGCAAAGCCAGTCGAGGGCATCACCGTAAGCGTGCCAAACGCCATCGACAGGCTATGGATGGCGGTTCGCAAGAGGCTCCCGCAGGTTGCTCCGGGCCAGGCGGCGCAACGCGCAACCACGCGAGGCGCGCTGGCAAAGTAGCGCCAACGCAATCAGATCGAATACGAGGCGAGACGCACGTAGAAGCGACTCGCCTCGTTGCTTTTTCTACGGCGGCGATCGGTCAGACTGGCAGCCAGTGTTGCAGGAATGCCAGCGCTTCGGCGCGCATGGCGGCCGTCTCGAAGTGGCCGATGTCGTAACGCAGCAATCGCCAGGCTTGTGAGGCGCCTTGCTCGGCGTACACGCGCTTCAGTTCAGCATCGATGGCATCGAGGCCGGCCGGCGGCGTGAGGGGGTCATAGTTGCCGGCCAGACTCAGATGCGGCCTCGGCGCGATGAGCGCGTTGATCTGGGCTGTTGTGAAATGATTGAGCAGGCCGGGCACGTAGTAATAGATGCCATGCCCGTCGAGGCCGCGCGACTCGATCAGCGCCTGATAGTCCGTCAGACAGCAAATGTCGACGCAGACCGACACGCGCATGTCAAGCGCGGCCACCCACCACGCCATCGTGCTGCCCATCGACATGCCCAGTGTGCCGATGCGGGCCGGGTCCACATCGGAGCGCGAGACCAGATAGTCGATGGCGCGCAGACTATCGTAGACCATCATGCCCCACATCACCTGCCCGCGCCAGAGCATGAGCTTGAAAATCTCCGACTCGGTTCGCCCGCGCCGCTCGCCAAAGGCCCATGTGTCGATGCACAGGGCCGCATATCCCCGGCGCGTCAACTCGACGACGTAGGGCGGTTCCTGCAACGCATCGCGGCCGTTCAACAATTCGTCTTTGCCAAGCCTGTAGTCGCCGCCGTGCGCATGGTTGTAGAGAATGACCGGCAGACGCTCGGTGGCCGCGTGGGGCCGCGCGAAGTAAACCGGCACAGCTTCGATGCCGTTCAGATCGAGCAACAGCTTTTCGAGGATATAGCCATCCCGCGCTTCTTCGGCAACCAGACGGGCGGTGACAGGCCGGCTGCGATCGGGCAGGTCGCCCAGCAGGGCATACAGGCGTTGACGTTGTTGATCTGGAGTCATCTGTGGGGCAATCAGCCGAGATCGAGCCATTCGCCATTGAGCAGCACGCGCTCCACTTTCGTGTCGAGCAAGGCATCCGGCTCACAGCGGGTCACATCGCGCGACAGCACGATCAGGTCGGCCAGCTTGCCCGGTTCAAGCGAGCCGATCTCGCGCTCCATGCCGCCCGCATAGGCGGCGCCGATGGTGTACGCTTCGATGGCCGCCTCGATGGTCACACGCTGTTCCGGATACCAGCCCTCCGGGCCGGGGTAACCATCGAGCCGCCGGCGCGTTATGGCCGCGTGCAAACCGAGCAAGGGGTTGAAGCTCTCCACGGGACTATCCGAACCAAACGCCAGCCTGGCGCCGGCATCGACCAACGACCGCCAGGCATAGGCTGTGCGGCTGCGCTTGCCCCAGTAGGCGTCAGCCATGCGCATGTCGCCAATGGCGTGAATGGGCTGCATCGAGGCGATGACACCCAGTTTGGCGAATCGCGCAAGGTCGTCGGGATGGATGATCTGCGCATGCTCGATGCGGTTGCGCAAGGATACGTCGCCGGCCTGTCGTGCCGCGATTTCGAAAGCATCCAGTGCATCGTGATTGGCGCGGTCGCCGATGGCGTGAATGACCGCAGCCAGACCATGCTGGTTGCAGCAAGTCACCGTCTCGGCCAGCTCCTCCCGGTCGAAGGTGCTGATCCCATAATTGCCCGGCTCGTTCTCGTATGGCTCGATCATGGCGGCGGTATGCGGCCCCAGCGCGCCATCGACGAAAATCTTGACGCCGCCGATGCGCAACCAGGCGTCGCCAAAGCCGCTGCGAATGCCGGCCCGCAGCACCGTGTCCAGCGTCTCGACGCCCAGTTGCTTGACCACGCGCAGGGTCATGCAGCCTTGTTCACGCAGGCGCTGATAGGTGTTGAACGAGCGCAGGCTGGGCTCGCCGCCATCCATGCAATGCGCCCCGGTCAGGCCGACGCGGTTCATGGCGCGCATGGCCTCGATGGTGGCGCCCTCTTCCTCTTCGGGCGCAGGCAGCGGGATGTGCCGCGCAACCAACTCCATCGCGTTTTCGAGCAGCACGCCGGTCGGGTTGCCGTGCGCATCGCGCACGATCTGACCGCCGGCCGGATCAGCCGTGTCAGCCGTGATGCCGCACAGACGCAACGCCGCGCTGTTGACCCACGAGGCATGACCGCTCTTGGCGGACAGCGCCACGGGATGGTCTGCTGTCGCGGCATCCAGATCGGCGGCGGTTGGGAAACGAGGCGGGTCCCACACATCCTGCGTCCAGCCCTCGCCGGTGATCCATTTGCCGGGCGGGGTGCGTTGGGCACGCTCGCGCACACGCGCGACGGCTGCTTCGACGCTGGGCGCCTCGAATACATTGACGCTTTGCATGCCCAGACCTGTCCATTCCAGATGCAAATGCGCGTCGATCATGCCGGGCATGACAAATGCGCCGGCCAAATTGACGCGCTGCGCGTTGGGCAGGCGCACGGCGTCGATCTCGGCGTCGCTGCCAACGGCCACGATGCGATCGTTGGCGATGGCGATCGCCGTCGCGCGCGGCTGGGCCGGGTTCACGGTGTAGATGTTGGCATTGTGCAGGATCAGGTTCATGGCGGTGAGTGGGGAGTGCTGAGAGTTGAGTGCTGAGTGCTGAGAGTTAAGGGTTGAGGGTTCAGGGTTGTTGCCAGAGTTGTGTCTGCGGGGCGCTGAGATATTCGGCGCCGGCCTCGGTGACCAGCACGTTTTCTTCGATGCCGATGTAGCCACAGGACGGGACCATCACGCCGAGTTCGATGGCGAACACACTGCCGGCCTCGATCGGCTTGTTCGGCAGGTCGCCGTATTTATCCCACTGCGGCCCCAGCACGCTCCCGCCGTCGTGCGCCTTCTGGCCGACGTGATGGCCGAAGGCGTGCATGTATTCAGGATAGCCATGCCGCGTCAGTTCAGCGCGCGCGGCGGCATCCACCTGCCAGCCCAACACGCCGGGTTTGAGCGCCGCCCGGCCGGCCTCCAGCGCCGCCCAACATGCCTGCCATGCGCGGGTGACATCCTCTGGCGGGCCGGCTTCGCCTTCACGCCGCACATAGACCACGCGCTGCAAATCGGAGCAGTAGCCGTCGCAGCGCAAGCCCATGTCAAAATGGACGAGCTGCCCCGGCTGAATGACCAGATCGCCCGGCATCCCGTGGCCGATGGCCGAATCCGGGCCGGCGTTGACGATGGGGTTGCCGGCGCGCTCCCAGCCGAACTCGCAACCGTGGCGCGCCACGATGTCGCCGGCCAGCGCGTGAACCTGCCGCTCGCTCATGCCGGCCAGCGGCTGAGCACACAGCTCCTCATAGACCCGCTGCGTCGTGTCGATGGCGCGGCGAATGCGCTCCAGCTCGTGGGGCGATTTGCGTTCGCGCAGGCGGCGCACCACATCCTCTGCGCTGACGAACTGGGCAACATAGGGCGTGCCGGCCAATAGCCGGGTCAGGCGCGCATACATGCCAAAGGTCAGGCCATCGGCGCCAGAGTCGCTCAGCGAGTAATTCAGGGCGATATGCGACGGGTTGATCTGCGCCAGTTGCGCCCGCAGCGCGTCGCCGATGCTCTGGTCGTAGCCGATCACCTCATCGTATGCGCCCAGCCGGCGCACATTGTCGGCGTCGAATCGCCCAACAATCGCCACTTTGCGGCCCGAACGGGACACGATCAGCGCAGATTCCCAGGTTAATCCGAAGCCCAAAATCAGGTTAAGGGCGGGGTCGTACACCTGAGACGTTTCCCGCACAAATGTCAACCAGCAATCGAGGCGGTGTTCGTTGAGCAGGCCCACCGCCTGCTCAAGTTTCTCCTGAATAATGGGGGTGAGATCGGTCATGACTCGTTGCCCACGATGCGTTCGTAGATGGAGGCAAACTCCTCGTCGGAATAGAACTCGATGACGATGCGACCGCCTTTGCGGGTGCGCTGCAACGAGACGCGCGTGCCCAGGGCAGCGCGCAGCTTGGACTCGTACTCCCTGGCCCCTTCCCAGCCTTCGGGCGCTCGCCCGTCTGGCCTGGGCGCGGATGAAGCCGGCTGGGTCATGCGCCGCACCAGTTCTTCAGTCTGTCGCACGTTCAGGCCGTTCTTCACGATTTCGTCCAACGCCACGAGTTGATCAACGCTCGACGCCAGGCCGAGCAGCGCGCGAGCGTGGCCTTCGCTGATGACACCCTGCATCAATGCTGCCTGCGCCTGGCCGGGCAGTTTCAACAGCCGCACCGTATTGGTGACGGCGGCGCGACTCTTGCCCACCCGTTCGGCCACCTGCTCTTGCGTCAAGCCAAAATCGTTGATCAGTTGTTGATAGGCCGCAGCCTCTTCAAGCGGACTGAGGTCGCTGCGCTGGATGTTTTCGATCAGCGCCAGTTCCAGCATCTGCTGGGGCGCAATGTCCTTGACGATGGCTGGCAGATGGGTGAGGCCGGCCAGTTGCGAGGCCCGCCAGCGACGCTCGCCGGCCACGAGCGTAAATGGCGCGCCGGGGCCTTGCGTGCGGGTGACGATGATAGGCTGAATGACGCCATGCTCGCGGATGCTGGCAGCCAGCTCGTCCAGTTTCAGCGCCTCGACGCCGCGCGACAGGCGCGGCTGATGCGGATTGGCGCGGATTTCGTTGACAGCGATTTCGATGACACCGCGCTGGTCGCCATCTCTGGCTGGCGCAACAGACGTTTCAGTGTCTGCGTCCGAAGCGCCGGGAATCAGCGAATCCAGTCCGCGTCCCAGTCCAATGGGTTTAGGCATGTTTGGCCCCCTCGCTGTCGTTTTGCGCCACCAGTTCGCGCGTCAATTCAGCATACGCCTTTGCGCCGGGCGACCCCGGCGCGTAGGTCAAAATAGGCTGACCATAGCTGGGCGACTCACTCAGCCGGACATTGCGCGGAATGCGCGTGACAAACACGCGCGCGCCAAAGAACTTCTGCACTTCGGCGACAACCTGCTGCGCCAGTGCCGTGCGCGCGTCATACATGGTCAGGATCAACCCACGAATCTCCAGTTGCGGATTGAGTCGCTGGCGAACCAGTTGCACAATGCGTGTCAGTTGCGATAGACCTTCCAGCGCCAGGTACTCACATTGCACCGGGATGATGACGCCGCCGGCAGCTGTGAGTGCGTTGACCGTCAGCAGGCCCAGCGACGGAGGGCAATCCATCAGAACATAGTCGTACTTGTCGACTTCTGTAACCAACGCCTGCCGGAGACGATATTCACGCGCAAGTTCGCCAACCAACTCAACCTCGGCCGCCGCCAGATTGGGCGAACTGGGAATGATCGCAAGATTCAGCTTACCGTTCCTAAGTGTCGCGCGGGCGGCTGTCACATTGCCCAGCAACACATCGTAACTCGAGGCTTCCACCTTGTCTTTGTTGATGCCCAGGCTGCTGCTGGCATTGGCCTGCGGGTCCATATCGATGAGCAGGACACGCTTACCCATGCTGGACAGATAGGCTGCAAGGTTGACGGCCGTGGTGGTCTTTCCCACACCTCCCTTCTGATTCGCGATCGCGTAGATATAGGTCATGGGTGGGTTCTCTCCAGATGACACGTTAGGGCCGATTCTAAATCACAGCGTCTGCGCAACGCTCGGCGTCCTGGCGCGTAGGAAATCCCTGCCCGTGAGGAAAAGTGACCGAGTTGGCGGCGATGCAGTTGGCTATGGCGCAGGCGCGAACCGGCTCGCAGCCCTGTTGCAGCGCAATGAACAACGCGGCGGCGAAGATGTCGCCGGCCCCGGTTGGCTCGACCTGCGCCACAGGGGGCGCTGGCACATGGATCGGCGCGCCATTCAGGAATAACATGCAGCCCTCGGCAGCTTGAGTGGCGACCAGAATCGAGGTCTGCGATGCCCAGTTGCGCACGATGTCCCAATCGCCGGCCACGTCGTCGATGCTGAACACGGTCGCATTGGCGCGCGGCAGAATGACACCGGCATCTTCCCATCCGGCTGCATACACGGCGCCCTGCTCATCCCATCGCCGCAACCAGCCCTGTGGCGTGACGCCCACAAACGCGCCGGCAGGGATGCGCGCGATCACATCGGCATCCACCTCATTGCACACCGGCGCCAGGTGAATGATGCGGCTACCCAGCAACTCGTCGGTCAGATGCCCGGCTGCGATGCGAACGGGGCACGGCCAGACGATCTGCCGGCGTCCGCCGTTCACGTAAATGTTGCGGAATTGTGTCGTTGATGGCGCAGGAATGCGGCGCACATCGACACCGGGAAAAGCGGCCGCACTGTCAAAGCTGTCGCCGGCTGCGGTCAGCACAGCGACATGGTCGAGCCAGGCCAGCGCGGTGCGCGAGGCATACATGACCGGCCCGCCCGGCGTCTTGCCATCCGGCCATAAATCCTCGGTGACGTGCCCGATGGCAAGATAGTCCATGAGGAGCTGAGGAAATTTGGCGATTGAGTGATTGAGTGATTGAGTGATTGGCTCAATGGCTCAATAGCTCAATGACTCAGCCGCCCAATGACCCGATCACTTCTTCAGTCTGATAACGACGCGACGCTGGCTGCCCTCGCCTTCGCTCTCGGTGTAGACCTGCGGGTGGTCGCGCAGCGCCAGGTGAATCAGCCGGCGCTCTGCGGGCGGCATCGGCTCAAGTGTAATCGACCGGCCGGCGCTTACGACGCGCTCGGCCAGGCGGGTCGCCATCTGCTTGAGGCGCTGCTCGCGATTGGCCTTGTATTGGTCCGCGTCGAGCGTGATGCGCGCGCTGCTCTTGGTTTTGTGGGCCCACATATTCTGCACGACGAGTTGGAGCGCCTCGAGCGACTCGGCCTGATGCGCGAGCAGCCGGCTGGCGTCTTCGCCTTCAATGGCAACCCAGATATAGACGCCCTCCTTGGCATCCGCCGGCTGAACCAGGCGGCCGACGCACGTCGTTCTGAAACTCATGCGTTCGAGAACGGCCTGGGTCAATTCCGCAGCCAGTCGGGCATCGTCATCAGCCAGCGCGCGTTCGCGCTCAACCGTAGGAGATACGCCCGGCTCTGCAAGATCATCCTGCGATGCCGCATCGCGGGATGCATCCGCATCGGATTCAGCCAGCTGTGCGCTCTCAGACGCGGCGTCCATCACTGCCATCGTGCTGTCTGCCGATGCCGGGGCATCCACTGCGACAGAGCCGGCTTCAGCCGTTGCTTCAATCTCTGCATACGGCGTCAGCCGCACGCGGGCTGGACGCGCGCCGATCCCCAGAACACCGCGACTCCCCTCATCCAGCACCTCGATCTTCACTTCGGCGCGCAGCAACTGGAGCCGCGACAGACCTTGATTGATGGCGGATTCGATGTCATGCGCGCTGATCTCAATTGCAGGCATATCACATCCTGTTGCTTCGCAGACACCTGGCCAGCGCCGGGCGCTCTGCGGAAACCGACAGCTATTTCTTGCTGCTTTCGGCGCTTGATTTCGCTATTTTGGCCGTGGCCTTTGGCTTGACTTTGGACTTGGGCGGCGGCGCTTTCGGCGCAGGCGGGGCGACGGCCGCGGCAGTCGTCGTTGTCGCAGCCGGCGCAGCGTGCAAGGCCCGTGCCGAATCGAGCCGTGGCTTCAGCAAGTAATACTGCCCAATGCCGATCAGATTAGACACTACCCAGTAGATGCCCAAGCCCACCGGCGCGGACAGCATGAAGAAGCCGAACATGATCGGCATCATCCAGGTCATCATCTGGTTAGTCTGCCGCATCTGCGGATCGGTGCTGGGCGCCATGGTGAACTTGGTGGAGAAGTAGGTAGTTGCCACGACCAGGATGGGGACGACAAAGAATGGATCGGGCTGGCCCAGGTCCCAGAGAAGAAACTGACTGTTGATCGGCACCAAAGACGACAGGCCGGGCAAAAAGCTGTACACGTGCTTTCCCAGCTCCAACAAGCTGAACGGATTGACAGCCATGGTGCGCATAATGGCGTTGTAGAGGCCGATCAGAATCGGGAACTGCACCAACGTCGGCAGACACCCCGACAGAGGGTTGAACCCCAGTTTGCGCATTTCTGCGGACAGCGTCTGCGGGTCGTTCTTGTATTTCTCCTGCAGGGCCTTCATCTGCGGCTGCAACGCCGACATCTTGATGCTCGACACCATCTGCTTCAAGTTCAGTGGCAGTGTCACCAGACGAATCAGGATCGTCAGCAGGATGATGGCGACCACATAGTTGTTGAACAGCCCGTAGATCAACAACATGATGTTGGTCATCGGGTTGATCACCAGAAAGTCGAAGATATTGCCCATAAGCCCTTACTCAGTATTGTTCTCGTCCCGCGACGGTGACGGCGTTCATTGCGGCATTCATCACGGCGTCGTCGTGCCAGCCGGCGCCGCCGGCATGCGCATGCCGCGCTCGCCCGTTTTAGCGTTGAGCGACCAGATTTTCACGTCGCCGTCCAGCGGCGGCACCAGCAGATTGTCGCCATAGATTACGGGCGTCGTCATCAGCCGGCGCCCCAGCGTTTCGTTGCGCCAACGGACACTGTTACGATCCACTTTGCCGTTGGAGTCCCGGCCGGCGCCCGCCGGATCGAGCGCGTACACAAACGTGTCCATCGACACGATATACAGCAAGTCGTTGGACAGCACCGGATGCGCTTTGACCGAATCGAGCGCTTCGAAGTGCCACTTACGCTCGCCGGTTTGAAGGTCAAATGCGTACACCTTGCCGCGCACATCACCCAGGTACATCAGATTCGCGCCGATGGTGGGGTCGGTCCACACCCAGCCATCGACAGCAGACTTCCACCTGAGTTTGCCATCCACAGCATTCACGGCGTAGGCATAGCCATCAAACGAGGCAAAGTACAGCACGCCATTGTGCAAAGCCGGCTGCACGCCCACAGGGGCATCCGGCTCGTCGAATCGCCAGATCTCCCGACCTGTCGTGGCATCAATCGCATACAGCGTATGGTCAAACGATCCCTGATACAGTCGGCCATCGGCCAGCAGCGGGCGGCTCCACAGGCGGTTGCCAGTTTGGAACTTCCATGCCACGCGAGGTTCACCGTTTGCATCACGGCTCGATGGATCCAGGGCATACAGAACGCCGTCACCGCTCGGCGCGAAGATCAGCTTGCCGTCTGTCACCACGCCATCGACGAACTCGCGCGCACCGGTGAACCGCCACACCTCTGCGCCAGTCGCATCCGACACGGCGTACACGTGGCGGTCGTATCCGCCGTTGAGGCCAGCGCTGCCGCCAATAACAATCCATTCACCATACCTGGCCGGCGTCCCGGAGAACGGGCCAATCGGCGCCGCATTGTCTTGAGTCGCTGGAAACTGCCACACTTGCGCGCCGGTCTTCAGATCCCACTTGGAGAGGTGAAAATTGTTGGCAAGGTAGGCAAAATCGCCATAGACGCTCATGCCTGGAAATGCCGAAGGGGGCGGCTCGCCACCGCAGGCAGTCAGCAGCAGCGCAATGCCGGCAACTGCAGCCAGCTTGCTCATAGCAACGCGCCGGGGGGCGCACATAGAAGATGGTGTCTTCAAATCAATGTCCTCAACGAATCTGGGGTAACGGCGAGCGCGACACCGAACGTGTGACACTCGTCCGGCTCACGCCCTAGGGAACAGGATCATACCCGCCCGGATGAAACGGATGACAACGCAGGATGCGACGGGCGCCCAGCCAGGCGCCTTTCAGCACGCCGTAGCGGGCAATCGCTTGCAGGGTGTATTCACTGCACGATGGATAGAACCGGCACGATGGCGGCAGGGCCTGCGAAATCGTCATCTGATAGAGCCGGATAGCGCCCATCAGCGCGCGCTGGCCGAGGCCCCGCCTGGGTAGTGCGGGTTCGAGGGAGACGTCGCGGCTTCCGCCTGATCGTGCGTCTCGGGTGGGATCACGATACGAGCCTTGTTCAGCAGCCAAATCAACTCATCCTGAACGTCGCGCATGCGCACACCGGGATTGCACAAATCGCGACGCGCAATCAGAACAATATCCCATTCTGGTAGCAGCCGGCTGGCCAGCCGGCGAATGGACTCGCGAAGCAGTCGCCGCGCGCGATTACGTTGCACGGCAGTTCCGATCTTGCGGGAAGTAATGTAGCCGACTCTCGCCGGCCCTGCTACCCGCTCATCTTCAGTTGCAGAGCGCAACACCGCGCGCACAGCGGCGTTGACCGCGCACAATCTGCCGCGCCAATATCCGCCTTCTCGCCTCACCCGCTCAAACTCCGCAGCACTGCGCAGACGACCCAGCCCGGGCGGCATGATGCTTTATTTGCTTCCCTCTGTCCCGCGCTTGCTCCTGGCCGGCGAATACACTTCGTTCCAGTCGATCTTCTTGACATGGTTGTTCGCCTTGACGGTGAGCTGACGGCGCCCCCGCGCGCGGCGCGCAGCAAGCACCTTGCGCCCGCCTTTGGTCGCCATGCGGGCGCGAAAACCATGAACGCGCACGCGGCGGCGCTTGCGAGGTTGATACGTTCGCTTGGTTGACATTTTGTCGTTGTCCTTTTCTCACTGGTGTAAGCGGCCCGGCCTGAAAAAACCTTCGCCAGCCGCCCGATTTGCATGGGTGGCGCGCGAAAAGCAAGCGCGCGCAAAGCCGGCAGATTATACCCCAACCCCGCCCCGCTCCGGGAAAATCAATGCCAGACGGATGAGAGTGCGGACCCCGAAGCCGATCGGCCCACTGGGGTGATAGCCGCTTGAATCTGGGGTGAAGGTCATGCCGGCCATGTCGATGTGCGCCCACGGGTACGCCCCTTCACCTTCAACGAAACGCCTTAGAAAGTAAGCTGATGCGCCGACCCCGCCCGTGCGCCCGGCTGTGTTTTTGAGGTCGGCCACCTGGCTGCGCAGCTTGCCGGCGTATTGGGCGTACAACGGCATGCGCCACAACCGCTCGCCAGCGAAAGCAGCCGCGGCGCGAATCGCGCCGGCCCAGGCGCGATCATTGGCAAATAACGCCGCCGCAACCCCCTCGCCCAGCGCCACGACACTCGCACCGGTGAGCGTGGCCAGATCGACCACGCCGGCCGGCTGATAACGCCTGGCAAAGTGCAGCGCGTCGGCCAGCGTCATGCGCCCTTCGGCGTCGGTGCTGATGATCTCAACCGTGTGCCCGCTCATCATCTTCACGATATCACCGGGTCGATACGCCCGACCATCGGGCATGTTCTCCACCAGCGGCGCAATCCCGATGACGCGCCGGGGCAACCCAAGTTGCGCAATGGCTTGCATAGCCCCAATCACGGCTGCCGCGCCGCTCATGTCGGCTTTCATGCTTTCCATGCCGGCCGGCTCTTTCAGGCTCAGGCCACCCGAATCGAACGTGACGCCCTTGCCGATGAACACGAGTGGCCGGCCTGATTCGCCGACATGTTCGAGAATCGCAAAGCGCGGGGGATGGGCGCTGCCCTGAGCCACAGCCAGCAGCCCACCCATGCCAAGCCCGGCGATGGCGCGCTCATCCAGAACGGTGCAGGACAGGCCGGCCTCGCGCGCCAGAGCGATTGCCGCATCAGCCAGGGCCGGCGGGGTCATCACATTGGCCGGCTGGCTGATCAGGTCGCGGCTGGTGTTCACCGCGCGCGCCACAATCTCGCCGGCGCGGGCGGCGGCAGCCATGCGGTCAACCAGGCCGGCTTCGGGCGCCACCAGCACGAGTTGCTCGACACGTCGGTCATTGCCGCCGGACTTGTGCTCAACGAAACGCCACACACCCATCAACGCGCCCTCGACCGTGGCCTGCGCGGCGTCGGCGGGGTCAATGTGTTTTAAGCCCAGCCCATGCGCCATGCTGGCCACTCGCCGGCAACCCAGATCGCGCGCCCGGCGCACGGCAACACCGCTGGCCTGCCGGAGATGATCTACTTTGACGCGCTCCGGCTTTCCCAGCCCCACCAGGATGACGCGTGGCGCAGGAATGAGGCCGTTGGTGTAGAGCACTGCTATCTGGTTAAGTTTGCCGCTGAAGTCGCCCAGTTGAAGCAACCGGGCAATCGCGCCCTGACCCGGCATTCCATCCACTGAACCCAGCGCCGTATCGACGGAGGCGACCTGACCCGTTACATTCACATCGCCCTCGGTCAGGCTCAAGATCAGTGTGTCGGCGCCGATTGCCTGTATCTGCCTGTGGAGCACTGTGGTGATCATGCCGCCTTCGCTCTGGCCCTGGCATACGCCCGGCGATAGGTGTTCTGCATCAGCATCGCGTCCTCTTCCAGATTGGGCGTCTCGCACAAGACACGCCCACTCACACCCAGATCGGC
This sequence comes from Thermoflexales bacterium, assembly GCA_034431495.1. Classification (GTDB taxonomy): domain Bacteria; phylum Chloroflexota; class Anaerolineae; order J036; family Brachytrichaceae; genus Roseilinea. The sequence goes on from DAOUDB010000218.1 coordinate 16,119, forward strand.
CAGCGCCTTGAAAAACTCTTTGAACTTAATGTCGGCATCGGCCAGATTCAGATGATGCTTCTCGCCTTTGGCGGTGTAAGCAATGCCGCTGAAATGGATGTGCATGTGCTTGATGCCGCGCTCGCCCAGCCCGGCCGCAATTAGCCGGATAGCGGCGGCGAATTCGTCATAGGTGTTGAATGTGCCGTCGCCGGCGCGGGCGTGCAGATGGGCGAAGTCTACGCACGGCAGCACCGACTCGATCTGCCGGCTCCACGCAATGGTCTCCTCCAGTGTGCCCAGCATGGCGCGCTTGCCCATCGTCTCGGGGCGCAGCGTGACAGCGACTTTCTCCCGACGCAGGGTATCGGCAACTTCGCTCAAACGCGCCAGGGCGACGGCATTCGCCGCCTGCGGGTCGCACTTCATGTACGAGCCGGGGTGGAAGATGATGTCGGTCGCGCCGGCCTTGTAGCCGGCCCGCGCCGCAGCCAGCAGCCGCTCTCGCCCGGCCAACCACATCGCCTCGGTGGCTGCGTTCAGGTTGATGTAGTATGGCGCATGCACGCTGATTGCCACGTCGTGCTGCTCGGCGGCAACCCTGATCCGCGCGCACGCCTCATCGCCGGCAACGACGCTCTGCACCCACGCCAGTTCCAGCGCGCCCAGATTCAGCTCGCGGATGCAGGCAACTGCTGCCACGCTGCCGCCGTTCCTGGGCGTGATCGAGGGCGAGCCAACCGTGCCAAAGCGAATGGGCCAATCCATAGCGCCGGCAGTGGCGCCGGCGCTCGAACGAGTGGTCTTGCTCATGGGCGCATTGTAGCGCGCAGTGGTACGATATCGGCGTGATTGGCGTTTTTGACTCCGGCCTGGGGGGATTGTCAGTCCTGCGCGAGATCGTTCGCCTGATGCCCGAGGAGCCATTCATCTATCTGGCCGATCAGGCCCACGTGCCCTATGGTTCGCGCAGCCTGCTCGAGGTGCGCCGGCTGACTCTGCGCGCGGCCGGCTGGCTGATTGATCGGGGATGCAACCCGATCGTGGTCGCGTGCAACACAGCTTCGGCAGCGGCCTTGCGCGCCCTGCGCGAACTACATCCTGATCACCGGTTCGTCGGAATGGAGCCGGCGGTGAAGCCGGCGGCAGCCCAGACCCGCACAGGGACAATCGGCGTTCTGGCGACGCCGGCCACCTTTCAGGGCGAGTTATTTGCCAGCGTAGTCACTCGTTTTGCCACCGAGGTGCGCGTCATCGAGCAGACCTGTCCGGGATGGGTGGAGATGGTCGAAACGGGCCTGACACCGGCCAATCCTCGATTGTCAGAACCTGATCGTCAAGCCGGCCGGCGGCGCGTCGCGCGCTATGTCGGTCCATTGCTCGAAGCCGGCGTGGATGCGCTGGTGTTGGGCTGCACGCACTTCCCTTTCCTGGCGCCGTGGATCGAGGACGTGGCGGCCGAATGGAAAGGGGAACACGACGCCGGGGGCCCGCGCCTCGCAGCCGCGCGCCTGATTGACCCCAGCCCGGCGGTGGCCCGGCAGACACTGCGCGTTCGTGATATCATCGCCAGCGAAGTTCAGCAGAGCGCCGATCGCGCTTGCAATGTCGCCAGGTGCCATACCGGCGAACGGCGCCGCGAGTTCTGGACGACAGGGGACCCCGATACGTTCAACGCCATCATGTGGATGCTGTTGCCGGATTGGCAGGGAGAGACCTCCAGACACCTGGCGTTGACAGAGCGCGAGCCGGAAGCTACGACCCTGATCGTGTCGCGCAGTTAACATGAAACACGCGAACACTGGCCGGAGCGAGCTCCTGCACAGGACGCCGGCGACAGGTTCGCTGATTCACCCATTCCATGGTTCATGCAACATGGCTGATAGAGATTTGGAACGCATCAACAGCTTACTCGAAGCCGCTGACGCCGTAGCCGAGGCACAAGCCGAAGCCGGCGCCGAGACGCAACACAGGACGCCACAATTGAGCGACCCCAAAATGCCGGAAGCCGTCGCCATTCTGCCGTTGCGCGGCGTGATCGTGTACCCGTTGTCGGCAATCCCGCTGCGAGTAGCTCAGCCGCGCTCGATCAAACTGATCGACGATGCCATCCAGCACAAAGCGCCGATCGGGCTGGTCGCCAGCAAAAATCCGGAGATCGAAGAGCCGGGCGCTGAGGACATCTTCCGCATCGGCACCCTGGCCACCATCGTGCGCATCTTCAAGTCGCCCGACGGCATCATCAACATGATCGTGCAGGGCAGCCAGCGATTCAAAATCGAGGCGTTCACCAGCAATGATCCCTACCTGACGGCGCACATCTCGGCGCTGCCCGAAGAGTGGGAAACCACGCTGGAGATCGAGGCGCTGCGGCGCAACATCAGCCAGGTATTCGCGCAGATGGCCGAGCTGATTCCGAATCTGCCGGACGAACTGGCGCAGATGATCCAGAACATCGAGGACCCGCGCCAGTTGACCTACGCCGTGGCAACTTACATGCGCATGGACATCAGCGATGCGCAGAAGCTGCTCGAAATGGAAGGGCTGCCGAACAAGATGCTGTTCCTGCTGCAGCTCATGAACAAAGAGCTGGAGGTCCTGCAACTCGGCAAGAAGATCCAGACCGAAGCCCAGAGCGAAATGGAGAAGATGCAGCGCGAGTATTTTCTGCGCGAGCAAATCAAAGCCATTCAGCGCGAACTGGGCGAAGCCGATGAGCAGACCATCGAGATCAACGACTTCCGCGAAAAGATCGCCGCCGCCGGGATGAACGAGGAGGCGCGCCAGGAAGCAGATCGGGAGTTGGATCGACTGGCGAAGCTGCCCCCCCAGGCGGGGGAATACGGCGTCATCCGAACCTACCTCGACTGGATGGTCTCGTTGCCGTGGCAGAAGGCAACGGTCGACAAGCTCGACATCGCCCATGCGCGGGACGTGCTCAATGAGGATCATTACGGGCTGAAGGACATCAAGGAGCGCATTCTGGAGTTTCTGGCCGTGCGCAAGCGCAAGCTGGAACTGGCCGCCGAACAGACTGTCACGCCCGATGGCAAAGCTGCCGGCGAAGAAACGGAGGCGGGCGAGACGAGGATGGATGAAGCGCCCCAGGACATGATCCGGCGCGAACGCGAGGGCGTCATTCTGTGCTTTGTCGGGCCGCCCGGCGTGGGCAAGACATCACTGGGCGCAAGCATCGCGCGCGCGATTGGGCGCAAGTTTATCCGGCAGTCGCTGGGCGGCGTGCACGACGAGGCGGAGATTCGCGGGTTTCGCCGCACCTACATCGGGTCGATGCCGGGGCGCATCATTCAGGGCATCCGCCGGTGCGGCACGAACAACCCCGTCTTCATGCTCGACGAGGTGGACAAGCTGGGCGCTGACTTCCGGGGCGATCCGTCGGCGGCCCTGCTGGAAGTGTTGGACCCGGAGCAGAACCGTGAGTTCCGCGACCACTATCTGGACGTGCCATTCGACCTATCGCAGACCATGTTCATCTGCACGGCGAACACCCTGGAATCGATTCCGGGACCGCTGCGCGACCGCATGGAAATCCTGCAACTGAGCGGCTACACCGAGCAGGAGAAGCTGCGCATCGCGCAGGGATACCTGGTGCCGCGCCAGATCAAAGAGAACGGGTTGCGCCCCGGCGAAGTGGCGTTCGAAGATCAGACGATTCAGGAATTGGCCCGCAGCTACACGCGCGAGGCCGGCGTGCGCAATCTGGAGCGCGAGATCGGCGGCATCTGCCGCAAGCTGGTCACGCGCATGCAGGAAGGCAAGCTGTCATTCCCGGTGCGCGTAACACCGCACATGCTGATCGACTTGAGCGGCAAACCCAAGTTCTACCCTGAAGTGGCCGAACGGACGGGGGCCTCGGGCGTGGCAACCGGCCTGTCATGGACGCCGGTCGGCGGGGACATCATTTTCGTGGAAGCGACGGTGATGCGCGGGTCAAAGGGATTCCAGCTCACCGGCCAACTGGGCGACGTGATGCGTGAGAGCGCGCAGGCTGCGCTGTCGTACGTGCGCACCAAAGCCGCCGACATGAAAATCGACGAGACGATCTTCGAGAAGAGTGATATCCACTTGCACGTGCCGGCCGGCGCGCAACCCAAAGACGGGCCATCGGCCGGCGTGACGATGTCCACCGCGATCATCTCTGTGCTGACCGGCCGGCAGGTGCGGCCCGATGTGGCGATGACCGGCGAGATCACCCTGCGCGGGCTGGTGCTGCCGGTGGGCGGCATCAAGGAGAAAGTGCTGGCCGCCCATCGCGCCGGCCTGAGAACAGTCATTTTGCCCAAACGCAACGAGGTCGACCTCGATGATCTGCCCGCAGACGTGCTTAAGTCCATGGACTTCGTGTTTGTGGAGCGCGTGGAGCAGGTGTGGGAGGCGGCGCTCGTGTCCGCACGCGGGCGGACCGGCCGGCGGCGCTCGCCGGCGGTGAAAGTGCTGTCAAAGTCGCGCAGCCGCAATGGGCGCAAGCCGGTGACCAGAAAGTAGTTCATCAGGTTGGCAAGGTTGGTCAGGCTAGCCAGGTTGAAGACGCCAACTGCACAGCCATGATGAACCTGATAGAGCGAAGAGCTGGGGCGGCAGGATTCGAACCTACGAATGGCGGATCCAAAGTCCGCTGCCTTACCACTTGGCGACGCCCCAACGACAGCAGTTGATGGTACCACAAACAAGCGTCAGCAACAATGACCATGAAGACGCGCGAACAACTCGAGCAGATCGAAGCCGCAAGCCTCGCTCCTTACGCAGCAAAAAGCGCCGAGTCGCGCGGGCGCGCATTCGCTGAGCTCGAGGCGCTTTATCGAACCGCCTTCCAGCGCGACCGCGAGCGCGTGCTGCACACAACGGCTTTTCGCCGGCTGCAAGGCAAGACCCAGGTGTTCGTCGTGACCGAGGGCGACTACTACCGCACCCGCATCACGCACACCATGGAGGTCGCCCAGATTGGCCGCACCATTGCGCGCGCGCTGGGCGCCAACGAGGACCTTGTGGAAGGCATCTGCCTGGCGCACGATCTGGGGCATCCGCCATTCGGCCATTCTGGCGAAGCCCGGCTAAGCGAACTGATGCAGAACCACGGCGGCTTCGATCACAACCATCACAGCTTCCGCATCATCACGGAGCTGGAGCAGCGCTACCCCGACTTCCCCGGGCTGAACCTGACCTACGAGTTTCGCGAGGGCATCGTCAAGCACGAGACAGAGTACGATGTTGCGCGACCTGAGGGCGCCGAAGATTATGAGATCGACCGGCGCGGCTCACTGGAGTCGCAGATCGCTTCATTCGCCGACGAGTTGGCCTACAACACGCATGATCTGGATGACGGACTGCGCGCCGGCCTGCTTGACATCGAGGAAGTAAGCCGGCTGGCATGGTGGCAACGCGCCCGCGACGCAGCAGCGGCGCCTGCCAAAGAGCCATTCAACGATCTGACACGCCATCGCGTGATTCGCAAGTTGATCGGCGAAATGGTGACAGACCTTGTCCGCCACACATCACAGCAGATCGAACAGGCCGGCGTCGCCAGCGTAGACGATGTCCGGCGACAGGCCCAAAATCTGGTCGGCTTTCCGCCAGCCACACAGGCCATGAACCGCGAGCTAAAAACGTTCCTGTATCGCAACTTGTACGAGCATCCGCGCGTGTTGCGCATGCAGACGAAGGCCCAGCGCGTGATCGCCGACCTGTTCGGCGCGTATCTTGCCGAGCCGCGCATCCTGCCAGAGGCGACACGCGCTCGGCTGGAGCATATGCCCCGCGAGCGCGTGGTGTGCGACTACATCGCCGGCATGACCGATCGATTCGCGCTGGACGAATACGCCCGGCTCTTCGACCCCCGCGAGCGCGTTTGACACGCCACCCTCCCGCAGACCTGGAGCCTGCCGGAGCCTGCTACACTCGGGTCAATAACTCGGCACTTGCTGATACTTAAGGAGGCGAGCATGTCTGTATTCACGACTCCTGCCAACGCGCTTGTTCTGTCAGGCGCCCATCAGTCCAACACCGCCAACACCACGCTTGCCATTGCGCTGATCGCACTGCTGATAGTCACCGCCATCTACATGGCTATCGTCGTGGCTGAGATGGTATTGGTAAGCCAGGCGCGCAAGCAGCGCAATCAGTGGCGCGAGAACAAGAAGCAGGCCCTTGATCGGTTGGTGAACGCGCGCAACCGGCTGACCGAGTTATCCATAGCTGTCGGCAGCGGCAGGCACGGCGAGCCTTACAAGTCTTTGCACGACAGTGCGCGGCAGTTGATCGAGAATGGCTTCGGCGCCATCGACGGGCTGCTGCAGCGCATCGAACACAATGCGTTGCAGGATATCCCCGACCAGTCCGTGATGAAGGCGCTGCTCTTGTTTCCACTCGCCGCCGAGATCGCGCGACATCGGCGCCAACAGCGCGAGATGGACGCCATCCTAAATGAAGTCGCCCCGGCCACCGAAGTCATCGCTCAGGTCGAGGCGCTGAAGGACGAGATTGCCTCCCTCGGCCAGCGCGAAAAGTCGTTCGCTGCGCAACTGCGGCAGAAGGCTCTCGAACTGACCGCCGCCGCGCAAGCCGAAACGCGCCCAGCGTTGCCACTTGAAGATGAACGCCGCTTGCTCGCGCGCGCCAACCAGTCGCTCGACACTATCGAGCATCTGTTGCAGTCCGAGCAGCCCGATGAGACGGAAGTCGTAGCCGCATTCCCCATGCGCACCTACGTGGAAAACGATCTGGAGGCTGTGAGTGGCAGCCTGCAACAGATCTCGGCGGCGCGCGAAATGACAGAAGGACAATTGCGCGACGCCGGCAACCGCCTGGCGGCGCTGCAACAGGACATCGAAAGGGATGTGGCCGCCGGCTGCCGGCGCAATCGGCTGGCAGAACAGGCCAGAGTGTTTGCCGGCCAGCTCGAGGCCCTGAAGATCGCGTTCGGCGAGGGGCGCTATGCGCAGTTGTCCAACGACGCGCCCGGTCTCGTGGCTGCGCTGCAAGCCGAACAGGAGACGATCCGCCGGCTGCGCGTCGCGCGTGATCGGATCAGCGCCACCCGTGACGGGGCGGCCCTCCAACTGGACGACATGCGCGCCGTCATCCGCGACACGCCGGCCCAGTTCGACCGCGATGTGACCCGAAAACTGGCGCAACAGATCGCGGGCGCGGTTGCGTCGCTCGAAGCGATGCTCCCTTCCGAAGACCTCAGCGCCATGGCCGGCGCGCAGACGATCGAACAGCAACTCGATGCTTGGCTGAAGCAAGCCGCGCAGGCGCAACAAGCCTTCGACGCCAATCGCCAAACGCTCGAGCGACACACAGAGACGTTGAACGACAGCACGATCAATGCCACCATCGCCGCCGCGGACAAAGCCGCCGGCATTCTGCGCGCCTGCCACCCCAACTACTGGATCGGGACCACGCCCGATGAACTGCAACTTGCCGGCGCAGAATTGAAGGGCAGTTGGCGCGCGCTGGTGACCGACCTCGGAACCATTGCAGAGAGCGCGTTCAGCGCGGCGCTGAACAAGGTGGCGCAGGTCAAGCAACAACAAGACGCGCTGGCGATGCTCGCCGCAGACACTGAGCAGGTTGACACACGCGCGCGCGGCGACGAACAGCGCGCGCGCAGCCTCATCGACGACCCGGAGTTGCTGCGCCAACTGGAGGAGTTTGAGCTGGTCGCGCCGCACAGCGACGACCTCGCGCCGATGGCCGGGCAGTTTGCCGTGGCTTACCAGCAGCTCAAACAACTGGCGCAGGAGCCGATACCCTACTGGGCCGATATCATCTCGCGCGCCACCCGGATGCGCGACGAACTGGCGTCTGCGTTGAATGCTTATCGGCAACAACTCGCCCAGGCGACCAGCGACCTGACGCGGTTGAAGTCGCGGCTGGAGCAGATGCGTGGGACGCTGGAGTCATTGTCCGGCCAGCCGGTGCTGGATTTCGAGTCCTACGCGCGGGAGCCGTTGCAAGCCACGCAGGAATGGCTGACGACCCACGCGCGCGTCGACGAGCGCTTTTTGGGCGATGTGCAGGCGACGATCGAGAGCGGCGAGGCAATCCGCCTGGAAGCGCAGAAACGCATCTCTGTGATGCGCCAACAGCAGTCCGCATTCGCGGCCGGACAAACCGCAATCGAGAGCATCCTGACCGATGCCAACGCGCTGATCAATCAGGCCGGCCAGTTGCAGAAAGACGGCAGCCCGTACGGTGCGGCCGTGTGGGCGCCGCGCGCGCTCGCGCTGGCCCGCCGCCCGCTGGCCAGCGTCACCGAGCGCCTGACACAACTGTTGCAATCAGAAACCACGCGTGATGCCGAAACCGCGCTGGCTGAACTGAGCCGCATCCGCTCTGACGCGGAATCGGTCGTCGCCCCGCTCACTCAGGCAGTGAACGCGCTGGAAGCGAACATGATCGAGTTGCGTGGCCTGCATGACGAGTTGAAGCAACTCGAAGACCGGGCGCGCGAACTCAGCGCCCGCAGCACCAGCCGGCTCAACAAGTGGGCCTCAACGCAGGAGCGCATCGCCGATCTGGAGGATCGCTGGACTCACGCGACCTCGTTCGAGGAGGCGCGCGACGCGCTGAAGGCCGCGCAAGAGCTGGCGCGTGAATCCATCGCAGCGTCGTTGATGGCCCAGTCGCAGGCGCCGGGCGACACCCGCGGCTAGCGCAGCGCGCGTATGTGCCGGCCTGAAACACATTACGTGGGCGATGCGCCCCCGATCAGGTCGCCCAGTTGAACGTGCGGGTCACAGCTTTCAGCCAGCCGGCGTACAGCCGTTCACGGGTGGGCGCGTCCATGGCCGGCTGCCACTCGCGGTCTACGCGCCAGTTGGCGCGCAAATCACCGGCTTCACGCCACACACCCACCGCCAGACCGGCGGCGTAGGCAGCCCCCAGCGCCGTCGTCTCCGTCACTGTTGGCCGGATCACCGGCACATCCAGGATGTCGGCCTGGAACTGCATCAACAGCTCGTTAAACACCATACCGCCATCGACTTTCAGGCGCGTCAGTCTCACGTCAGAGTCGCGGTTCATCGCCTCGAGCACTTCGCGCGTCTGGTAGGCGGTGGCCTCCAGCGCAGCGCGCGCCAGATGCCCCTTGTTGACAAAGCGCGTCAGACCCACGATGACCCCGCGCGCGTCGCTTCTCCAGTAGGGCGCATACAGGCCGGAGAAGGCCGGCACAAAGTAGATGCCGCCGTTGTCGCTGACTGTGTGCGCTAATGGCTCGATGTCCGATGACTTTTCGATCAACCCCAGGTTGTCGCGCAGCCATTGCACCAGCGCGCCGGTGATGGCGATCGAGCCTTCCAGGGCATAGACGGCCGGCGCGTTGCCCAGCTTGTAACCCAGCGTCGTCAGCAATCCATTCTGCGAATGCACAATGCGGTTGCCGGTGTTGAGCAACATGAAGCAGCCGGTGCCATAGGTGTTCTTGGCTTCGCCCACCTCGAAGCAGGTCTGGCCAACCAGGGCCGCATGTTGATCGCCTAGATCGCCGGCCACCGGCACGCCCGGCAGCGCCACGCGCGCTTCACCGTACACCTCGCTCGATGGGCGAATCTGCGGCAACATGACGCGCGGAATGCCCAGCAGGTCCAGGATGTACTCGTCCCAGTTGAGCGTCTCCAGGTTCATCAGGAGCGTGCGCGAGGCGTTCGTCACATCGGTCATGTGCAATCCGCCATCGGGGCCGCCCGTCATGTTCCAGATCAGCCAGGTGTCCATGTTGCCAAACAGCAACTCGCCATGCAGCGCCCGCTCGCGCGCGCCGGGCACGTGGTCGAGAATCCAGGCGATCTTCGGGCCAGAGAAGTACGTCGAGAGCGGCAGACCAGTCTTATAGCGCAGAATATCCTGGCCGGCCCGCTGGTCGGCCCCGGCTGCCAGCGCGTTGCAGATGGCGTCGGTGCGGGTGTCCTGCCAGACAATGGCATTGCAGATCGGCTCACCCGTGGCGCGATCCCACACCACGGTTGTCTCGCGCTGGTTGGCGATGCCCACTGCGGCCACATCGGCCGGCGTCAGGTTAGACCGCGCCAGCGCCACAGCAATCACCTCGCGGGTGTTGCGCCAGATTTCCAGCGGATCATGTTCCACCCAGCCGGCGCGCGGGTAAATTTGCCGATGCTCCAGTTGCGCGCTGGACACGGGAAGGCCGGCCTGATTGAAAAGAATGCAGCGTGTGCTGGTTGTGCCTTGATCGATCGCCGCCACATAGCTGGCCATGATTCACCTCCAGAAGCTGTCACGCGAGAGCGGTGCCGCGTTACGAGAGAATGCTTGTCCGCGCCGCATCCAACTGGTCATCGCGCAGCACCAGGCGCCAGGCGGCAATCTTGCCGGCTTCGATCTTGCCCAACGTGACCGGCTGGCCCAGCCACTTCAGCCGGGGAGTGACCGCCCTGCCATCCGAGGACTGCATGGCCAGGATGAATCCACCGCCATCCTCGGCCGGTTTCAACGCCACCACACGAACCGACTCGGGCTGAACCTGCATCAAGCTGCCCATGCGCGGACGGCTGCCTGGCGAGGCCGGCACAGGCATCGCAAGGGGCGTCTCCTCCAACTCGCGCGCCAGACGCGGCAATGCGGCGTCACCCGGCGTAAGCACCAGGCGCAAGCGCAACTCGCCGGCATCAGTGGCCGGCGTCCACGGCTCGGCATCGCGGCCGATCTGCCGGTCGCAACTGTAGCGCGTGGCGCGAACCACCGTGGCGCGAAACGCGCCGCCCTTCAGATCGAAGTTGTACAACGCGTCGCTGGCGAAACCAAGAACAGCCCCGGCGCGACCGGACACGCGCACCCAGCGACCACCGGGCACTTCGCCCAGCGGCCCGCGCGCCACCTGTCCGCCGGGCACCTCAAACACAGCGTCCGTCGCGCCGCAGGGCATCACCAGCTTCAGCCGCGCCGAGCGCTCATTCCACAACACGCGCGCCTCGATATCGACTGCCTCGCGCTGCCGGGATAGAGAAATGCGCAAGTCGATACGCGAGCGGCCACCTTCCATGCGCACCCACAGCATAGCCCGCTCCGGCCCGCGCTCAAGCGTCTCGACCGCCGTGACATGCCATGTGGCGACAATGTCCGACAGATCGAGCGATTCCGGCTCCTCGGTCATCGATCCCCATGCGCCGTAGGGATCGCTGACGGTGATCGCGCCCAGCCCTGCCCCGCCCAGAACGCGCTTGCCGCGATGAGATATGTGCACGCCTTGCGCGCCCACTTTTGCCGTGACCTTGTAGATGCCGTTGTCGATCACGCCGGCGCGCGGCGCAGCGGCAGGATCAGGTGTGGCCGGCACGCGCGCCCCTTCGACCCAACCCAGCGTCACCACCCGCCAACCCATCGCCGGCACGGCCAAGCGCGTCACGATCCGTTTGCGCCACGGGAAGTTCGGCATCGCCAGATGCTCGGTCCGAATTAACTGAAAGGGCATGGGCCGGCCGTTGGCATCTCGCATCTCGACCGGCAATTGATCCGCCATGCCGGTGTACTTCCAGATGGGACGATAGTCGAGCGCAGCCTCAATCTCAACCGGGCCGACATACTCGTGCGGATGGGGATTCCACACCAGCACCGGCACGGCAGAGGGGCGATCGTCGTCGGGTCGTTTGACGGATGTGTCAATTGTCTCGGCCAGAGCCAGCAGGACGGCGTTCTCGGCGCGCTGAAAAGCGTGCAAGCTGCCACCCATCCAGGCCAGTTGGTCTTCGGCGGCGCGCTCGATGATCGAGCCAGGCAGGATATCGTGGAACGAGTTGAACACCAGCGATGCCCATCCTTGCCGCAATGCAGGCGCAATCGAATCGGGCAAGGCGCCGGGTTCAGCAGCCCCAATGATCCCCGCAGTACGCTCGGCCCGACAGGCTGCGGCCTCGGTCTTGCGGAAGAAGTACTTAACGCGCGCCAGCGACGAGTAGCAGCCGCGCAGGCAGAAATTCAACTCGCCGCGATGGACCGGCAACAACTGGTCGCCTTTGCGGGCGACTTCATCATAGAGCGCGTCGATCAGCCCATGCAACGTGGAGAAGATGACCCGCACTTCGGGATGTTCGCGCGCCCAGGCGCGGATGTCGGCCAGACTGCGCCGCGACGGCCCGCCGCCATGATTGCCCAGACCAAACAGCACGCCAACATTTTCCAGGTCCGTCTGATGCGCGGCCCGCAACAAACCGTCGAGCCGGCGGGGCATCTCGTCGCGCTCGTTGCCATACCAGCCGACAGGGGGCCTGTAGGCCAGCACGCGCGAGCCGCCGCTACCCTCCCACCAGAACGCCGGCTTGGGCAGGGGCACGATCTCCGCACCGGGCCGGGTGAAGACAAAGCCTTGCAGGCCGGCGGCGGCAAAGATTTCTGGCAGGCCGGCGCTGTGCCCGAACGAGTCTGCATACCAGGCCACCCGCGCCGTGCGGCCAAAGCGCGACCGAAGATAGTTCTGGGCCAGGATATACGAATGAAGCAACGTTTCGGTCGAGGTGAGATTGGTGTCTGACTGAACAACCGTGCCGCCCACCGGGTCCCAACGCCCGGCTTTCACGTAAGCGCAGATGCGATCGAAGGTTTGCGGGTCGTGCGTTTCGATGTGCTCGTACAGCGCGGTCTCGCCGCGGATGAAGGTGAGTTCGCCATCCTCATCCATGAGATCGAGCACTGCGCGCGAAGTGATAATTCCCTCGTTAAGCCCCTCGCGCCAGTCCCACAACCAGACCGGGTCGAGGTGGGCGTTGCCGATCAGGTGAAAAGTCAATTGCGCCATGCGTCCTCCTGAAGCGCCAGCACTGTCTGGCGATTGATTTCGCAGCAAGTATTGCACATCCTGCCCGGCGCGCCACAGGTAAGATAGGCGGCGTGAGCACAGACGTGAGCACAGACGTGAGCACAGATAGCAGCCCTGCCCGGCATCCGCTGAAAACGATCGCCGGCGTGATCGAGCGCATCACGTATCAGAACGAGGCGAACGGCTACACAATCGCCCGGCTCGCGCCAGAGCGCGGCGAGCTGATCGGCGCCGGCGATGCTGCACCGAGTTTCAGCCAGGCGCACGGCAACGACAATCTCATCACCATCGTCGGTAACCTGGTTGGCGTTGCGCCAGGCGAGGCGCTGGAGTTGACCGGCCTGTGGGTGCACAATGCGCAATACGGCTGGCAGTTTAAGGTTGAGAACTACCGCTCTGTGTTGCCCGCCACGGCTCAAGGCATTCGCAAGTACCTGGGCAGCGGCTTGATCAAGGGGGTTGGCCCAAAGACCGCCGATAAGATCGTGGCGCACTTCGACGCCGCAACGCTCGACGTGCTCGACATAGCGCCAGAGCGACTGCGCGAGGTGCCGGGGCTGGGAGCGCACAAGATCAAACTGATCCGGCAGGCGTGGGCCGAACAGAAAGCCATCAAGGAAGTAATGGTCTTTCTACAAGGGCACAACATCAGCACCAGTCTGGCCGTGCGCATTTACAAACATTACGGCGACGCGTCGATCAGCGTGGTGAAGAACGAGCCATACCGCCTCGCGCGCGAGGTGTGGGGCATCGGGTTCAAGACGGCCGACAAGATCGCGCAGGCCATGGGCGTCCCACACGACCATCCCGACCGGCTGAAAACCGGCGCGCTATACGCGCTGTCGCAGGCAAGTGACACTGAGGGGCACACCTATTTGCCGCGCCAGAAACTCATCGCCGAGGCGGCCGAACTGCTGGGCGTTGACCCGCCGCGCGTGGAAGCCGCCATTGACACGTTGCTCGCAGAAGATGGCGCCAAGACAGACAGGGGGCCGACAGCGCAGAGCCTCGCCGGCGAAACAACCCGGGTCGCCGAGCCGCGCGCCCGCTATGACGCCGGCCGCAACACTGGCCCGGCGCCCGACCCCCAACAACCCATCTACCTGCCGCCTTTCTATTACGCCGAACAGGGCATCGCCAGCCATCTCCACCGGCTGGCCTCGTGCGAACCGACGCGCAGCCGGCTGGCGCTCTTCCAATCCGTCGACACGCAGGCGATGTTCGACTACCTGGCAAAAACGAGCCGGCTGGACTTGACAGAGCAACAACGAGCCGGCGTTGTCATGGCGCTGCGCAACCCGGTGAGCGTTCTCACAGGCGGCCCCGGCACCGGCAAAACCACCAGTATGCGCGGGCTGATTCACGCGGTGTGGGCCAAGAAGAAACGCATCATCCTGGCGGCGCCGACCGGCCGGGCCGCCAAGCGCCTGACCGAGACAACCGGCCTGGAAGCGAAGACGCTGCACCGGCTGCTCGAGTTGAAACCCGGCGGCGACGCGGCGTTTAATCAGCGCAATCCCCTGCCCGCCGACCTGATCATCGTGGACGAAGTGAGCATGATCGACACGCTGCTGATGAACACGCTGCTCAAAGCCGTGGCGACCGGTACGCATCTGTTGATGGTCGGCGACGCCGATCAGTTGCCAAGCGTTGGCGCGGGCAACGTGCTGGCCGACCTGATCGCCAGTGGCGCAGCGCCGATCACTCAGTTGAGCCAGATTTTCCGGCAGGGTGAGGGCAGCGCCATCATCACGAATGCGCACCGCATCAACCGGGGCGAGCTGCCGATCAGCAGGCCGGGCGTGAATGACTTCTTTATCTTCAAAGAAGACGACCCCGAAAAAATCGCTGACCTGGTGGTCGATCTGGTCACGCGCCGCATCCCGGC
>DAOUDB010000219.1:0-4365 GCA_034431495.1 Thermoflexales bacterium
GCAATTGAGCGCTGTCGCTCGTTCGCTGCCCGTTCTGCGTGATTCTGCGAATGCTCTCCGCATCGACATACCAGATGGGAATCTGATGCCCCCACCACAACTGCCGGCTGATGCACCAGTCGCGGATATTGTCGAGCCAGTGGAACCAGGTTTTCTCAAAGCGTTCCGGCACGATGCGCACACGCCCATCACGCACAGCGTCGGCAGCCTCCGCCGCCATGTCTTTCACGTTGCAGAACCACTGCATGGAGATACGCGGCTCGATGACCGCGCCGCTGCGCTGGCCCCGGCCCAGCCGCACGCGATAGTCCTCCACCTTGACCAGCAGCCCTTCCTTCTTCAGGTCCTCCACGATGCGCTTGCGGCATTCAAAGCGGTCCAGGCCCTGATAGGGGCCGGCGTTCTCGTTCATGTGCGCCGTCGGATCCATCACCTCGACAAAGAGCAGGTGGTGCCGCTTGCCCATGTCGTAGTCGGCGAAGTCGTGGGCCGGCGTGATCTTCACTGCGCCGGTGCCAAAGGCCATATCGACCGTCGCGTCGGCGATGACCGGAATCACCCGGCCAATGGCCGGCAGCACCGCCTGGCAGCCCAGCTTGTATTGATAGCGATCGTCCTCGGGGTTGACCGCCACAGCCGTGTCGCCCAACAGCGTCTCGGGGCGCGTCGTCGCCACCGTGATCCACTCCGTCGCCCCCTCGGCCCACCGGCCACTGCCCCAGGCGTGTTGCGGCCTCTCCCAGCGATTGGTTTGCAGCGGATAGCGGATCGTCCACAGGAAGCCAGGCTCCCCTTCGTCCTCGAACTCCACTTCAAGGTCCGACACACTGGTAAGCTGCACGGGGTCCCAGTTGATCATGCGCGTGTCGCGGTAGATCAGCCCTCTGTCATACAGATGCTTGAAGGCGGTCAGTACTGCCCGGCTCAATCCCTCATCGAGGGTGAAGCGCTCGCGGCTCCAGTCTGCAGAGATGCCCAGCTTCTTTTGCTGGCGCGTGATGATCTGGTGCGAATAGCCCTTCCACTCCCACACTTCCTCCAGGAAATCGCTGCGCGACATATCCTGGCGACGCCGGCCTTCTTTGGCCAGCTTCTTTTCCACCACGCTCTGCGTGGCGATGCCGGCGTGATCGGTGCCGGGCACGTAGAGCGTGCGCGCGCCCTTCATGCGGTAATAGCGCGTCATCAGATCTTCGATGGCCGAGGTGAGCGCGTGACCCATGTGCAGCGTGCCGGTGACATTCGGCGGCGGGATGGTGATGACAAACTTCGGCTCGTCCTCGCGCACGTAAAGCTGAGACTCCGGCTTGAAATAGCCGCTCTCTTCCCACCAGCGATACAGACGATCCTCTACCGACTGTGGGTCATACGATTTAGGTAGTTGTGTAGCCATCTTTTCGATTTTGGATTTGGGATTTTTGATTTTGGATTCTGGATCGAGCCTGGCAAAACCCATCTGCAATCCAAAATCCAAAGTAAAAGCGCCCTCTCGTCCAACCAACATCGGACGAGAAGGCGCTGCAATTCACAGTCGCGCTTCGCGCGGTACCACCGAACTTTGCGCGCAGACACCGCCAGTTGTGGCAAGCCGCGCACACACTCTGACGCAATAACGGGCGTGCCCGGATCGAGCTAACACGGCTGGGCCTGTGCTTCACCCGATCAACTCCCAAGCGACCTTCGGCGGCTGCTCTCCTGCGCGAACTCTCAGTCTGCGATCCGCGCTCCCTGTTGGTGCGATACGCTGCCTACTCCTCTTGTTCGTCGTTGTTGCAAGATTCAGTTTGTAGGCGAGATTATAACGCAGGGGTCAAAAGATGCGGATCAACTGCACTTCGTCGGACCCAAAGCCGCAGGCGCGGTAGAATTCCTGCGCCCGCTCACTGCCGCGCTTGGCATCCACCAGCAGTTGCGACGCCCCACGCTCGCGCGCCCGGCGCATTGCCACCTCGAACATGGCATAGCCGACTCCGCGCCGACGAAAATCGGGATCGACCACCAGAGCATCGAGCCAGGCGTGGCTGTCGGTGAGGGTTCTGGCAAACGACAGCGCAAAGAAAGCGATCACCGGCCGATCCGGGTGATCGGCGTCGATGGCCTCGGCCACCCATACTTCTAGATTACTGTTGCTGCGCAGTTGCTTCATCACGTCCAACTGCTTCCGGTCATCCATGCCGGCCTCGGCAGGAATCAACCGCATCAGCCGAACGATAGCGGGGAAATCCGCCGACTGCGCCCGCCGGAAGTTCAGCCATTTGTGGGCTGTGTCGTTCAGGTTGCTGGACGGCAATCCCAACAGGCTCTGCCAGCGCGCCACAACTTCGCGATGTGTGCGAAAGCACAGGGGTGGGAAGTCGTCGGGCCGGAACACACGCGCGTCTTGCGCGTCATCACCGGCGCGCAGGGATGCCATGTCATGCGGCCGGGCGCGGTAGAAAATGATCAGGCCGCTACGCAGCGGCCCTTCGGGAAAGGAATAAACACCGAACAACTCCAACAAATCTACGCGCAGGCCGGTTTCTTCGAGCGCCTCGCGCACCGCCGCCTGCTCCACCGTCTCATCGGCCTCGATGAAACCCGATGGCAGCGCCCACTGACCCACCCCCGGCGGATGGCCGCGCTGCACCAGCACCAGTCCGCCTTCGTGCTCGATCAGGATGCCGACGCCGGGCACAGGGTTCTCGTACTGGACATAGCCGCAGGATGGGCACTGCCAGCGCATTCGTCCATCCAACTGAGACTGCTGCATGCGCGCGCCGCATTTCTGGCAAAACATGGGTTCTCACTCATTATAATGTCCCGATGCGACAATCGCGCCAGTGCGGACGGTGTCCGCCGCATGGTCCGGAGCGCCAACCGACCGACCTGCGCCGGCTGCGGCGCGACACATACCGGCGGCTGTTGTTGCTGGCGCTGTTCGTGCTGGTGGTCGTGGGCGGGGGATTGATCGCGCTGGTGTACGGCGCGCCGGCGGCCATGCTAGGGATCGCCTGCCTACTGGCAGGCGCCGGCGCAATTGTGGCTATCTGGCTGGCACTGAGTTTGATCGGCAAGTGGGCGGGAGACGAGTAGCGACGATGGATCACTTTCGGGGCAATCGTGACTCAGTGGCGCGGATTGCGCAATCTGTATGGCGGACAGCCGGGCATGTTGCTGTGTTGCTGGCAGTGACGGCGTGCTCTGCCCTGCCCTTGCCAGGGCGCATCGCGCAGCCCCCGTCGCCGATACCCCTCGATCTGCCGAGCGCCACCCAGGCCAAATTGCGAGACTTCGACTTGATAGTCAAGGGTCTGCGCGAAAGGCACATCGACCCTCGCATTGTTGACGAGGCATGGTTGGCCGAAGCCGCTGCATTTCGCCAAAAGATCATCGATGGCGCCGACAACACTGCATACGCGCTGGGACTCGAGCGGTTACTGGAGCAACTCAACGACCCCGCCATCAGGCTGGAGTTGCCGTCCTCAGAGGTAACCGGCTCGAGCGTCGCCACCACGACGTTCTCGGGCATCGGCATCGTGGCCGGGATGCCCCAGCCCGGCAAAGACAGGCTCGTAGTGCTGGCGGTCTACGCAGGCTCGCCGGCAGAACAGGCCGGCATCAAACCGCACGATGCCATTCTGGCAGTGGACGGGCACAGGGTGAGTTACGACGAGCGCCAGACAGTCACGAGTCGCATCCGAGGCCCCAGCGGGACCCAGGTGACCGTGACAGTGCGCTCCCCCGGCCAGAGCGAGCGCGAGGTGGTGATTCGGCGCGCGCCGATCACGCCCACAAGCCGGCCGGTGATTGGCCGCGCGCCGGGGACGAACATCGCCTATCTGGCGCCGGCCCCTGGCAACGCCGAGTCGCTGCCCATCGATCTGGTGCGCGGGCTGCGAGACCTTGCCAGCGATAAAACACCGGATGGCATCATCCTGGACCTGCGCACCGTGCAGGAACCATCATTCCCCATCGCCTCGATGCTCAGCCTTTTCGCAAACGGCGCCGTGGGAACCCGGCACACCCGTGGCAGCCAACAACGCATCGAGGTCAGCGGCAAGCAAATCGGCGGCTCGCAGGACCTGCCGCTGGTGATTCTGATCGGCGATCAGACACAGGGGTCGGCGGTCTCATTTGCCGCTGCGTTGCAGGATCTGGGCCGGGCGAAGCTGGTCGGCGCAAAGACATCGCCGGTCGTGGCGGAGCCAATCATCCTGAACTTGCGCGAGACGGGCTTGCGACTCGCCATTCCTGCAGTCGAGTATCGGGGAGTCAGAGGGCGAGTCCTGCACCGAACAGGACTCGCTCCAGACGAAGATACCGGGCTTGCATGGGAGGAAATTTCTCCAGACAGCGACACTCAACTGGAACGAGCCATTGCGCTGC
>DAOUDB010000220.1:0-14475 GCA_034431495.1 Thermoflexales bacterium
GTCGTCTACGCACGGGCGGCGCCAACTCGGCGCCGCCCGGCTTTTTTCTCATCTCCCCAGAGCGACGCGCCGAGGGTCTGCAACGGCAAAGTCAGTCACGTCCGTTCCGCACCGCACCCCCGGCTACCGGCAACACCCAATCCAAAATCCGAAATCTAAAATCGGGCAAAGGCATCCACCACCGGCTTGATGTCATCCATCAGCGGGTACAGGATGGGACAGGTCACGCCGGCATCCACGTACTCGCGCACTTTGGCGACGCACTCGTCGCTTGTGCCGACGGCCATCAACATGCGCGGCACGTCGTCGGGGATGACTTGGGCCGCCGCAATGTACTCGGCTTCTGTGGCCGGCCAGCTCATCACCGCCTGCACCTTCTGGATCAAATCCTCCGGCACGCCGCTGGCTTTCATGATGTGCGGCTCTGTCGCCAGGTAATAGGCCACCAGCTTCTTGGCCTCGAAGTAGGCCGCGCGCGGGTCGTTGTCGCTGAGCGAGCACACCAACAGTTCGGGGCGGTCGATTTGGTCGAGGGTCTTACCGGCTTTGGCCGCGCCTTGCGCCACCAGATCCACTGCGCGCCGGATATAGTCCACGCTCACCACGTAGTTGAGCACTACGCCGTCGCAAATCTCGCCGGCCAGTTCCAGCATTTTGTCGCCGGTGGCGCCGATGTAGATGGGGATGTCGCGCGGGCGCGTGTCGCCGAACACCACGTCCAGCCGGACGCGATCGAGCTTCACGAACTCGCCGGCGTAGGTCACTTCCTCCATCGAGAACAGCGCATGAATCGCCTCCACGTACTCGCGCATCGCCTTAAGCGGTTTCTCGCGTTTTTCGCCCACGCGCGAGGCGATCGGCTCCCACCATGCCCCCAGTCCCAGCATGACCCGCGACGGCGCGTCGGGATCACCCGACACCTGTTTGCCCAGCTCCCACATCGTGCTCCACGATGCGGCGATGACGGCGGCGTTGCGCGTCCAGATCGGCAGCACGCCGCTGCCCAGACGCAGCTTTTTGGTGCGCGCCAGAAACGCCGACATCATCACGATGCAATCGCGCGCCAGGCGCGTGTCGGCCTGCCAGATTTCGCTGAAGCCGGCAGCTTCGGCGTACTCGGCCATCTCCAACTCATAGGCCAGGGGATGCTTGTCCTGCATATAGAGGGCAAAGCGCGGTTTGCGGGGACTTGTGTTCCTCATGGGTTTACTGCTCGGTCTGGCTGAATGGGCGGATTCTAACGTATCAGCCGGCTGGATGTGGCATACTTCCCCGCGCGCGGGCTTGCAGGGAGGCAACCTGATGATCCTCACACATTGGCGCTGATATCAGGAATTCCGCGCATGGCGCAGGGCTGGACAGGTTTTGGATCAATTGAGGAGGCATGAATCATGAAGCGATGGCGCACAGGCCGGCTGAAGGGCAGCCGGGTGATCGTGTTGGCGTTCCTGGGGGCGGTGCTGGCTTTCGCTGCGATTGTGGGCGGGGTGATGGGTCATGCCGGCATCGCCCGCGCCGAGCCGGCGGCAGTAATTCGATATGTCAAACCGGTTGCTGTCGGCCTGGGCAATGGCACATCCTGGAGCAATGCCATGACCCTGCCGCTTGCCCTCAGTACCGCCGTGAGCGGCACCGAAATATGGGTGGCGCAGGGTGTCTATACACCGACTGTCGGTGTCACACGCACGGCCACTTTCCGGCTTAAGAGCGGCGTGGCCCTATATGGCGGCTTTCCGCCCGATCCTGACGATGGCAGCGGCTTCGCCATTCGCAACTGGCGCGCCTATCCCACAGTGCTCAGCGGCGACCTGGCCGGTAATGATGGGCCGAACTTCGCCAACAATGGAGAGAATAGCTTTCGTGTGGTGCTGAGTGTCAACACCGATCCAACCGCTATCCTGGATGGTTTCACGGTCACCGCCGGCAACGCCAACGAAGGTGATCCCTTGCAGTGCGCGCCGACCAGTTGTGGCGGCGGCATGTACAACGTCGGCGGCAGTCCCACTGTGCGCAATGTCGTGTTCATCAGCAACACGGCCATCGTTGCCGGCGGCATGGCCAACGTCGTCGGAGACAGTCCCGCCAACGCCCGTTTGACCTATGTGAGGTTCATCGGCAATCAGGCTGGCGCGGCCGGCGCCATGTACAACGCCTTCAGCAATCCCATCCTGGTGAATGTGTTGATGAGCGGCAACCGGGGCGACGCAGGCGGCGGCGGCATCTACAACCAGGGCAGCGCGCCAATGCTCGTCAACTCCACGCTGGCCGGCAACTGGTCGAACAGCGGCGGGGGCATCCGCAATGAGTTGACCAGCATCACGCACATCCGCAACAGCGTGATATGGGGCAACTTCGCCAACATCGGCCCGCAGATTCGCAATTCGGCCGTTGC
This sequence comes from Thermoflexales bacterium, assembly GCA_034431495.1. Classification (GTDB taxonomy): domain Bacteria; phylum Chloroflexota; class Anaerolineae; order J036; family Brachytrichaceae; genus Roseilinea. Next base: position 2,393 of record DAOUDB010000220.1, read on the forward strand.
TGACACAGCGATCGTCACCGCCTCGCTGATTCAAGGCTCCGGCGGGAGCGCCGGCTGGAACAGCGCGATCGGCATCGACGGCGGCGGCAACATCGACGCCAACCCGTTGTTTGTTGCGCCGATCACAGCCACAGTTGCGCCGACGACTGCCGGAGACTATCGGCTGCAATCCGGCTCGCCGGCCATCAATGCGGGCAACAACGGGCTTGTGGCGACCGCCATGGATCTCGACGGCAATCCGCGCATCTGGGCCGGCGCGGTCGATATGGGCGCCTACGAGACGCTCGCGCCCAGGTTGGTGGTGCGCCTGCCTGTGGTGAGCCGGTGAAGGGCTGACGCCGGATAGAGAAGGGGAGATCTGGCCGCGTTCAGGCGCGACTGGCTCGACATCTGTATTGTCTGAATGCCGACGTTACGGCCTCGCCTGCAATGTTGCCTCCAGGGTGATCTCCGCGCCATCGCGCACCAGGGTCATTTGCACGACATCGCCTACCCGCTTGTGATTCTCCAGATAGATGGTCATGTCGTCACGGGTCTGAATGGGCCGATCATCGAGAGCTATCAGGATATCGCCTCCGATCAGCAGGGTGCCAAAACTGGTGCGCAAGCGCTCCGACGCGCCACGCACGCCGGCCAAATCGGCCGGCCCACCGGCTTGCAGTTGCGCAATCAGCAACCCCTTGTTCACCGGCAGTTTCAGAAATTCGGCCAGATCCTGCGTGATCTCGTAGGCGTTGAATCCCAGCCACGGATGCTCGTAACGCCCCTTGCGGATAAGTTCTGGCGCGACACGCTTCACCGTGTCTACCGGCACGGCAAATCCGATGCCCACCGAGCCACCACTGGGGCTGCGAATGCTGCTGTTCACGCCGATGACTTCGCCGCGCAGATTGAGCAGCGGCCCGCCGGAATTGCCGGGGTTGATAGCCGCGTCGGTCTGGATCATTTCGCCCAGCGCGGCTTCGTTTTCACGCTCGATGGTGCGCCCCAGCGCGCTGATGACGCCGGTGGTCAGCGTCCGATCCAGACCGAATGGGTTGCCGATGGCAGCGACGCGCATCCCAACCTTGAGACTCTGCGACTCGCCCATGGGTAGAGGGCGAATGCCTTCCGGCGGCGCGCCCTCCACCCGCAAGACGGCCAGGTCGTTGTAGGCATCACTGCCCACCACAGTCGCCGGCATTGCCGTGCCATCGGCAAAGATCACATCCAGTTGCTCTGCGCCTACCACAACGTGGTTGTTGGTGATGATGTGGCCCTGCTCGTCGAAGATGAACCCGGAACCGCTGCCGGCCTGCACGTCGACGCCCCGAAAGAAACTCCACACCCGCATGCGCGTGGTGATGTGAACGACCGATGGGCTGCTCTGCTCATACAACGCCACATACAGGTTCTCCCAGTCGGCGATATCGGTTGCCTGACGTGCGTCTGCCGGCGGCGGGGTGGCGGTAATGACCCACGGCGTCTGGGTGGCTTGCGGGACTGCGCCCGGCGCACGTGCAACGCCTGCGCAGCCCGCAAGTATGACCGTCGCCATCCCTGTAACACCGATGAATCGTCGAATCGAGCGCGCGCTCATGCCACCTCCAACCTTGCCAACCTTATCAACCTTACCGCGGCCGCTCTCCCAGCTCCACTTCAATCTGTTGTGTCTGGCCATTGCGGATGATAGTCAGGGTGACGCGGTCTCCCACACGATAGTTGGCAGTCAGCTTTGAGATCAGGTCGCCGAAATCCTTGACCGGCACGCCATCGATGGCGGTGATGATGTCGCCGCCCAGCGGCACGGGCACGCCGTCCACGATCACGGTGTTGTTCTCATCGCCGCCGCGCAGGCCGGCGCGTTCAGCCGGGCCGCCCCGCGCAACGCTGAACACCAGCACGCCCTGTTTCACGTCGGCGCCGAGCTGGCCTGCCAGATCGGCCAGATTGAAGCTTTCGCGCGAGGTGATGCCCAGGTACGGATAACGCACGCTGCCACGCTCGATCAACTCAGGCGCGACGCGCTTGACCGTGTTGACCGGCACCGCAAAACCGATGCCGCTGTTGGCAGGTTGGCCGGCGCCCGTCTGGTTGGTCGTGCGGATGGCGGTGTTGACGCCGATCACTCGCCCGCGCGAATCCAGCAAGGGGCCGCCTGAATTGCCCGGGTTGATGGCCGCGTCGGTCTGAATCACGTCCGGGTTGATAAAGGTGCCGCCGGCGCTCTCGCTACTCGACTCTGGCAGCGTGCGCCCCAACGCGCTGATGATACCCATGGTCATTGTGCCCTGCAGGCCGAATGGATTGCCGATCGCAATCACGCGCTGGCCGGGCCGCAGGCTAGACGAGTCGCCCAGTTCGGCAACCACCAGTTTTTCTGCCGGCATGTCCACTTTGATGACGGCAAGGTCGCTGTATGCGTCTGCGCCAACCAGGGTGGCCGGTGCTGTGGATCCATCGGCAAATGTCACACGAATTTTGCCAGCGCCGGCGACCACGTGATTGTTGGTCACGATGTGGCCTTCTGTGTCGATCACGAAGCCCGATCCGCTGCCGGCCGGCACATCGACCGTGCCCCGGCTCGTCCGCGTTTCCTGACTGATCAGGATGTATACCACGGCAGGGTTCACCCGTTCGTACAGGTTGATCAGCACGCGCTCTTCGGCATCGAACTCTGCCAGCGCCTCGGCTGGAAGGGCTGTCGGTGTTGGCACTACCTGTGCCACGTTCACCAGTTCGCTCGACTGGCTATCGCGGCCCACCACGGTGGCCTGTTGTGTCGCAGCGCTGCCGCTACCCGGCAGGCGCACATTCAACGAACCGCATCCTGATAGAGCAAGCACCAGGACGCTCATCACCACGAGTCGTTTTTGCTTATTCATGTTGACTGTTCTCCTTGCGCAATCCTCAAGTGAGCAACCGGGTGGCCGGACTGCGCGTGTCAACGCCCGGTGCGGTTTGTGTCCAGTGGCACTTTAAGCATCATGCTGCTCTCAGGTTAGCCGGCCCTGAGCAGCTTGACAATTTGGCCTGAGCCTTTGATTATGAAGCCGTAACGCCGGTTGCGCGTGGTTAAAGTTCATATGGATCTGCGCGTATCGAGCTGGCTGCGCCCGGGCTGCAAGCTGCGCGAAAGGGCGCGTATCGATTAGAATGACGGCGCGACAGGCCGGCCCGGCGCGCCCTCGCCGGCTTGCTCATCGCCCCGGAGAATGGTTCACAATGACTGCGCCCGCACCGCCGCAAGTTGACGCGCTTGAACAGCGTGACGCCTGGCGATCCATCTGGCAGGCACTGACCAATGATGCCCTGGCAGCTTTGCTGTGTGGGGCGCTGTTGCTGCTTGGCATTGCCTCGCTGGCGCTGCCACAGGCGCCGGTTGCCGGCATCGCAGATCCTGTTGCCTACAGTCAGTGGCAGACAGCGGCCCAGTCACAGGCCGGTCAGGCCTATGCTCTGCTGGAAACGCTAGGTCTGTTCGATCTCGCGCAGGCATTGTGGGTGCGCGTCCTCATGTGGGCGCTGGCAGGGATTGTCGCGGCGCGGTTGTTGGATCGCGCGATTCGGCTCGCGTCTGCGCGTCGGGCGGATGAGCGGCTTCAGGATGAAGTGCGCTTGCGCGTCACAGAGCAGGCGACGCCGCTGCCTGAACTGGCGGCCATGCTGCGCAAGCGGCGCTATCGGGTGACGATGCCTCCGCCCGGCGCCCCCGAAGATTGGATTCGAGCAGATCGCGCGCCGTGGGCCGAGCTGGCGTCTGTGGCGCTTCATCTCGGGCTGCTATTGGCGCTGGCAGGCGTGATGGCGAACAGCCTGTTCGGCTGGTCGGTGTCGCGCCTGCCCGTCGATGCGTTGCACCCGCTTCAACTGCCCGGCGGATCGATCACCGAGCGGGTCGAGCTGGTCACCGTGGGCCGGCCCGACAACTGCGCCATTGTCCGGTTCGGCGCGTCTGGCGAGCCGGTCACGCTGACACAAAGCTCGAGCGCACTTGCGCCGGCCATTCCAGGCAACCTCCTGTCGTGTTGTCTGAGCCTGCAATTGACCGAGTTGACCGCCGAGTATGAGGTTGCCGCTCGCGGCGCAGATGGAGCGCCGCTAACGATCACGCTCTCCAGCTATGCCATGCCGGCGACCGAGGCATTGCTCACCTTCAGGCCCGGCGAAACTGAGCGGTCGTTTGCTGTTGGCGGCGCAAGCATTGGGGTGATCGTCTCATCGCGTGGCGATGGAGACCGGGTGCGCGTATTCACCATTCCAGACGGGCAGGTGCTGACCGACACTGTCATCCAACCAAGCCTCACGATCAGTGCTGCCGCCGGCCTGATGACGATCGGATTCGACGCGCGAGACGGCGCAGTGATTGCTGCCCGCTATCATCCCGGTGTGCCCCTCCTATGGGTTGGCGCGGCTTTGGGATTGGCCGGGTTGGTCGGCGTGTTGTTGTATCCGGCGCAATATCTGTTGATCCGCCGCCACGACGCCTGGACCGAGTTCTATGCCAGTGGGCGAGGAACGCGCGAGCTGATTCGCGCCCTCAGCCGGCCGCCTGAATCCTGATCTGCCCGTCCCAGTGCACAATAGCTCCATGAACCTTTCTGCTGATCTGACCTTCATTCGCATTGCCGGCGAGCAATTCGACGAGTATGTGAACGCAGAGGCGCTGTTTTACCCAATCGGTTCCGTGTCTGGGATGGCGATGCCGCAACTCACCATCGGGGCCTGGCTGGAGGCCGTGTGGCGTGTGCGGGCTGTCGAATCATCACTCGACGTCGAGCAGCGCGCGACACTGAACGACGCCGTAGCCGAAGCGCAGCGCGTGCGCCGGCTGTGGCCTGCGCTTTACGAGCGCAAGGCGCAACGCGAATTCAAGAGCCGGCTGGATTCCTGGACGTGGTATCTGGATGATGTGCTGAACGCCTCGGCCGGCATGTCGCCCAAAGGCGCCGGCTATGTCGAACAGGCCCATGTGCGTTTCAAGCTGGAACTGCTGCGCCGGGACACGCGCCAGCCGGCCGTGGAATTGCAGCGCCTCGACGTCGCCGATCGGCGTCTGCGCGCTCGCTTTGTCAGCGGCCCGTTCGTCTGGGATCCCATCCTGCAACCGGCAGCGCCGCCCGACACCTTCTGGTTTTTGTACGGCCAACCCCGGTAGGATTTTAGATTTTGGATTTGCGCGATGCGCTGGCCCACAAACACTCAATCCAAAGTCCAAAATCCCCAATCCAAAATCCCCAATCCAAAATCGTATAATCGCTCCATGCTCGACCAACTGAACCAACTCGAACGCGACGCGCTGTCCGCGCTCGAACGCATTACGAACGGCGTCGATCTGACCGCGTGGCAGGCGCGCTACCTTGGCACCAAGCGCACGAAAGGCGCGCTGGATCAAATCCTGTCGCTGCTGGGCACGTTGAGCAAGGAAGAGCGGCCCCTGGCCGGCAAGCGCGCCAATGAGGTCAAGCAAAGCATTCTCTGTGCGCTGGAGGTCAAAGCTGCCGCCATCAAGGAAGCCGAGATGCAGGCGGCGATGAAATCCGGCGCGATCGACGTGACGTTGCCCGGCGCGCCGGTGACGCGCGGCCGGCTGCATCCCAGCACCCAGGCCTTGCGGCGCATGATTCGCGTCTTCGAGCAACTCGGCTTCGAAGTGTATCGCTCGCCGGATGTGGAAACTGACGAGAACAACTTCGAATTGCTGAACATGCCCCCAGAGCACCCGGCCCGTGACATGTGGGATACGTTTCACACCACCACGCCGGGCGTGGTGCTGCGCACACACACCTCGCCGGGGCAGATTCGCGTCATGCGCGAGCGTTACCCCGAGCCGATCCGCGTCATTTTGCCCGGTATGGTCTATCGCTATGAACAGGTGACCGCCCGCTCCGAGATGCAATTCCATCAGATCGAGGGCCTGGCGATTGGCCGCAACATCACGCTGGCCGACCTCAAGGGCACGATGGCCGAGTTTGCCCGGCGCATGTACGGCAGCCAGCAGAAAATCCGTTTTCGCTGCTCATACTTTCCGTTCACCGAGCCGAGTGTCGAGGTAGACGTGTATTGGGGGATGGAGACCGAGCGCGATCGCATGATCACCAAAGGCACCGGCTGGCTCGAGATTTGCGGGGCCGGCATGGTGCATCCCAGAGTGCTGCGCAACGGCGGCTACGACCCGGACGAATGGTCGGGCTTTGCCTTTGGCATGGGCGTCGAGCGCACTGCCATGCGGCTGTACGGCATCAACGACATCCGCTACTTCTGGGGTAACGATTTGCGGTTCCTCGAGCAGTTCTGAGCGCAACCATTGATGGCCTGGCTGTGCTTAAGCTGGTCTTAACTGGGTGATGCTACCCTATGTCGTCGTTGCATGGTATCCATGCACGCGCTTAAGGAGGTTATGATCGTGATCGCATCCAGGCGCGGCGCTGCGCGTGGTCGCACGAGAGCCAGGGCAACACGCGAGACGCTGCTGGCCTATGGTCTTCTATCGCCGGCGCTGCTGCTTTTCCTGGCTTTCACTGTCTTTCCGCTCCTCTTCGGGCTGGTGATCAGCCTATACAACTGGCGCATCGTCCCGCGCGAATTTGTCGGCCTGGGCAACTATGCGCGCGCGCTGGCGCCCAACTCGGAGATGTGGTCGGCGCTGGGCACAACCGTCGCCTACTCATTGTTGAGCGTGCCGGTGCAATTGAGCCTGGCGCTGGTTCTGGCCTATCTCCTATTTCAGAAAATTCGCGGCAAGGGGTTCTTCCGTCTGGCGATGTTCCTGCCCTATGTCACTTCGACAGTCGCCTCGGCAGCAGTATGGGCCCGGCTTTACAGCCCGGATATCGGCATTATCAACCAGGCGCTAAAGGGGGTGGGGCTGGAACCGCTGAAATGGCTGATGGAGAACAAGGGCATCTTCACCCTGATTGCAGAGCGATTCGATATGACGTTGCCCGCCGGCGTGACCGGCCCCAGCCTGGCGCTGGTGGCCGTCATCATCTACACCACGTGGGTGTTCGTCGGCTATGACATGACCATCTTTCTGGCCGGCCTCGGCAACATCCCTGGCGAGTTGTACGAGGCCGCCCGCATCGACGGCGCCAGTGGGTGGAGCCTCTTTCGCAACATCACGTTGCCGCTGCTCTCTCCCACCACGTTCTTTCTTTCGCTCATCACCATCATCGGCACCTTCAAGGCGTTCAACCATATCTGGGTGATGACCCAGGGCGACTATGGCACAACCACCGCCAGCATCCTGATCTACCGACAGATGTACGAGTTTCAGCGCGCCGGCTACGCTTCGGCGCTCGCTTTTCTGCTGTTCACCGTGATCCTGATCGTGACGATTCTCCAGAATCGCTTTGCCAGCCAGCGGGTGGTGTATTAGAGCGTTGAGAGTTCGGCGCGCATCTTCGGATGCGCATGGCCCAGGAAAGAAATGAGTGGCACAACACTGGCGAGATCGACCGGAACGGCGCGCAGGCGCCGTTCGTCCTCCGTCCTCCGTCCTTCGTCGCTGCTTGTCTACGCCATTCTCGTCCTCGGCGCGTTTGTGGCTCTGGCGCCGTTCGTGTGGATGCTTCTCACGTCCATCAAGGACTACGGCGACGTCATCTCCATGCGACTCTGGCCGTGGCCGCCCTTTGGAAACTCGTCGCCTCAATGGGGCAACTATGCCCAGGCCATCGCGTACATCGGCGTCGATCTGGACACCGGCTGGCCGCTCTTCTTTCGCCAGTTTGTCAACACGGCGCTGGTCACGGCCATCGTGGTTTTTGGCGTTACGGCCACCTCGGTCATGGCCGCCTATGCCTTCGCCATGCTGAACTTCCCCGGCAAGTCGCTGCTCTTCATTCTGGTGTTGGCGTCTTTGATGATTCCCGACGATCTGACGCTCATCCCGCGCGCGGTGATGATGTACCGCAACTATTTGAACTGGTTCAACTCGTACCTCGCGCTGACGGTGCCGTTTCTGGCCAGCGCATTCGGCATCTTTTTGATTCGCCAGTTCTTCAAGCAGGTGCCCCTCGATTTGTTCGAGGCGGCCCGCATCGACGGGGCCGGCCACATTCGCTACATGATTCAAGTGTTGATCCCGCTGGCTCGGCCGGCCATTCTCACAGTGGCGCTGTTCCACTTTATCTGGACGTGGAACGAGTTCAAATGGGCGCAACTGGTGACCGCCCAGCCCAACATGCGCCTGATTTCCGTTGGCTTGCAAAACTTCCTGCAAGCCGAGGGCGGCCCGCAAACCCAGCTTGCCATGGCCGTGGCCACCATGGTCGTCGCGCCGATTGTGGCGCTCTATTTCTTCACGCAGCGTTACTTCACCGAAGGGATCACCACAACCGGACTCAAAGGATGACGCCCGGCTTTTGAATTTCGATAAGGAGGTGATTACACCGTTTAGCAGAAGACTCTCGGTATGAACACGCGTCGCGCGCCCACAAAGCCGCGAATCCCGTATCGCAAATCCAATGTCGCAAATCGAATGGTATAGGAGGAGTTTCAGATGAATGCTCGCAAGATTGTTCCGTTCGTTGCTGCGCTCGCGCTGGCCCTTTCTGCCTGCGCCGGCGCGCCTCAGCCGACTGCGGCGCCCGAAGCTGCGCCCACAACCGTGCCCGAACCCACTGCCACCACGGCGCCGGCTGCCGCGCCGGAGGCCACCGCAACCGCTGCCCCCGAACCCACCGCTGCCCCGGCCGTCGAAATCAACAATCCGCCCCGCACCGCCGAGGAGGTCGATGCCATCGAACTCACCGGCAAGAATGTGACCATCAAGTTCTGGCATCGCTACGCCGGCTCGCAGGTCACCAAGGTGCTTGAAATCGCCAACGACTTCAACGAGAAGAACCCCTACGGCATCAAGGTGGAGCTGGAGCAGGCCGGCGCCAGCTATGACGACGTGTACAACAAGATCAACGCCTCGATCCAGGGCGGCGGCGAATTGCCGGCGCTGTCCATCGCTTACCAGAACCAGGCTGCCCTCTACCGCAGCGAGGGCGTTGTGATCGACCTGACCCCGTTCATCCAGAGCAAGAAGTACGGCCTGTCCGAAGCGGATCTGGCGGACTTCTTCCCCTACTTCCTCGAAAGTGATAAGAACCCGCAGTTCCCCGGCGAGGTGCTGGGCTGGCCGACGCAACGCTCGATGGAGGTGCTGTACGTCAACCTCGACATGCTGAACGCGCTTGGCGCGACCGAGCCGCCCAAGACGCTGGCCGAAATGGAGGAGTTGGCTTGCAAAGCCGCCAATCCGGCTGAGGAAACCTACGGCTTCGTGTGGAAGAACGACGCCAGCGACTTTGCCGCCCTCGTGTTCGCCAACGGCGGCGACTTGCTCGCGCCCGATGCCTCGGCGTACATCTTCAACAGCGAAGCCGGCGCCGAGGCGCTGTCGCTCTACAAGCGCCTGTTCGAGAAGGGATGCGCTGTGGCTATCCCGACCAGCGAACGATTCGGCGAGCAAAATCGCTTTGCCGCCGGCAAGCTGCTGTTCGTGCCGGCCTCCAGCTCCGGCCTGCCTTTCTATGCCAGCGCCGTTGCCGCCGCTGAAAAGCCGTTCAAGTGGACGATCGCCATGTTCCCCCAGGCCAGCGCCGACGACCAACCGAAGATCGACCTGTTTGGCGCGTCGTGGTCGGTGCTGAAGACGACGCCAGAGCAGGAGCTGGCCGCCTGGCTGTTCATGAAGTACTTTACCGAGAAAGAGAACACCGCCGCCTGGGCCATCACCTCCAACTACATGGCAGTTCGCCAGAGCGCGGCACAGATGGCTATCGAACAGGTCAAGGGCTCCAGCCGTTTTGCCAACTTCCCAGAGGCGGCTGAGGGCTATGCCAAACTGTACGAGTGGATTCAGTATGGCGCGGTCGAATCGCCGGTGGCCGGCTACGACCCCGTGCGCAAACTGATCCAGGACATGGTGCAGAAGGTTGCCGTGCAGGGCGAAGGTGACCCGGCGGAAGAATTGGCCGCGGCCGTGGAGCAGGCCAACGCGCTGCTCGCCGAATACGCGCCGAAGTAGGAGCGAGTCTCAGGCTTGCCCATCACAGTTGCGTTCGATCCGAATGGAACCCCGGCTTCGCATGAGGCCGGGGTTTCTCGTTGGATTGGTGAGTTTATCGCCCCACCAGTCTGTGCAGACGCGACACAAGCCACGCCTTGCGCAACTCCAGGCGCGCACGTTGCCAGGCGCTCATTGCCTCGGCCTCCCGCGCCGCATCGGCTGAGGCGCGGGCGCTGTAGCGATACTCCACATACAGGTTGGTGATATGGCGCGCCGGCTCGTTCACGCGTGGCGCGCGCTGCGCCAGTAAGTCGGCCTGCTCGTAGGGCGTGTGCGTGTTGCCAATGCCGAGCCAGGTCGCCCAGCGGCTTAACATGGCGTACACGCGCTGAATGGGCGGCAGCGCCGCAAACCCTGCCTCCTCGGCCAATCGCAGTCCCAGCACTGTCAGCGCGATCAGCGCCGCAAGGATCAATGCGAACGGCAGAAACTGCAACAGCGGCGCCAGCGCCGTCGCGGCGGTGTTGACGAGCGTGGCAGCCGGCGGCTGCGGCGCCTGCTCCTCTGGCAGTGGCAATTGAGGCGTTGGTTCGGGAGTGGGCGGCAGCGGGGTGGGGGTGGGCGGCAACGGCGTTTGAGTCTGGCCCGTTTGCGACGTGCTGTTCTCGGCGCGGCTCAATGGCGGTTGGCCGGCCGTCGGCTCGAACTCCACCCAGCCGTATAGCGGGAAGAATACCTCGACCCAGGCATGCGCGTCCTCGACTTTGACCCGGTAGCGCGCGCTTTGCGCGCTGGAGACCTCGGGCAGCAACTCGCCTTGCGCATAGCCGGTCGCCATGCGCGCCGGCACCCCCAGCGTGCGCAGCATCATCACCATCGCCGTCGCGTAGTAGTTGCAGTAGGCCCGGCGCGTGTCGAACAGAATGTAATCGCTGGCTTCCACACCGCGCGGGGGCGCTTCCAGTTTCTCGTCATAGGCGATGTTGTCGCGCAGCCAACGCTCAATGGCTACTGCTTTGTCATAGGGGGTGATTTCGCGGCCGGCGATATTTTGGGCCAGGCTTCTCACCCGATCTGGCACGGCAGCCGGCACCTGAAGATATTGATTCACGACCCACTGTGGATAGTCGAGGGGCGCCTCGCGCAGTTGTTGCAATTCGGCGATGCTCATTGAGCCGACGCCGGTATAGCGATTGCCAGAGAGCAGCGGTGTGGTAAGACGGTATTCCAACATCTCTGCCGCGCCCTCTTCGGTCTGCCGGAAAACTGCCCGGGCCGGCACGCTGGCGCGCATGGGTTGCGACGGGAAGTACAGCGTGTCTGTGCCGCGATACATCACAAAGCCGGCCGACATCGACATGCGCCCCAGATAACTGACCGTCGGAAACGACTCATCCTGCGGCCTCAGTTCGCGCACTTCGCCACCGGAGTTGGTCCATGTCGCGCCATCGTAGTAGTCGTAGGAAGTGGCGCGCCAGAAATAGCGCCCCGGCAGCGCGGTCACATCCATCACCGGGTCTTTGGTTAGATTGCGCGGGCCGCCCAATGTGAGGGATGCGCCAAAACTGTCGATCGGCTGCAGGTTGTAGTTGCGCACGTCCGAGAACAGCCGGTTCAGGCGGGCCACCACGTCGTTATAAGGCTCGCTCAGTTGATTGAACACCGACTGGGCTGCGCTTGACGATGCCAATGCCGGCGTGCGCCAGGCAACCAGCAGCGCAACCAGCCCGATGCCAAGCCCGGCGACCATGAAACTGGCGCGCAGTCCTTTGGCGAAGCGCACGCCTTCTGCGCGCCAGGCTTCCTCGCGGTCGGCCAGATGCGATTCCACCAGCAGCATCAGCGCGCAGATCAGGTAGATCACCAGGTAAGAAGACATGGGCGCAACGCCGCCGTAGTAATACACGTTCGAGAACAGCGTGACGCCGGCCGGCAAAATCACGTGCCAGATGCGCCGGTAGCGGAATGAATACCACGCGGCGGTGTAACCAAGCAACCAGAACAATCCGCACAGGACGAGGATGAAGATCAGGCTTTCGCGGCTGGTGCCGTTGCTGGTCGCCTCGCGCGCCCATTCGATGATCTTGCCAATGATGACGAA
>DAOUDB010000221.1:0-17949 GCA_034431495.1 Thermoflexales bacterium
GCTACAGCAGCCGCGCGAACAAATAGGCTGAGACAACCAGGCCGACAACGATGACGAATCCGCGCACGGCGTTCTGATTGACACGTTTGGCAAGCCGCGCCCCGCCATAGCCGCCGATGATGGCGCCCACCGCCATCAGAATTGCCAGCGGCCACACCACCTTCTGCTCGATGATAAACACCACGAGCGCCACCCCGTTGATGGCAACTGCCAGCACTGTTTTGACGCCGTTCATGCGGTGGATATTGCGCAAGCCCATGATGCTGAGTGAGGCCAGCATCAGGATGCCGATGCCGGCGCCAAAGTATCCGCCATAGGCCGCCACGAGAATCTGGAACGTGACGCCCCAGACATTGCCGATCCAGGTCACCGGCTTCTCTTCTTTGGCGTCGTTCCTTGCCAGCCGGTTGAACAAATCGCGCCCAGCAAACAACAGCGTGGCAAATAGCACCAGGAAGGGCACGATGTAGTTGAAGATTTCGGGCGGCGTGACGACCAGCGCAATTGCGCCCAGCACGCCGCCGATGACGCTGGGGATGAACAGGGTGACCAACAGCCGGCCCTGTGTGCGAATCTCTTCACGGTACGCGAAGGCACTGCTGGCCGAGCCGGGCACGAGCGCAGCTGTGTTGGTGGCGTTCGCCAGGATGGCCGGCACGCCGGCAGCCAGCAGCGATGGAAACGAGATCAGTGTGCCGCCGCCGGCCACCGAGTTGATTGCTCCTGCGACAATCGCCGCAGCAAACAGCAAGATGAGATTAGGGATGTCCATTTTGCAGATTACAGAGCGCAGATCACAGAGTACAGAGTACAGAGTGCAGAGTGCAGAGTGCAGAGTGCAGATGGCGGCTCATACGTGACTGGCGTCTAATATCTGTTGTCTGTAATCTGAAATCTGTCGTCTGTTATCTGTTGCCTGTCGTCTCAGTCTCACACCGTGAACTGGCCGTCCTTGTAGAACACAATGCTGTCGGCGGTCATGGTGACGCCGGTTGTGTCGGTGATCATGTCCCAGTGCACAGCGCTCTTGTTCTTTGCGCCGGTGTCAGGATAGCCGGAGCCTACTGCGGTGTGCATCGTGCCGCCGATCTTTTCATCGAACAAGATATTGCGCGAGAATTTGGCAATGCCGTAGTTCGTGCCGATGGCAAACTCGCCCAGCGTGCGCGCGCCGGCGTCGGTGTCGAGCACCTTGTTGAGCAAGTCCTCGCCCTTGCCGGCAGTGGCTTTGACCACCCGGCCATTCTCGAACCACAGTTTGACGCCGCTCACTTCGCGCCCGTTATAGATGGCGGGATAGGTGTAGTGCACCCAGCCGTTGACCGAATCTTCGACCGGGCCGGTAAAGATTTCCCCGTCGGGGAAATTGCGTTTGCCCTGCGAGTTGAGAAACGCGCGCCCCTCGATGCTGAGTGACAGTTCCACATTTGGCCCGTGAATCTCGATGCGCCGCTTGCCGTTGAGAAAATCCACATAGTGCTGCTGGCGGGCGCCCAGCGCGCGCCAGCTCGCCACCGGGTCGGGGTCGTTCAACAAGCAAGCGCCGAACACAAACTCGGTAAATTCAGCCAGACTCATTTCGGCTTCCATTGCGTAGGCCTCTGTGGGGAACAGGGTCACGCACCAGTTGTACTTGCCCGCTGCCGACAACTCCATGCGCTTGTTGAGGATGGGGCGCTGGGCGGCCTGCTGACGCACGATAGCGTCGGGATTGATGCTGGACAGCCGGCGCGTGTTGGTCTCGCAGCCGATGCGGATGTAGGCGTCGAACTGTTCGACCGAGATTTTGTCCACCGGCGACACGAAGTCGAGTTGTTCGTCGCGGGCGTGCTGATAGAAAATCTCCTGAGCGCCGGGCACATCGGCGCGCAGGTAGGCATTGCCGCCGGCTTTCAAAATCTCGCGGTAGATCGGCAGCAGTAACGGTTGCGCGGCAAATCCCTGGCTCCACACGTATACCGTCTGTCCGGGCTTCACTTCGATCGAATAGTTGACGATGACTTCGGCCATCTTGTCGAAACGGGGATCGTACATGCGATGAAACCACCTGATTGCAAATGTCTCCAGGCAGGCGTCGGACATTTCAGAGATGTCCGGCGTGTGCCCGGCGCGGGTGCTAAGATAGGCTGTAGCATACACCAGCCGGTGTGCTGCGCAGGTTGAGATGTGCCAGGGATTCGCCCTGGCCGGCCGGTATGGGGTGATGTGTCGCCGGCCGGCACGACGCGCCTATGCTGCCCCGGCACTTTAGCGCGCGTGTTGCGGGCGCAGAAGAGGTTGGGGGAGAATCTGCCCTTATCAGACCTTATATGCCGGCCGATTGACTGACGGGGATGCTGTGGCTATCAGCCCTCGGGCCGAGATCTCGGCGGATATCTGTTTCAGTTGCTCCACACCGCGCGCGGTAAGGAAGAACGTGGCGCTGGGGAATTTCTTGTTGCTATCGATCAGCCGGCTTTCCACCAGGTGTTGCACGTCGGCTGCGGCTGCTGCTTCTGCATGGCCGTCCAGATAATGCAGCCGATACACTTTGCGCCCCTCCAGGTCTCGCTCCGCCTTTAACGCGCAGCCGTCGGCCAGGGCAATCAGGATTGCGAGCTGCCGGCCTGTCAGGCGCATGGCGCTACCCCAGTTGGCGCGCGTGCTCCTGAAGTTTGCGCTGATTGATCTTCACGTAGTCGTCCGGAATGATCTCGTCCATCTCTTCCGGCGTGAGACGAAAACGGAGAATCTCCAGCGCATCTTGCGGCGACTGGCCGTATGCCAGCTTCTTCTTGCCGTTCTTCATGCTGAACAGATACATGTAGTGCGGATTGCTGAAGCTGCTCATTGCGATTTTGGATTTTGGATTTTGGATTTTGGATTGGGCCGTCGATCACTCCCAAATCCAAAATCAGAAATCCAAAACTGTCAGGCTTTGGCCAGGGCGTCCAGAAACACACTGCGGCGCTGGCGGGCGAATTCGGGCAGGCCGCGATTGATTTCGTCGTCGTACTTGCCGGCCAGCAGCTCGCGATAGAACGGATAGTCGATGCCCTTCACCTTCTCGTCGTCGGGGAAGCGGTGATAGTTCTCCTTCGACATCAGGCTCTTGCCCTCAGCGATCAACTGGTAGCCCAGCGCTGATCCGGGATAGGGCGCGTAGAACGAGATGGACGGCATGATGCGCCGGGTGTACTTGACCATGCGCATGGTCTTGATGGCGTCCTCGCGCGTCTCGCCGGGAATTCCCAGCATGATGTTGGACCAGAACACCGGCGCGGGCCTGCCTTGCGCCTCCAGCTCATCTGCGATCTTGTGCAGCAGGTCGATGGCGAAGTAGTTATCCTCTTCGGTGCATTCCTTGTTGATGATCTTCAGCACACGATCACTGCCCGACTCGAACCCGATCGAGACGGTCATCCAGTTGGTCTCTTTGATCAGCGCCTCGAACAGGTGCGGCCATTGGCGCACCGTGTCGGCGCGTCCGGCGGCCCAGTACGGCCACGCCTTGCGCGCCTTGCGTGGATATTTGTCGATCCACTCCTCCAGCCAGCTCGGGTTCTGAAAGAACATGGAGTCGTGAATGACCACCGATCCCAGCGGCCCGTACATGCGGTCGAGGTAATTGAGTTCATCGATGACCATCTCGACCGGCCGGCGGCCCATGTTCGGGATGTACGAATTTTCATTGCAGAAGACGCACTGCCAGGGGCACACCCGGCTGGTGAGAATCGTAGCCACCTTGGGCGGCCCCCAACCGCACTCCGGCTCCAACGGCCAGTTGAATTTCTTTGCCAGTTTCTTGCTGGCCGGCCTGGGCCACAGGGTGCGGTCGATCATCGGCCATTCTTCCATCGACCGCGCGCCAACGCCCATGATGACGCGGGGAAAGTCATGCGGATGGCTGACGATATCCACCACATTCTTCTCGCCCGGCCCCTGGATGATCCGGTCGAATTCCGGCACCGATTCCATCTCATCGAGCGCCACGGTTGCATGCATGCCGCCGGCGATCACGATGCCTTTTGGATTGACTTCCTTGAAGATTTTGGCTGAGCGATAGGCGACCGGGTACGTGTAGCTGCGCACGTTCATGATGAGCATGTCGTAACCGCCGGCCTGCATCCGGGCGCGCACCTCGTCCCACGACACGCACTGACGCGTGGAGAACATGTCGGTCATGACACCGTTCTGGTGCAGGATGGTGCGCAGCAGGCCCAGGCCGTGGTCCTGCCATTGCTCGTGCGGGCCGGCGGGATTGACCAAGTCGCCCAAGTCGCCCAGATCGAGCCACAATCGTTTGGGCCCGGCTGACTTGACGAAGGCAGCGCTTGCGGGCCGCGAATACTCAGGCATGCGTCGTTGCTCCTGACTTCAGGCATGTTCGCCGCGAACGGCCCGGCCTAGTGACAGCCGCAACCCGAGCCGCACGACACGCCTTCTTCCTCGTTATCGGCCGAGTCCTTGGTGCGGAACGAGTGGCCGCAACCGCAGGAAGCAGCTGCATTGGGATTGTCGATCTTGAATCCGCCGCCCATCAGCGTGTCAACGAAGTCGATGGTCGCGCCGGCCAGATACATCAGGCTGGTGGGATCGACGAAGAGCGACACGCCATTTTGCTCGACGACAGTGTCGAAATCGCGCGCCTTTGGCTCGAATGCCATGCCGTATTGCAGCCCCGAGCAGCCACCGCCGGCCACGAACACGCGCAGGCCATAGCTGGCAATGTTGCGCTCGGCCAGCAATTGGCGCAGCTTGCCTTCCGCCGCTATCGTCAACGTCAATGCCGGGGTTTCCATCTCGGCTGGGGCATTCGTCTGCGCATCCACCATTTCCACTGCGGTTGTTGCCATTTTCAAGACACCTCTCAAACAATTGTTCACTCGATTCGGGTGAAATCGGGATTTTACACGACGATCCGTCCGCATTGCTTACGCGACGCAGAGCGGGCTGTTCAGGCGGCTGGCAGCGTCATGACGTAGGAGCAAGTGGCGCCGCCGTTGCTGATGCGGTCCTCCACAACAGGCTTGAGGCCGAGGAGTTGTGACACCAGATTCAAATCGAGCCGGCAGAACTCGCTGTTCGACTGGCTCAGTTCGTGATAGGGGCAGTTGCGCGTGCGCAGCACGACCCGCCCGGCAGACAGGCGCTCCCAACTCGCCTCGTAGCCTCGCGCGTTCAGATATCTCACCGCGGCATCAAGGCGGCGCTCGATGGGAGCGTCGCCAGCGGGTAGCGCTGCTTCGGTCGCCATGCGCGAGGCGACGCCGGCTAGAATGCGCTCCATCTCGGCTTCGGATACATGCTCGCGAATCTCATTCACCATCAGGTGTGCAAATCCCTGGTAGTTCTTGGGAAAATGGGATAGCGCTGTCGGGGTCAGCCGGAAGGTGAATTGGGGCCGGCCGGGCGTGTCACGATGCCGGACTTCCGGCGACTCCACCAATCCCTCCGTCTTCAGGATATCCAGGTGATGCCGGACCGTGACCGGGGTGAGCGCCAGTTCACCTGCCAGATCGTCCACTGTCAGCACTTGTCTATCCCGCAGTAACTCCAAAATGCGCTGTCGCGTTGCCTGCATACTAGCGATTGTAAGGATTCTGATTAATTTGTCAAACGACCATCTTCTTTATTGCGACGTGCCACATCCGTTTTCAGCCGGCCGGCGCTTCTTTGTCCAGCGGCACGACGATGGAGATGCGCGTTCCGTGTCCAGGAGAAGAAACCACGTCAAGCCGGCCATCGATCGACCGCGCGCGCTCGCGCATGATCTGTAGCCCAAAGTGCCCGCGCGCGATCCACTCCATCGCCTGCTCATCGAATCCGCACCCATCATCCTCGATCAGGCCGGTCAAATTCCCATCGACAATATCGAAGTGCATCGTCACATGTTGCGCATGGGCGTGTTTGCGCACATTTGCCAGCGCTTCTTGGACGATCCGTGTGAGTTGCAGCGACGTTTCGGGATCGAGCGTTACCTGTTCGACGGCCGGCGTCAGAACCATACTCAGTCTTGCGTTGGTCCCGTCGATCTCGAATCCGCGCGCGCAGGCCTGCAATGCTGCTGCGAAGCCTTTGGCCGCGACGCGCACGTACAAGTCGCGGATCTCCTGGCGAATTTCGGCCTGGGCTTCCTGAGCGGAGTCGATGATGCGCTGCAACAACATGTCTGCGCCGACGGTGTCGCCGCCTGCCAACAGTTCGCGCGCTGAGAAAGCTTGCAGTTTGACGAAGCCGAGGAGCTGGCACACGTTATCGTGCAGTTCGGCAGCCAGTCGCTCGCGTTCCTCCACGGCGGCGTCGGCGCGGTGCTGTTGAATCTGCTCGCGCTCCAGGCGTCGGCGCTGCAACGCCAGATCAATGGCCAGGCGCGTTTCGTAGTCCGTGCAGGGCTTGAGCACATAGCCATACGGCGCGACACTCTCAACCTGTTCGAGCGGCACCGGATCGGAACGCGCAGCAATCAGGATGACGGGAACGTCGTACATGACTCGCAAATGCCGAGCCAGTTCAATGCCGTCCATGGCGCCGGCCAACGCAACATCGACCAACGCCAGATCAGGGCGTGATCGGGCAACGTATTGCAGCGCCTCATCTCCTGATCTCGCCTCAGCGACAACGACATGTCCGATGCCGGCATTGGACATGCCGGCGACAGCATCCAACAGCCCAGGCGAATCAGGTTTGCCGGCTTCAACGAGAAGTATTCGTGGCATGGGTATTTCCCTTGCGCCTGTCAGAAAGAATCATCTTCACGCGCCGCGCCGATCCATCGCGCCAGGTTGCGCGGAACTATAGCCATGCAACGCCTTGTCCCGATACATGCGCGCATCCGCCTGTTTCAACGCCTGCAGGATCGAAACGCCTCTATCGGCTGTGGCATACCCGATAGAGAGATGGACGCGCATCTGGTCATCGCGTTGATTGTATTCATCCAGGCGCTCTTGCATGCGTTGCACAGCCGCGTTGGTGATGTTTTCGTCGGATTCCGGCAACAGGACTGCGAATTCGTCGCCTCCGATGCGAGCGACCACATCCTCGGCGCGAAAAGCGCCCTTGATCAACGCGGCCGCCTGACGCAACACCTCATCGCCGGCTGCGTGGCCCAGCAGATCGTTCACCTGCTTCAGGCCGTCAACGTCGGCGATGATCACGCCGACAGGATGTCGGCGGCTGTCTGCCAGCCGTGTCAGCTCCTCCTCAAAATAAGCTCGGTTGTGCAAACCCGTGAGAATGTCGTGGGCGTACAAGTAGCGCAGGCGCGCTTCGGCGTGTTTGCGCTCGGTGATGTCTTCGATAAACCCTTCGAGGTACAGCTCGCGCTGCGCGTCGTCGCGCACGAGGCGCAGATGCACGTCGCCGATGAAGACACCCCCGTCGCGCCGGCGAAATTCGGCCTCGAAGCGCACCACGCCGGGCTGAGCGCGGGCCAGTTGATAGTAGTGCTGGCACTGATCAGGCATTGCATAGGCCATCCCGGCCACATCTGTCATCTGCTGAACAGCGGCTTCGGGCGAGGGATACCCAAACATCTGGGCATAGGCCTGGTTGGCCATCAGCAGCCGGCCATCCAGGCTGGACTGGAAAATGCCCAGCGCCGAGTTCTCGAAGATGGCGCGGAAGCGCTCTTCGCTGGCGCGCAGGGCGGTCTCAGATTGCTTGCGGCGAATTGCGCTGGCGATGTGCTGCGACACAAAATTGAGCACGCTTTTCTCGGTCTCGCCGAAGCGCACATCCGGCGAGTAGCTCTGGACGGCCAGCACGCCGTGAACGCGACTCCCCAGGCGTAAGGGCACACCCAGCCAGTTGACGGGCGCCCTGCCGGCGACTTCCGCGCCACTTTGTGCGATCAGCGCCGACAGCATGGCGGGGGTGGCCAGCATCGGCATGCCTGTGTCCATCACGTATTCGGCCAGCTTGCGCCGCAGTTCACGGGCCGGCAGCTTCTCAAGCGCCGAAGGGGGCATGAACGGATCGACCAGATAGAGGAATTCCAGCTCCGTCTCATCTGATTCCTTGCGCATGGCGATATACAGACTCTGCGCATCGATCAGATCGGCCACGATGCGGTGGATCAACGGGTAGAGCGCCTGCGCGTTGACCGCCAGCGCGCTCTGCTCGGAAATGCGGTACAGCGCCGACTCGATCTTCTCGGCGCGCCGGCGCTCGGTGACATCCTCGCCGATGCTGGTGACGCCGGCCACTTTGCCGTTGCTGTCAAACAGCAGCGTGTTGTTCCAAACCACCATACGCCACTGACCCTGCCGGGTGATGATAGGGTTCTCGGCATGGATCGGGACAGCGCCTCGGGCAAGGCCCTCGGTGAATGTGCGGCGCAGCGCCTGGTTGCCCGGCGTGAACGTGTCGAACCAGTTGCGGCCGAGCAGTTCATCGCGCTGCCAGCCGGTCAGCTCGCACGTGAAATTGTTGACGAATGTGATGCAGCCATGCGTATCCAACATGATGGCGACCAGTTGAATATCTTCCAGCACTGCGCGAAAGAGGCGCTGGGATTCACGCAGCGATTCCTCGGCCTGCCGATGCTCGGTGACATCCCGGCTGATTGCCACCAGACCACACACCTGCCCGCCCGTGTCGCGCAACGGGCTGAGCGACAGGTCGGCAATGCGAGTGGCGCCGGAAGGCATCTTCACGGTAATCTCGGTGCGCAGGGGAATGCCGGATTCGATGACTTGCCGGTGCAGATGCCGCCACTCTGCGCCCTCCTTCCCGACAATGCCCAGATCGCCCGGGCGCTTGCCGATCAGAGCTTCTTCCGGCAGGCCAAGCGCCCGACACAGCGCTTGATTCGCGCCCGTGTAGCGGCTGTCCAGGTCGAAGCTGTAGATGAAATCATCGGTTGAGTTGACCAGCAGCCGATAGCGTTCTTCGCTGGCGCGCAAGGCCTGCTCGGCGCGTGCGCGCGCGAAGCCCACCGACAGAATCTCCCCTACCAGTGAGAGCAGACGCACATCGTCATCCTGCCAGGCCAGCCGGCCGGACTGCGCATCCAGCGTAAAGCCCAGCAGTCCGACCAGCTTTTGATTGACGGTCAGCGGAATTGTGAGCACGGCGCGCAGGCCTGCCGCCTGCCAGAACTCCCGCTCGATGCGGGCGACATCCGGCAACTGCGCCACGTCGCGCACATTCACGGGCCGGCCGGCGCGCAACTGATCTGTGGCCCAGGTCATCGGTTGAATGGACATTCCTGTAACCAATTCGGACATCGGCGCAAGCCCATTGGCGCGCCATTTCCAGGCGCGCAGGATGGTGGCCCCGGCCTCGTCGAGAAGATCGATATAGCTGCCATCCACCCCGGCAAACTCGCCGATGTCTTTGACGATCCGCTGCAGTTCGGCATCCATGTCATGCGGCGTAATATCAATAAAGCGCCGGGCGATGCGCGACACCAGATTCTGCATATCGAGCTGACGACGCAGGCGCGCTTCGGATTGCTTGAGCCCGGTGATGTCGCGCGCGATGCCGCATATGCCCATGACCGCGCCGGTGGCCTGATCGCGCAGAGGGGCCTTGACGATGTGCAGCACGGCTGGCCCGTCGCATAGCTCGAACACATGCTCGCGTGTGACTGTCTCGCCTGCCAGCACGCGATGATCATCGGCTTCGAGGATTGCCGCATCGCCCTCACCGAACAGTTCGCGGGCGGTGTGTCCGATCATGGCCTCGGCTGACAATCCCAGCCCGCGCATCATGGCGGCATTGACTTGTGTGTAGCGCAGGCCGGTGTCCTTGACAAAGATCAAGTCCTGGGCTGCCCCGAACAAGGCCCGCAAACTCGCTTCACTCTGGCGCAGCTTTTTCTCGACGCTGTGTTTGTGTAGGGCGATTTCGATGGCTGTGTATATCTCACGGTCCTGAAACGGCTTCAGGATGTACCCGTAAGGCTCCGCTGCCTTGACGCGCTGCACGGTCGCGTCGTCGGAGTAGGCGGTGAGATAGATGACGGGAATGTCGTGGTCGGCCCGAATGCGTTCGCCGGCCTCTGCGCCATCCATCTCCCCCTTGAGCACGATATCGAGCAAGATGAGGTCGGGGCGCAATGTAGCGGCCAGGGCCAGCGCCTCTGCGCCGGTGGGAACGGTTGCCAGCATATGGTAGCCCATGCGGGCCAGACGGCTTTTGAGGTCCGCCGCAATAACCGCTTCATCTTCGACTACCAGAATACGCGCAGAAGGCATATTTCTCCTTTGGCTTGCCTGCAGCAACCCGCGTTTTCAGCGTGGCCATCCCGTTCCGCGGCTTCGCGCCTACCTGAGCCGGGCAAATGTAATGGTGAAAGCTGTTCCAGCATCACGATCGATTTTCAGCGCCCCGCCAAGCTGTTGCGCGAGAATGGTGACCAGCTCCAGCCCCAGCGAGTGCGCGCGGCGCACGTCCAGATCGGCCGGCAACCCCACCCCGTTGTCTTGCACCTTGAGCATATAGCCATGCGGTGTTTGTTGCATGGCAATAGTGACAAGCCCAGGCGTCTTCCAGCCGGGCGGAAAGGCGTGCTTCAGCGCGTTCGACACGAGTTCGTTGACGATCAGGCCGCATGGAATGGCTGTATCCACGCTGAGATGCGCGTCTTCGCCTATCTCGACGCGCACGTCGACGGTTCTTTGATCTTCCGATTGATATGAGTTGAGCAGATGGTCTGCCAGGGCGCGTGTGTACTCTGCAAAATCGATCTGAGCCAGATCAGGTGAGCGATACAACCGCTCATGGATATACGCCATGCTGCGCACACGATTCTGGCTATCGCGCAAGATGGCGGCCAGTCTCGAATCCTGAGCGCGTTCAGCTTGTAAGTTGAGCAGGCTGGTCACGATTTGCAGATTGTTCTTGACCCGGTGGTGAATCTCTTGCAGCATGGCCTCCTTTTCGCGCAGCGAGGCCTGCAATTGCGCTTCGACCTGCTGGCGTTGCAGGGCAACTGCCGCCTGCCGGACGAATGTTTCGATCAGGCGGGTATTGTCGAGATGCCGGCCTTTGGGCAGCAGAATGGCAATGCTGCCGAAGAGCTGCCCATTCCAGCTAAAGCCCATGCTATAGATGGGAGAGTGGCTGACGAGATCGAGCAGTTTGTCGCGCGTTGCAGGAATCAAGTCGCGCAAAGCGGATTTAATGTCGGATATGTCAAGACGCGCAAGATGCGTATGCCCCAGCCTGGCTATATCGTCCTGGCCGAGCGTGAGATGAATATCTTGCGCGTTGACGGTCGTGTCGAGGCCGTTGAGCGCGGCAAAATGATCGTGGCTGGCCACAGCGCGCACGCTCATCCGGCTGGTCGCCGGATCGAAAGATGTGGCCGCTACGACAGCCGGCTCGCCGATGAGTGCGCATAGCTGGTCTGCGATCAGGCGATAGAGGTCCGAGCCGATCGGCGATTCGAGGAAAGCCATGGCCGTGCGCGACAGCGCTTGCAGATTTTCGGTGTATTGGCGCTCGCGCGCCTCGGCGTGCTTGCGCGCCGTGGTATCCTGGCCGGCGCAGATCAACCGCAACTCCTTGACTGTCCCTGCGACCGTCTCGCGCTGCGCCAATAGAGTGCCCTCAATCCAGAGCTGCCGGCCTGTGCGAGTGCGGATGCGTGTCTCGAATGGGGTTGCGCGCATCGATGACAGGGCGACCCGAATCCTGTTCAGCACTTTTGGCCAATCTTCTGGCTCCACCCACTTGAGCATGTCCCAGCCATTTGCGCTGATGTGTCCGCCGACAATGCGGTTGAAGCCATCTGTCATCCACTCCAGCTTTGCTGTGTGATCGTGGGCAACGCGCACTGCAAACGCGAAATCGGAGATCAATTCTGAAATGGCGCGATATCTGCCCTCTGAGTCGCGCAGTCGCTGCTCAGCCTGTTTTTGCGATGTCACGTCGCGCAACACGGCGCCGACACAGATGCCGCGTTCGGTTCGGATCGGAAAAGCGCGCTGCTGAACGATGCGCCGGGCGCCGTCAAGCGATTGAATGCGCCCTTCAGTCAGCCGGCCCCCAAACGGCTGCTCACCCACCACAAGCGCGGATCTGAATATCCGCTCGATGTGAGCGCGCAGATCGGCGGTGCGCAGTTCGTCCGGGACCATTTCCCATTGCGCCTCCCATACTTCGCGCCCGATTGCCCGCTCACGGGGCATGCCGGTCAGCGCCTCGAAACTGCGATTCCACTCGACGATGTTGCCCTGCTCGTCTGTCAACAGGAAGCAGTCTGTGGACTGCTCGACGAAGCTGCGAAATTTGGCCTCAGACTCGCGCAGCGATGCCTCGGCTTGCTGTCGTTCGCTGATTTCGCGTCGCAGATCTTCAAGTATCTGCGACAGCTCGGCCGTGCGGGCCTGCACCCGCAATTCCAGCTCGTCATTGGCCTGGCGCAACGCCTGTTCCATGCGCTTGCGCTCGGTGACATCTGCCCAGAACCCTACGACCTCGACGGGCTGCCCGGCGTTATCGCGGATCAGACGGGCCTCGTCGCGCACCCAGCGGTAGAGGCCGGCAGCGGTCCTCAAACGATATTCGCAGCTGAAGAATTCGTTGCGCCTGGATTGGCGCAGATAGTCCAGCAGAGTGGGCCGGTCGTCTGGGTGTACGCACTCCAACCAGAATTTCTGATCAGCCGTGAATGCGGCCGGCGCGTGACCGAGAACGGCGCGCGCATTGTCGCTGACGAATATCAGCCGGCGGCCATTTTGTTCGGCTGCGCTGGCGGCATAGATGACAGCCGGCGTCGCTGACAGCAGATGCTTCATGCGCTCCTGGTTGAGATAGAGCAACTCCTCTGCTACCCGGCGTTCAGCAAGCTCACTCCCCAATTGCTCGGCAAGGTGGATGTTTTCATTTGTGATGGCAAGCTGGCGCAATAACACCAGCCCGAACAGTACCGATACCCCGAGCACAGAGACGGTGAAGGGAAGGGGCATCGTGTTCCCGGCGGCGAAATAGGCGCCCCACATCAGCAATAGATAGGCAAAAATCGCCCAGACCAGCGGTAGATAGCGAGCCCATTTCCGGCGCAAGCCGGCCATTTTGCCGGGCGACATCGGTGACGAGGGCTGGTCCTGTCCGGGCGCGCGACGCTCCTTCTGCGTCGCGACCGTCGCCGGCAGGGTGTCGACATGGGCCATCGCCGCCAGACCCAGCAGCAGGCAGCCAACGAACCAGACTGCTTCGGCCACGGGCGCCGGCGCAATCACTGCAACGGGCGAAAGCACGGAGCGCGCTTCCAGCAGCACATCGCTGACCACGACAAGCACACCTCCGGCAGACAGCAGCGCAATGGTGAGCCTCGACACAGCCACAGGCCGCCGGAAGATCACCATCACGGACGTCCACAGCAGCATGAAGCCAAAGGATGGGTAGATCAGCAGGAACACCAAGTCATAGGATCGCGCCGAGAACGGCTGACTCAGCGCATCGTTGGCGATGGCTGGGCTGAACAGAAACGACCACAACAGCACAATGCCGGCGACGCTGATTGTGACGGCGTCGAGCAGAATGGACAACCAGCCCGTGCGATCGAGCGGCTCACGCGGCATCAGCAGCATGGCCGTGATGAACATCACGTAGAAAGACAATTGCCCCAGATCGACTATAGAGAAGATGGCGCCACGGGGCAAAAACGTGAAAGCCGGGATAAGATCGGCGGCTGCGCCTGCCAGGACGCACGCCATGCCGGCCGCAATGAGCAACCATGCTTGACCCAATCGCGGCACAATCCCCAGCGACCTGTGGGCTGCCCACACGGATGCCGTGACGATCAAGGCTGCCAACGCGCAGCGGAACACGTGCTGCGCAGTCGTCAGTGCCTGAGGGTCATGCTGAAATGCGGCCAGGCAGGTGGCATATCCCGCAAGGACAAGCATCGCGGCAACTATAGCCCGCCTAAAAGCAAACAAGCTGCCAGAGCGCAACACGGCGTCATGCATAAGCACTCCGAATCAAATTAAGTACGGCTATTATCGACAACAGAAGGTGAACAGGAATCACCAAAAGCATCTTGTAGCCCTGGGTTGCATGTAGATTATACGGGCAATCGGCCGTGGCAGAAACTAGTTGACACGCTTCTTAGGGAGGGGGTATCAGGTGCACGCCCAATAGCCAGGGTGCGGAGCGATGGTTCTGGACAGCAGGCGATGGGGCAGACTGAGGCAGATCGGCATTTGAATGATCGATGTCTTTCTAATTCTAATTCTGCACTCATTTGTGAAATGTATCATTATCGGCACGGCTGGAGGTATAATCCGGCCTTGTCATGGCAAGGTCAGGCGCAGACCCGATTTACTGGGACGATGCGTATCCAATTGCCCTGTTGCTCAAGGCGTGTCATCCAGACGCGGAGCCGCTGCAAGTCGATTACGCGACGTTGAGGCAATGGGTGATCGCTCTACCGGGTTTCAGCGACGATCCAGACATGGCGCGCACAGAGTGGTTGGATGACATCCAGTGCGAATGGCTGGAAATCGGCGGCCTGAAATAGCGTGTGGTTTGGACTCTGCGCAGTGTCTACTGCGCCGGCCGCAACAGGCAATGCGGCATGTGGGACATGAGATCTGAATATGGCTGAGTTGGCGACCAATCAACCTGTTGACGAAATCAAGAACGATCCGCGCGTGCCTGTCGAGTTGAACAACAACGTGTTCATCACCACCCTCGACAAGCTCTATAACTGGGGACGCAAGCGCAGCATGTGGCCGATGTTGTTTGGCCTTGCCTGCTGCGCCATCGAGATGATCTGCACCGCGGCCAGCCGGCATGATCTGGCCCGCTTCGGTTGGGAGCTCATGCGCCCCAGCCCCCGCCAGGCCGATCTGATGATTGTGTCAGGCACCGTCACCAAGAAGATGGTGCCGCAGATTGTCCGGCTGTACAACCAGATGCCCGAGCCGCGCTACGTGATTGCCATGGGCGCCTGCGCCACCAGCGGCGGGCCATTCAAAGAGGGATACAACGTCGTATCCGGCATCGACAAGTTCCTGCCAGTGGATGTCTATATCCCCGGCTGCCCGCCCCGGCCCGAGGCGCTGTTGCACGGTTTCACCAAACTCCAGGAGAAGATCGAAAAGCAATCGCTGCGCTCCGTGTCGTGGTATCGCAAGGGCGATCAGATTTCAGTGCCTGTGCCGGTGCTTGGCCCCGATCTGACCGATTTGCGGCGATCTCAGGAGATCGTTGCGCGCACCCTGGCGCCACAGACAGCGCCGGCTGCGTCCAGTGAGCCGACAGCCTGATGCCGGCCTCATCAGCCCACACATTCTGAACCAAGCGGAGACAAAGCGAATGGCAGAAACAACTCCTGCTGCGGCTACACCAACTCCTACCCGGCCGGCCCCCAAAGCCGCTCCGGCCGCCAAACACGCCGAGAAAAAACCGGCTGTCACACTGGCCACCCTAACGCCCGAAATGACCGCTGTGCAGCAGCGCTTCGGCGAGGCACTCATCCAGCCGGCCGCCTTCGAGGGCATTCTCGTCACCGACCCGGCGCGCGTCCGCGATGTGGCTCTCTTCCTGCGCGACGAACTGAACTTCGAGACACTCAGCAATCAGACCGCCGTCGACTATCCGGCGGACGACGTCATCGAAATCGTCTACCACGTCTCGCATATCCAGGGCGGGCAACCGCTGTGCTTCAAGACGCGCATCCCGCGCGACGAGTCCGTTGCCGTGCCGTCGCTCGTACCGGTCTATCCCGGCGCAGAGTTCCAGGAGCGCGAGATCTACGATTTATATGGCGCGCGTTTCTCCGACCATCCTGATTTGCGCCGCATTCTGATGTGGGAAGGCTTCAACGGCTGGCCGATGCGCAAGGACTGGAAAGAAGCCTATTACGAAGGCGACACCAAGCCGTTCGATTCGCGCTGGCCCGGCGGCAACCACAGGCTGGCCGAAGAGCGCGTGCCCTGGGCGGACAACGTCAATTTCCCACCCGGCTTTGACCCCGCCACCTATGCTGCCAATCCCGACGGCAACATTTACGAGTCGATGTTGGAGGGCGGCAATGGGCATGATCTTGAAATTCCGCCGGTAGACACCGGGGCAGACGCCGTGATCGGCGCTTCGAGTGGGCTGAAGACCGACCAGCTCATCGTCAACATGGGTCCCCAGCACCCCAGCACGCACGGCGTGTTGCGCATGGTCGTCCGCATCGATGGCGAGACCATCACCGATCTCAAGCTGGTGCTTGGTTATCTGCACCGCAACCACGAGAAGATCGGCGAGCGCAACACCTGGCTGCACAACCTCCCCTACACCGACCGGCTCGATTACCTGTGCGGAATGGCCAACGAGATGGGCTACGTAATCGGCGTCGAGCGCATGATGGGCATCAAGCCCACTGAGCGCGCCGAGTATTTGCGCGTCATCATGGCCGAGTTAACCCGTATCCAGTCGCACTTCTGGGCCATCGGCTTTTTGCTCAACGACCTGGGCGCTTTCTACACGCCGGCGCTCTATTTCATCACCGAGCGCGATCTGATCATCGACCTGTTCGAGTCGGTCACCGGCAGCCGCATGATGTGCAACTTCATGCGCTTCGGTGGTGTCGCCCGAGACCTCACACCCGACCAGTTTGCGCGCGCGCGCGAACTGGTGTTCGAGCGCATCCCGCGCGCCATCGATGAACTGGAGCGGCTGCTTTCCGACAACGAGATCATCAAAGCTCGCACGATCGGTGTGGGCTACCTGTCTGCCGAGCGCAGCATTGCCTACAGCCTGACCGGCCCCTGTCTGCGCGCCGCCGGCGTCCCGTACGACATTCGCCGCGCCGATCCCTACAGCATCTACGACCGCTTCGTTTTCGATATTCCTGTGCTCTACGGCGGCGATGTGTATGACCGCTATCGCATCCGTGTGCTGGAAATGCGCCAATCCCTGCGCATCCTGGAGCAGGCGCTGAATCAGATCGACCAGACGCCGGCCGGCGACATACAGGCCGGCAAGAAAGCCTACAACCATCGCGTGCCGGCCGGCCAGACCTACGCGCGCGTCGAAACCCCCAAAGGCGAACTGGGCTTCTATCTGGTCAGCGACGGCGGGCAGAACGCCTATCGCTACCACGTGCGCTCATCGTCGTTCATCAACCTGACCTCGATGCGCGAAATGACCATCGGCCAGAAAGTTGCCGATGCCGTCGTCATTCTGGGCAGTCTCGACATTGTGCTCGGGGAAGTGGATCGGTAAGAGAATTGAGCGATTGAGTGATTGGATCATCGAGTCATTGCTCGATGGTCTGCCGGAGAAATCGGAACATGGGTTTGCTGGGAACTGGAATCCTGAAGGGTCTGAGCGTCACGCTCAAGCACTTTATCAACACCTATGTCGAGGACTTTAAGTATCTCGGCAAGAAAGCCGGCGTCGAGCCGCGACCGTTGCGCCGGCAAAGCCCGAAGAACTACGGGCTGGTCACCGTCGAGTATCCGAAAGAGCGCCTGCCGTTGCCGGAGAACTTCCGCAACATCCCATTTCTGGTGCGCGACTCGCAAACCGGCGAGGACAAATGCACCTCGTGTGGCATCTGCGCCAAGGTGTGCCCGCCGCAGTGCATCTGGATCGTTCGCACCACCGACCCGGTGACCAAGCGCCCCGTGCCGGCCCCGAAAGAGTTCTACATCGACTCAACCATCTGCATGAACTGCGGCTACTGCGCTGAGTTCTGCCCGTTCGACGCCATCAAGATGAACGTCGAATATGAACTGTCGGACTACGGGCGCATCAAAGAGATGATCCTGGACAAAGAACGGCTCACCAAGCCAGATACCTATCACGCCGCCATTCATCCTACCGACTGGGCGCGCGAACAGGCTGAGAAAGCCGCCGAGGAAGAAAAGAAGCGCCAGGCCGAAGAAGCCAAAGCCAAGGCGGCCGCGGCCAAAGCCGCCGCTGCCCCGGCCAAGCCGGCTTCTGCATCTCCCCAGCAGCCTGCCGCCCCACCCCAGTCCTGAACACGCTATCATCCTCTCGCAGGGCGCGCCCTGC
>DAOUDB010000222.1:0-19268 GCA_034431495.1 Thermoflexales bacterium
TCTCGCCGCGATCGATCCTGTCGAGCAACTGGCCGCGCTCGTCCAAAACGCCCGCCGGAGCTGAAATCTCTGGCGCAGCTTCAAGTAATGCCATGGCCTCAGAGGCGGTGATCTCGCCGCGCTCCAGGCGTTCCAGAATCGCCATGCGCCGTCCGTCTGTCGAATGATCCATCAGCATTTCTCTCGTGGCTCTATTGCTGCAGCGATCAGCAGCGCTGACCGCGCGCTGTTCACTTGGCAACCGGCTTGAACTGGGCAGGGCCTGAGGCTGCGCTATCGAGCGGCGTCGCAGATGACGCAGCTGCAACCGGCGCCGCAACCGGCGCCATTGCGCCGGGCCGCCCATGCTCCAGGTTGGCAACCGCCGGCGTCAGATAGCCAACAGCCGCCAGTAGGATGCAGGCAATGCCGCCGGCGATGTACCAGACCTGCACGCCCAGTGCGTCGGACAGCGGGCCGGCCACCAACAGACTGAGCGGCGACATGGCCGTGGCAAAGGCGTTCAGCAATGACATGACCCGTCCCTGCATATCTGGCGCCACTGTCGATTGCAGCACGGCGAACAGCGGGCCATTCGTGATCGGATTCATGATCCCGGCCAGCGCCATGCCGACGATTGCAATGACGAAGGCATTGGCCGGCGTCGCGCCGATAACGATCGTGCCGACACCCATGAATGCCAGGCCGAACATGGAGGTCGCAACCCGGCGCTTGAAGCCACCCCATACGCTGAGCGCAAGCCCGCCGACAATGACACCGACGCCATAGGCCGAATTGATCCAGCCCAGTTCAAGCGCCTGGCCGCCAAAATGCTTGGTCACCAGAATGGGCAGCAGGGCAAAGGCTGGATTGACGATGAAGTTGATAACGGCGGCCATGACGCAGACGATGAGCAGGCCGGGCCAGCCCAGCAGATAGCGCAAGCCGGCCTTCATGTCCTGAGTCATGCTGGTCGGTCCTGCCTCCCGCGCCTCGACAGATCGCCTGGGTTGCGGCACGCCGATGAACGCCAGAGGCAACACTGCCATCAGCGCTGTGACCACATCAATCGCCAGCACCTGGTGCATGGGCAGCACCGCCAGCATCAACGCGCCGGCCGGTGGCGCAATGATGTTGACTGCGCCATGCAGCGCCTGGTTCAATCCGGCCACGCGCGAGAGATGCTTTTCGGGCACCATCAGCGACGTGGAAGCGGACATGGCCGGCCAGTGGAACGCGCCCAGCGCCGAGCGCGCGAACATGATCACGTAGACGTGCCATATCTGCGCGGATCCAGTTGCGAACACGACCACCAGCCCCAACGTCAACAGCGCAATCAAACTGTCAGCTGCCATCATGATCAATCGGCGACTGCCGCGATCCACTACAGCGCCTGCGATTGGACTGAGCAGAATCTGGGGCAGCATCGCCGCCAGTGTCGACAGCGCCAGCACCGTGGCGGAGCCGGTCGTGGAGGTCAGCCACCACACCAGCGCAAATTGCACCAGATTGCTGCCGAACAGCGAAAACGCCTGTCCGGTCCAGATCGTGAAAAACCGCCGCTTCCAGTTGGTCTCATCCCATCGTTCGGTTGCCGATTGCATGGTCATGGCTCCTGTGTCCTCTGAGATGCCGGATGACTCTGCGATGCCGTCATCGCTAGCCAGCCTGCGCCCCTATCCTGTGGCACTCACTTCAGTCTGTCGTCCATCGCTTGAGGGAACACGGGTTCAGCCAAAGTGCGGGTTCAACTATTCGTGAGGGCTTCGATAGCCTCATCTACGGTCATCTCACCGCGCGCGACATGATCCAGAATTTCGCTGTGTGACGGCGCGGGTGCGGGTGCGGGCGCAGGTGGGGGCGCGGGTGGGGGCGGCGGTGTCGGGTGAGCGACTTCATGCACGGCTTCGCGCACGGCTTCGCGCACGGCTTCACGCACGATTGCGTTGCCTGCAACATTGAGGATGAGGTTAGCCGACACGCTGTCAAAGGAAACCTGCGCGGGCAATGTCGCGCTGTCTTGCCCTTCGCCGGCACTCACGTCGACACGCCAGCGCCGGCCGCCCAGGCTAGCCGGTTGTGATTGGGAAGGCAGATTGGTGCGCAGCTTGCCGGACAGGCTGTGTCCTTCCACCGTGCAGCGCGCCGCCCCCGGTAGCGCAAGCGTGATATCGCCCGACACCGACTTAAACCGATATGCCTGACCGCCAGCCAGGAGTGGGGTCTCGATCCATACGCTGCCGCTGACTGTGCGCGCGTCGATGGTGTCAAACCGGCACTGATTCAAGCGCACTCCACCCGACACGGTGTCCAGGCGCAGCGAGCCGGTCAGGGTGTCGCCGGTCACGTCGCCGCTCACGGCCTTGAGTTTCAGGTCCCCCGAGAGATTGCCCAGCGTGACTTCGCCGGACACAGCATCGATGCTGATCTCGCCCGTCACGCCGCGCGCCAGGAGCGCGCTCGACACGACCCGCGCTGCGAGCAGGCACTGGCGCGGCACGCGCACCGTGTAATCGACGGCGCATGGCTGCCCCGAGATGAACCATCCTGTCCGGCTGCCAAAGCGGGTTTCGACTTTCACGCTGCCATCGGTCGCCTGCTCGACAACGATCTCGGTGCGCTCGGCGTCGCCCGTGTCGAGCCGCTTGACAGCAACCACCTGGATCACGCCATCCGGCCCGGTCTGAATATCAACCGACCCTCTGATGTTGCCCACCGACAATCTGGCCGGCGCGCCGACGGCAAACTCGCGCTCGATTCTGTCCTGACTTCGGTCCTGGTTCATGATTGCACCTTTCCTTCGAGCGCGGCAAGAAGTTTCTCTGCCTGCTCCACGGTGATCTTTTTTTGTTCGACCATGCGCAGAACCGCCAGCCGCTCTTCATCCGTGACGGGCTGCGCGCCCGGACGGGGCGTGGGGTGGGTGCCGGGCGGAGGCGGCGGCGTAAAGGGGCCGGCAAAGTGACGACCCTCGAAGGGATGTCCATGCCGCATCCAGCCGCGCGACTGCTGTTCGGCCTCGCGCGCGATGCGCTGGGCCATGCGCTCGGCCTTGCGGGCTGCGCGCTGCGCTTTGGCTTCGACGCGCGACGCCATGCGCTGGGCAGCCTCTTGTGTGCGCTGGGCAATGAGGTCGCCCATGCGAGAAAACTCTGCGTCGAGACGCGCGCCCAGGTCGTCGACATTCTGGCCGGCGCTATCGCTGGACAGTGAGATGTCGCCGCCGGCGGTCAAGATGATCTCGGCGCTGCCATCACCGAGCGTAACCTGCCGGACGCCTGTGCCGGCGCCGTTGGACACGCCAGGAATGCGCACGCGAATATTGTCTGCGCGGCTGGTCATGGTGAAGCGCGCATTGGCGTCGGCGGGCACGCGCACGCTGATGTCGCCTCCTGCAGTGAACTGGCATTTCTGGCCGGGTGTTGGTGTCAGACTGAGCGAGATGTCGCCGCCGGCAGATGCGGTTGCCATGCCGGCAATCCCGCCAATGCGTATGTCGCCGCCCACCGCAGTCGCAACGAATTGGCCCTGCACATCGCGCGCAGAAAGATCTCCGCCCACCTGGTTCACCCGCAAATCGCCGGCGATCGACTTGACGACACAATCGCCGCTGACCGCCTCGATGGTCGTGGGGCCAACCCCGTGAATACCGAGATCGCCTGCCCGGCGGACGGTCAGGGCGCCGCGAACCAGCTTGACACGCACGTCGCCGATAACATTCACCAGATCGAGTGTGGCAGACTGCGGCGTCCGCAACACACAGTCGTCGTGGCACGTCAGCACGATGTGGTCGCCGCGCTGATCGAGGCTGAGGTCGCTATCCGAGCGCGCGCGGGCCAGCACTTCGGCGCGCTCCCAACCCATCACGTGGAGATCCCCATTGACCGCTTCGACTACGATGGCGGGGGTGTCTCCCGTCGCAAGAACTTGTTGTTCCATTGGATTTACTCCTCCTCATCGTTGCCGGGCGCGCCGCCCTGCAACATCACCATCGCCTTTTCCGGCGAGATTCGTCCCTGGTTCAAAGCATCGAGAATGCGCAGCCGCTCTTCGTCGCTGATTCTGGGTGAAGACGGCGGCTCGTCCTTGCCCGGCTCGTAGCCCAGCGCGCGAATGACATCGTGCAGCCGACTGCGGATCGTTGGGTAAGACAACCCAAGCTCGCCCTCCATACGCGACAGTTTGCCCTCACAGCGCACGAACGTCTCGACAAAGGCGAGTTGTTCGGGGGTCAGGCGCAGAAAATGCCCGACGGCAAATCGTCCTTCGATCGTCACATCGCATGCCGGACAGTACAGCCGGGTAACGGTAATCTCGCCCGCGCACAACGGGCATTGAGCGGGAAGCACTTGCATGGTGTCTGGAGAACCTCGAATGCGAATGGTTTCTACGCGCGCTGCCGGCATTCCTGTCGCCGGCGTTTGCCGAATCTAAAATTGACTTTAATAATCTGAATTTGATTCTAGCTTCTGATTCGTTTTTGTCAATGTGTATTTAGAAATATCAACTCAGACTTTCGGCTTAGAACCCGTCCCATGAGGTGTGAAAAGACCCTCCGACAGGTCCCAAACCTGCCGGAGGGGCTGTGAGACAAAAAAAGCCCCCGGCTTCATAACGAAGCCGGGGGCTTGATGATCGCGTGTAATGGCGCGCACAGTCGGCGCGCCTGTGGCGCATCAAGCGCGTTCTGCGTTTGATAGCCCCATCACATACCGCTGTTGGAGGTTGCGGCCAAGGGCAATCATCTGCTCGCTGAACCAAATGACTGCGCGGTCAAGGGCATTCAACTCCTGATCCGCCAGCCGGTTGTGGGCCTGCGCCTCACGAATCAGTTCAGCATGTCGAATTCGACCCAGTTCCATCACATTGTAGAAATCCATGACTATGCTCCTTCTTGCACGGCTTGGCGACAGCTCAGTTTGGTGTCCAAGCGAATCGCCGCTGCCGGATTATCTTTACCTTTGCTTAACTAAACTCAAAACTTCTCAAAACCAAACGCAAGTTTACGATGCATAGTTTAAGCCTCGCCCGCCGTTTGTCAATAGCGGCGGCCAGCATTCAGTCGAAAGACTGACTCACTGTTAAGCGTTGATTAACTGAAAGTGATGGCTTCGTGAGTCGGCTGGCTATGCATGGGCCGGATCTACGGGCCGGCTCACGGCTCGATCAGTTCCACCTGGCGCAGCGCCGGCACGCTCGGCGCACCGGTGCACAACATCACCGTTCGCAATTGCTCGAGCAGAATCGTCACCTCGTCAAAGACATGGTCGGCTGACAGCGTAGCCGGCTTCAAGAACGGGCGCGCCAGGCCGAACAGGCTGGCCCCCAACGCCAGGCACTTCGCGCCATCCACGCCGTTTTTCAGCCCGCCGCTGGCGATGATGGGCAATCCCGGTGCCGCTTCCCGAACGAAACGGATGGAGTCTGCGGTTGGAATTCCCCAGTCGACAAAAGCCTCGGCCACGCGCCGCTGTATGTCTGTTTTGGCGCGATGCATCTCCACTTGGCTCCACGAGGTGCCGCCGGCGCCGGCCACATCGATGCCGATCACGCCTGCATTCGCAAGATCGGCGGCTGCCCGGCGAGAGATGCCCCAGCCCACTTCCTTCGCCACAACCGGCAACACTCGCGCCACGCGCTCGACCTTCGACAACAGGCCGGCCCAGTTCACATCGCCTTCCGGTTGCAGCGCTTCCTGAAGCGGGTTCAGATGCAGCACCAGCACATCTGCGCCAACGATATCCATCGCCTGCCGGCATTGATCGACCGTGAAGCCATAGTTCAGTTGCACCGCGCCGATGTTGGCGAACAGCAGGATGTCGGGCGCGACATCGCGCACCTGAAACGTGTAAGCCAGCTCGGGATGCGCCACCGCAGCGCGCATCGATCCCAGTCCCATGGCCACGCCGGCCCGTTGCGCCGCCGCCGCCAGATTGCGGTTGATCGCCAGCGCTTCTTCGGTTCCGCCGGTCATGCACGACATCAACAACGGCGCGCGCAACGTTTTGCCGAACACCGTTGTCGACAGATCGATCGCTTGCATGTCCAGTTCTGGCACAGCCTGATGCGCAAAGCGCACCCGCTCGAGGCCGGTTGTGATCTGCGACGCGACATCTTGTTCGAGATTGATCCGGATGTGATCCGACTTGCGTTGAGGCAAAACTGGTTGTGTCACTCGTAACTCCTTTGCGAATGCGGTGTTTCCTCACCCAGAGGTGCTACGTGCCCGCATTTGCACATAACGCCTTCCTTGAGATAGAATCATAGCCACAAAAGGGCGAACTTAGGAGGAACTGAATCAAATGGCAGATCAAGGAACATTCGAGCGTGTGAAGGCGCTGGTCATCAAACTGCTTGGCGTGCCGCCGGAGAAGGTAACGCTCGAAGCCCGCTTCCGCGAGGATCTTGAAGCCGACTCACTGGACCTGGTTGAACTGATCATGGCCTTCGAAGAGGAATTTGGCGGCGAGATTTCGGACGAAGACGCGCAGAAGATCACCACCGTTGGCGAAGCAGTGAAGTATCTCGAAGAGCGCCTGGCCAAAGCCTGAACCGGCCAGCCCCATCGTTGACGACGCTGCCCGGCATCATTCGGCGCATCCATGCAAAAGGCGACCAACCCCGGTCGCCTTTTGTATTTCCCGTTTTTATCCAATGTCATCCGCGCTGCTCAGGGTGCTGCCTGACGCAATAGCGCTTCCACATCGTTGCGCGCGGGCAGGCCGGCCTGCGCCCCGCGCCGGGTCACAGAGAGCGCCGCGGCGGCTGAAGCAAATCGAACTGCTTCTCGCGGGGAAGCGCCTTCGCACAGGCGAACGGTCAAAGCGCCCACAAACGCATCGCCGGCGCCAACGGCAGCAGCGGCGTCGGCCGGTGTCACAAGCGGCGCCGGCACATGGCCCTGCCAGTCGCGCGTGTGCGCCCACACGCCGCGCGCGCCCATCGTCACCAGCACGTTGCGCGCACCCATCGCCTCAATTCGGCGCGCTGCCTCGGCTGCGCCGGCCACACCATGCGCCGTCACTCCAGCCAACCAGCCCGCCTCTTCGTCATTCACCACCACGTAGTCGCACCATGCCAGCATCGACCTCGGAAACTCAAAGCGGGGCGCGGCGTTGAACACCGTGAGTGCGCCGGCGCTTGAGGCTATCTGCAGCGCTGCCTCTGCCACAGACGCAGCAATCTCCAACTGTGTGATCAGGGCTGCCGAAGTCCGCAGCACTTCCGCCCGTTGCGTCACATCCTCAACGCGCAGCCGGCCATTGGCGCCATTGACGGCCAGCGCGCCGCGCTGCCCGTCTGCGGATGTCAGCAGCACAAACAGGCCGGTGCCTGTAGAGGCATCCTGAACAATGTGCGCCGTCTCGACGCCCGACGCGCTCAACCGGGCCACCAGTCCGGCGCCGGCAATATCCATTCCCACGCATCCGACCAGTGTCACGGGCCAGCCCATGCGCGCGACCATGAGCGCCTGATTCGCGCCCTTGCCGCCGCCGTCGATCAACGCCGATTCGCCATGCGTCACAGCGCCCGTCGCCGGCCAATCGGACACCCGCGCAAACACATCGACCATCAGGCTGCCGACGACG
Source organism: Thermoflexales bacterium (assembly GCA_034431495.1). Classification (GTDB taxonomy): domain Bacteria; phylum Chloroflexota; class Anaerolineae; order J036; family Brachytrichaceae; genus Roseilinea. Next base: position 7,569 of record DAOUDB010000222.1, read on the forward strand.
GTGATTGGGGAGTGAGTCATTGGGCCATTGAGCGATTGAGTCATTGCTCAGAGGCTGTCGTCGCTCGAGGCGCGATTTAGTTCACGACAGGCTGATCCTCGGTCTTGCTAAGTTGGTCGAAGAGGTATTCCAGGCTGAGCAGGACGCGACGCTCGACGAGGCTTGTGTCTGCGCCGCCGCGACGCGGCTTGCCCGGCTTGATCGCATACAGCGCCATCAACTCCGGCACGATGGCAGACACATCTGCCCGCGTTTTGCGGCCACGAACCAGCTTCTGCACGGCGCTGCGCGCTGCCTTCAACCACGCCAGCGTCTCGGAGATCGCCTCCACATCCGCAACAGGACCGCGCCCCGGCACAATTGTGGCCGTCTTCAGGCTCCGCTTGAACTCAGTGAGCGTCGCGCTCCATTGGTCCAGATTGCCCCGCGTGAGCGATGGCGGCTCCCTGCTGGTGATCAGATCACCTGCGAACACAATGCCGGCATCGCGCACGACAACGATCGCGCTGCCGGGTGAATAGCCGCCCACATGCTTGATGTCGAGGAACAAAGGGTTCGTTGAGCCAACCACCAGCGTGGTGGAATCGGTGAATGTGATATCCGGCAACACAGCGCGCTCTCGCAACTGGGCCGGCGTCAATGGCTCCGGCGACCTCGGCTGCGACGCCTCGAGCGCGGCATATAGCTGGGCGAAGCCGGCGTCGTGGATGATCGAGGGAATGCTCAGCGGTCCGGGGTGCGCCGCCAACGCCGCCAGCGCCTCGCTGCTCACGCGATCAGCCGAGGTGAAGAGAACTGCCCGCAGCGGCTTGTCGCTCAACTTTCCAATCTGTGCCCGCCAGTCCAGGGTCTCCTCGGGTGTCAGCGGCAGGTCGATGCTGACTGGCCCATCGTCGCCAATGACGCAGCCCAGGTTCATGCCGTCGCTGGTTGTGTGATAGTAGATGTTCTTCTGAAGCTTTTTCATCACCCTCAACTCCCGATCGGTTGTCTGTCGCCAAATGGATTGCCCTGCATCCCGATCCTCGCCCGATCCACCGCCTGCTGAACCTGCTCGGCGCTGGCCGGCACGCCACCGCCCTGCGCAAAGTCGGCCGAGCCGCCGCCCTTCGCCCCCAGCACGGCCAGCGCGTCGCGCAGCAATTTGCCCATGTCGCCGGCGGCGTCTTTCGAGCGGGCGAAGCACAGGCTGGCCTTCTCGCCGGGCGCGCCGAGCAGCGCCACTATGCCCGGCTCGGCGGTCAGACGTTTGGCGATCGCCTTGAGTTGCGCGGCATCCCGATCTGTGAACACGCGCGCAATGATTGCGCATGGGGCGCCCTCGGCGGCGTTTCTGGCGTCGCGCAACATGGCAACGGCATCTGCCTCAGCCAGTCTGTCCTGGGCGTCTGCCAGCGCCTTGCGCGCGGCCTGCGCCTCGGCCCGCAGGCGCTCCACTGCCTGCGGCAATTCGCGCCGGCTGACACGAAATCCGTCGGCCAGTTCGCCGGCCACCGCGCCGGCCTGCCGGTAATCCAGCAGCGCCCGCCGGCCACAGTGAAAATACACGCGCGTCTCGTTGCTGCGCTTTTCCGCCTTGTACACTCGAATCATGCCGATCTGCCCGGTCGAGGCCACGTGCGTTCCGCCGCAGGCCGACCAGTCCAGCCCCTGCACTTCGACGATGCGGATCAGGCCGGTCACAGTCGGTGGCTTGCGCAGCGGGATGGCCGGCAACTCGGCTGCCGTGACCTCGCGCGCGATGACGGGCAGGTCATCGTAGATCGCCTGATTGGCGGCGTCTTCCACGCGCTCGATCACGGCCGGGTCAAGGCGGGGGGTTGGCAAATCCAGCGTGCACACCTCATCGCCCATGTGGACGGACAGGGTATCCAGGCCGGCTACGCGCACAAACGCCGCCGACAACACGTGCTGGCCGGTGTGTTGTTGCATGTGGTCGAACCGGCGCGGCCAGTCGATCTCGCCATCCACAACAGCGCCCGCTGCGACCTCAGCGGGCCGGGCCAGCACATGCAGAATCTCGCCATCGTCGCGTTCGACGACATCCACAACGTCGATGCCGTCGAGCGCGCCCCGGTCGAACGCCTGACCGCCGGAGGTCGGGTAGAAGGCGGTTTGGTCGAGCGCCACAGCAGGCCGGCCATCGATGAGCGCAAGCTCGGTCACACGGGCGGAGAAGCGTCGCAAGGATGGATCGACGCGATACAAGCGGAGTGCCATACGACTGCCCAGTATACTCGCCGGGTATGGGAAACGCGCTGTCAACTGGCGAGATCACCCTTGATTTTCTGGCCGCGCAGATTCGCCGGCTGGGCAGCACGCTCGGTGAACTCATTGACGACCTGGAAGGGCATCGCGTCTTCGAACTGGTGGAGTATGCGCGGCAACTCGCCAAAAACAGCCGGAGCGGAGACAGCCGTTCGGCCGCGCAACTTCATGCCGCCATCGGCCATCTATCCGCCCATGAAGCCTTCGAGATGGCGATGGCCTTCACCACGTACTTCGAGCTGGTGAACCTGGCCGAAGAAGACTATCGGACACGCCGGCTGCGGCAACACCGCGCGGCGCGATTGCACGCGAAGGATGACACCGGCCAAGCGCCGACGGCGCCCGCGCCAGTGCGCGAATCCATCGAGGCGGCCATCCTCGAACTGAAGCAGCACGGCATGCCGGCCGAAGAGTTGCAGGACATCCTCGACAAACTGCGCGTCGAGCTGGTGTTGACGGCGCACCCGACCGAGTCGAAGCGCCGCACCGTGCTCACCCGTTTGCGGCGCATCGCCAATTTGCTGCGCGGAGAAGAGAGACAAGCCGGAGACGGCAACCTGTCGTCAATCGTCAATCTTCAATCGTCAAGTGACGATGCGCTGCGCCGTGAGATCACCGCCCTGTGGCTGACCGACCGTTCGCGCGCCATCCAGCCGGCTGTGACCGACGAAGTGCGCACCGGCCTGTGGTACTTCAACAACACGCTGTGGGACACGCTGCCCCGACTTCAGGCCGATCTGGAGCAGGCGCTCGCTCGCCACTACCCTGGCGTACGCCCCCCCGTGCGTTGGCTGACCTTTGGATCATGGATCGGCGGCGACCGTGATGGCAACCCCAACGTCACCACATCCGTCACCGCAGAGACGATCCAGTTGCACCGCCGGCTGGCGCTTGACAAACTGCGCGAAGCCGCCCACGAACTGTCTCGCCTGCTCAGCATCTCCAAACGCCGCGACCGCATCGCGGCGGAAGTGCTGGACCTGATCAGCGCCGGCCGCTTTACCTCGCGCCACGTGCGGGCGCTTGCCGAGCGATATCCCAACGAACCCTATCGCGTCGTGCTGGCCGATCTGTCTGCGCGGCTGGCCGACGCCTGGCAACACGCGGCAACCTGGCCGCTCTATCCCTTTGCCCAATCCCGCAACGTGATGCTCTCCGGCAACCTTTCGTTGCCGTTGCCGGCCGAGCCGGACATGAAAGCGGATGATGTGGCCGGCACGCTGGAGGCAGTGGCGCGCAGTCTCAGCGCCGGGCGCGGCGCGCGACTGATCGACGGCGAACTGAAGCGACTGCGCCAGCAACTCGCGGTGTTCGGCATGCACATGGCCCGGCTGGATTTGCGCCAGCACTCGGCCTGGCACGAGTCGGCTGTGGCCGAAGTGCTGACCAGGGCAGAAAGCGCGCTGCTCGAAGCAGCTGGCTGCGCCTCGTATGCCGCGCTGGACGAGGCGCAGAAAGTTGCCGTGTTGAGTCAGGCGCTGTCCCAACCGGCCCGCAGCGTCCTCGACCGCGCCGGCGATCTGAGCGACGAAACGCGCAACGTGATCGAACCGATCCAGCTTGCCCGCGAGGCCATGCGGCGCTATGGGCGCGAAGTCATGGGCGTCTACGTCATCAGCATGACCAATGGGCTGTCCGATGTGTTGGAAGTGCTGTTGCTGCTGCGTTGGTGTGGCGCGAACATGAGCATCGCGCCGCTCTTTGAAACGCTGGACGACCTCGATCGCGCGCCGGCGATTCTGAAGGCCATGTTTGACCATCCTCACTATCGCGAGCACTTGCGGCAGGCTGGCGATCATCAGATGGTCATGCTCGGCTACTCCGACAGTAACAAGGACTGCGGCTACCTGGCCGCCAACTGGGCACTGTTCAAAGCGCAGGAGACCATTACCCGCGTGTGCGAGGAAGTCGGCGTCACGTTCACCTTGTTTCACGGGCGCGGCGGCACGATCGCGCGCGGCGGCGGGCCGGCAGCGCGGGCCATTCTGGCCCAGCCGCAGGGACTGATCCACGGCGGCATTCGCATCACCGAGCAAGGTGAGGTATTGTCCACGCGCTATCACGATCCCGACATCGCGCATCGTCATCTGGAGCAGGTTGTGTATGGCGCATTGCTGGCCATCCACCAGGCACGACACCCGAGGCCGGCGCCACAGATATGGCGCGACTGCATGGAGCGCATGGCCGCCGCAAGTGTGACAGCCTATCGCGCGCTGGTGTACGATGACCCCGACTTCCTGACCTTCTGGCAACAGGCCACGCCGATCAACGAGATCAGCGGGCTGAAGATCGGCTCGCGACCGGCCTATCGCCGCAAGACGCGCAGCGTGGCCGATCTGCGCGCCATTCCGTGGGTGTTCTCGTGGATGCAGAGCCGCTTCGTGTTGCCCGGCTGGTATGGCCTGGGAGCGGCGCTTCAAGCAGCCGGGGCTATTCCACCGGATGGAGCGCGCGCGACTGCGTCTGATTCGTCAACCCAGAGCGAGGCCGGCTTGTTGCGCGAGATGTACCGCGACTGGCCGTTTTTCCAGACGCTGATCGATAACGCGCAGCAGAGCCTGACCAAGGCCGACATGAGCATCGCCTCGCAGTACGCCTCGCTGGTGGAAGACGCGTCCATCCGCGCGCGCATCTTCGGATTGATACAGGCTGAATACGACCGGGCGTGCCGGGCTATTTGCGCCATCACGGGGCAGAACTCCCTGCTGGATAATGAACCGGTGTTGCAGCGTTCCATCCAGTTGCGCAACCCATACGTGGACCCGCTCAACTACATACAGGTAGAGATGATCCGCCGGCTGCGCCAGCAGTTCACCGCGGACTCCGCCGCGGACTCCGCCGCTCTCGACGACATAGATTTGCTGCGCGCCGTGATCGACCTGACCATCAATGGCCTGAGCAGCGGCCTGCGCAACACGGGCTGAGGCAGATCGTCGAATAGAATACTCATGGGAGTCAATCATGCCAACCAGCTTCAAGAACCTGATCAATGGCGAATGGGTAAGCGCGTCGGATGGCGCGACCTTTGAGACGCGCAACCCGGCCAATACGCGCGAAATTCTGGGCGCGTTTCCATCGGCCACGCGCGAGGATGTGAAACGCGCCATCGAGGCCGCGCAGGCGGCGTTCCCGCAGTGGGCTGGGATGCCGGCGCCGGCGCGCGGGGCCATTCTGGACAAGGCGAGCCAGATCATTGCCGCCCGGCTGGAGGACATAGCAACGTGTCTGACCCGCGAAGAAGGCAAGACGCTGGCCGAGGCCAGGATCGAAGTCGCGCGCGCCCGAGACATTTTCAAGTATTACGCCGGCGAGGGCTGGCGCATGGGGGGCGATGTGTTGCCGGCCAATGCCAGCGACACGCTGCTGTACACCCGGCGCGAGCCACTGGGTGTGATCGGGCTGATCACACCGTGGAACTTCCCGATTGCCATCCCGGCCTGGAAGATGGCCCCGGCGCTGGTGTATGGCAACACGGTGGTGTTCAAGCCGGCCTCGCTTGCGCCGCAGACGGCGCTCATGCTGATCGAGGCACTGGTGGAAGCCGGCTTGCCGGCTGGCGTGGCGAACTACGTTACCGGCTCAGGCAAAGTCGTCGGCGACGAGATCGCCACCAACCCTGCCGTCAAGGGCATCAGCTTCACCGGCTCATATGCCGTCGGGTCCGGCATCTACGCGAAAGCCGTCAAAAACATGACGCGCGTGCAGTTGGAGATGGGCGGCAAGAACCCGATGATCGTGCTGAACGATGCCGACCTGAAACTGGCCGTGAACCTGGCCGTGCTGGGCGGCTTTGGGTTGACCGGGCAGGCGTGCACCGCTACCAGTCGCGTCATCGTCGAGCAAGGCATCGCCGATCGGTATGCTGAGGCGCTGGCCGAGGCAGCGCGCAACCTGAGGGTTGGCAACGGGCTGGAGAGCGGCGTGCAGATGGGGCCGGCCGTCAACCAAGATCAACTGGAGACCGATCTGATGTACGTCGAGGTCGGCCAGAAGGAAGGCGCAAAACTGCTGGCCGGCGGCAGCCGGGCGATGGACGGCGGGTTCTACGTGCAGCCGACCGTGTTCGACCATGCCGACGTGAACATGCGCATCGCGCAGGAGGAAGTGTTTGGGCCGGTCATTAGCATCATCCGGGCGCGTGACATCGACGACGCGATCGAGAAGGCGAACGCGATCGGGTTCGGGCTGTCGGCCGGCATCGTCACCAACGATTTGAAGAAGGCGTTCACGTTTGCCAACCGCGTCGAGGCCGGCGTGGTGAAGATCAACGAACAGACCACCGGCCTGGCGTTGCAGGCGCCCTTTGGCGGTTTCAAACACTCCAGCGCCAACACGTTCAAGGAGCAAGGGCAGGCTGCCATCGAGTTCTATACTCGTATCAAGACGGTGTATGTGAAGCACGGCTGAAGCAGATGAGCGCAGAAGGACGCGCCACGAAGGTGTGGCATGTGAGCATCTTGCGCAAGCTTGCCGGCCCCGTTCTCAGGGCCGGCGCAGAGCTTCAGCCATACAAGGCATGCAAGGAGATGACACGATGGATATCGGCACGACGCTTTCGCGCGCAATCAAGGTCACTTTTCAACAGCGCGTTCTCTGGGCGCTGATGCTTGTCCCTGTGTTGCTCAGCATCATCAGCGCAGTGGTCGGCGCGGCGCAAGGCTTTCTGTTTCGCCCACAGGATCTGATGGGTGTGACCTCTGGCGAGGAGATGCTGGCCGCCTATGCGCGCATCTTCGCACTGTGGCTGCCGCTGATCCTGCTGCAACTGGCAATCGGTCTGCTTTCGGCGGTCATTCTGCTAGTTATCCGCGGCGGTGTGATTGCCGGTGTTCAAAGCATCGAGACCACAGGAGCGGCATCGTTCAGCGACGCGCTGGGAATCGGCTTTCGCAAGCTCATCCCGCTACTGGTCTTCAACATCGTTCTCTCCATCCCGGTGATCGTCGTGGGGATTCTGGTTTTTGCGATCGTCGGTTTGCCGTTCATCCCGTTCGTGCAGGGCCTGGCGGGCGGCTCGATCACGCGAGAGGAGATGGATGCTGTGTTGGGTGGATTCCTGGCGGCGTTCTGCGTAGGCGCGGGGCTGGTCTGCATCGCCGTGGTCTACGGCCTGGTGGCCGCCGGCGTGCAAGTGATGGGAGAGCGCGCTATCGTGATCGAGGGCGCCGGGCCGATTGCCGGCTTGAAGCGTGGCTGGGCCTTGTTCCGCGCCAACCTGGGCAATGTCATCCTGCTGGCGGTGATCATCTTCCTGATCACGGCAGTCCTTGGCTTTGTGCTTGGATTGTTCGGCAACCTGGCAGTGCTCCCGCAAATGGGCAACTGGATGCAGCAAGTGCAACAGGGCTTCATGCCCGACATGTCGGAGCTGATCAACTGGCCGATCTTCATCGTCATCACGTTGATCGGCGCGATCGTGGGGTTGTTCGTAGACCTCTTCATCATCGTGGTCTGGACGGTGGCCTATCGCCAGTTCACCGGCGTTGCTGCGCCTGCGTCAGACCTGCCGGCCGCGCCGTTGCCGGCGCAATAGCAGGGGCCGGCTGTTGTGCTACAATCTTCGGACTGCGAACCGGAGATACAGCAGATTTCTGTTGTGGCCGGAGGCGCATTGTCGGGGCGTAGCGCAGCCTGGTAGCGCACTTGCATGGGGTGCAAGGGGTCCCGAGTTCAAATCTCGGCGCCCCGACTCAAACGAAAACCCGAAGGGTTGTCTCAACCCTTCGGGTTTGTGTTTGTTCAGGTTCCCCTGTGATGAGGGCTTGTGCGCCGCTCACAAGCCCTCACGTTCAGGAGGAGTAAGGAGGAGAAGTCCCGTCGGACTGATAATACGGTAACACAATTTCTGCTCGCAACATGACGATTTGCCGGTATCGCAGCCAACGGTTTCCCAATGCAGAATTTAGGGGCGCCTGACGATTACCCTACGCAGCCACTCAGTGACATTCGAGTATGTCCACTCAGGTCATCATCGGCCCGCTATCGCTGAACAGCTACACATTCTGGATCGGGCTATGCGCTCTGCCCGGCCTCGCATGGTGCGTCTGGCGCACAGGCGCTTCGTGGCGCGACCGGCTGCGCGTCATCGATGCGCTCTTGCTGATCGGGGCGTGCGCATTGGCAGCTGGCCGCGCCGGCTACATCGCGCTGAATGCCGCTTACTTCGTGGAGCGGCCCGCGGAGATTACCCTGGCGCCGGCAGCCGGCATCTCGGAGCACGCCGCCATTGTGGGCATGCTGGTTGGGTGGTGGCTGTCGGGGCGGCTCAAACGGCCTCACCCCATGTCCTTCGTGGCGCTGGCATCCCTGGTCGGCATCGGCGCATCCATCGGCTGCATCTCCAATGCATGCGCTTATGGGCATGAGGTGTTTTGGACGGATGGGATCATGTGGCATCTGCGTGTTGACTGGCCCGATGCTTACTGGATAGGCAATCCCCGCCTGCCGGCACAGATATTGACGGCCGCGTGGCTGATTGTGTGCATCGCCATTCCGGCTGTGGCATCGCTTCGCACAAGGGGCACGGTCCACCTGTTGATCATCTGGACGCTGCTATTCAGCGCCGGCGACTTCGTCCTTCAGTTTGGTCGCGCCGACCCAACCTCGATGCTCCTCGGTCTGCGCATCCAGCAGGTGCTGGATATCGGCTTGTTTGCTCTGGCGCTAAGCCTGAGCGCGACGGGCCGACCGTAGTGCCCCGCCGGTCCTGCGCTATGATTGCATCGAGCGATTGCGCGACGCGAGCGCTCAGGAGTGGGACGTATGAACGCAATCCCAACTTCACCAGCCGCCCCAACCATCCCCGGCAACGTGCGCGCGCCGCTGGCCGGCGATGTGGCGCTGGCCAGCCGGCTCGACGCGCTGACCCAGCCGGCCGAGCTATATCACCCCTCGCCGGATGGCAGTGTGACCTGTGTGGCGTGCGCGCATCGTTGCCACATCAAACCCGGCGGACGCGGCATCTGTCAGGTGCGCTTCAACGCCGGTGGCGTGTTATATGCGCCGTGGGGCTACGCTTCTGCCGTTCACCCTGATCCGGTGGAGAAGAAGCCTTTCTATCACGTGCTGCCCGGCTCGGTGGCGTTGACGTTTGGGATGCTGGGTTGCAATTTCCACTGCGACTATTGCCAGAACTGGGACATCTCGCAAGCCCTGCGCGATGCCAACGCCGGCGCGCCACCGGTCGCCCTCACGCCGGCGCAGATGATCGGGCTGGCACAGCGCGTAGGCGCGCGCAGCCTGGTCAGCTCGTACAACGAACCGCTCATTACCTCCGAGTGGGCAGTCGCCATTTTCAAGCAAGCCAAAGCCGCCGGCCTGCTGTGCCTGTATGTGTCGAACGGCTATGCCACGTCTGAGGTGTTGGAATATCTGCGCCCCTGGCTGGACGGCTACAAGATCGACCTGAAGTCGATGCGCGACAAAAATTACCGTCAACTCGGCGCGACGCTCGATCGCGTGTTGGAAGGGGTGCGCATGGCGCACAAGACAGGCTTCTGGCTGGAGATCGTCACGCTGGTTGTGCCCGGCTTCAATGACTCGGACGCAGAATTGCGCGACGCAGCGCAGTTCATCCGCTCGCTCTCGCCCGACATCCCCTGGCATGTCACGGCCTTTCACGCTGATTACCGCATGACCGACCGTGATAACACCGACGCGCGCGCCCTGGCGCGTGCCGCCGAGATCGGCTATGCTGAGGGGCTGCGCTATGTGTACGCCGGTAACCTGCCGGGCAGACTGGCGCGCTTTGAGCACACCTATTGCCCGAATTGCCGCGCCGCCGTGATCGAGCGGTTTGGCTTCCGCGTGTTAAGCAATCGCCTGACGGCAGAGGGAACTTGCCCGCACTGCGGCACACGGATTGCAGGCGTGTGGGGCGCGTCGGCCCGCCCATGAGCAACCGCCTGTTCGTCGGCGACTGTTTGAATGTTTTGCCCCGCCTGCAGGCCGGCTGCGCACGTCTGATCTATCTCGACCCGCCGTTCAACACCGGCGCGCGCCGGCGTGGGCGGGCCGGCGCCTACGCGGATGCCTTTGGCTCGCCGGCCGGCTATGTGGCCTATATGCGCCCGCGCCTTGAGGCGATGCTGCGCGTTCTGGCGTCCGATGGCTCACTGTTCTTTCACTGTGACTGGCGCATGAGCCACCATGTCCGGCTGTTGCTGGACGATCTGTTCGGATTCAGCGAACCCGCGCGCAATTCGGCCATGCGAGGCGTCTTTGTCAATGAGATCATCTGGCATTACGGGCTGGGTGCGTCGAAAGCTGGCCGCCGGCTGTTGACCAAGCACGATGTGATCTTTTGGCACGCACGCTCGCGCGACTATGTGTTCAATCTGTTGCGCGAAGCGCCGACGCCGGCCATGCTGGACAAGTACCGCCACGTGGACGCGCAGGGTAATCGTTACATGAACGCCTACGGCAAACGCTATGTGATGAAAGGCGGCAAGCTGTTGGACGATGTGTGGGATATCCCGGCCATTGCGCCAACAGCCGGCGAGCGCGTGGATTATCCGACGCAAAAGCCGTTGGCGTTGCTGACGCGGATCGTTGAACTGGCCAGCAACCCCGGCGATGTGGTGCTCGATCCGTTCTGCGGCAGCGGCACGACGCTGGTTGCCGCAGCGCATCTGGGCCGGCGTTGGATCGGCATCGACATCAACCCGCAGGCTGTCGAGATCGCCCGCGCACGGCTGGCGGCGGACTGATCGCGCGATTTGATCGCGCGATCAAATCGCGCGAGCTTATCCAGAGACGCTCTCTGCATCTGCTGCGCAGCACAATGCGTCGCTTGCAGCCAGGCCGGCGCAGCATGGTTCAGATTGCGCAAACTGCCTGTCCTGTGCCTGTCGCGCGGGTCAATTGTGTTGCTCTTTCAGAATCCGCTCTTCGGCCAGGCTGGCCGAGATCAGCACGATCGGCAGGCCGGTGCCGGGGTGTGTGCTGGCCCCGACGAAGTACAGGTTGCCATAGCGGGCGTGCCGGTTGTGCGGCCGCAGATAGCCCACCTGCATGAAGTCGTGGCTCAGCCCGAACGCAGCGCCTTTGGCCAGATTCAGGTCGTCGCGGTAGTTGAGCGGGGTGAGTGTGCGCTCGAACACGATCCGCTCTGGCAGGCCGGCCACCCCGATGGTCGCCAGCCGGCGCAGCACTGCCTCGCGTGCGCGGTCAGTGAGCGCGTCCCAGTCCTGCGGGCGTTGCTCGTTCAGGTATCCCACCGGCACAAGCACCATCAGGTTGTCGTGGCCGGGCGGGGCAAAGCTGGGGTCGGTAAGAGTCGGCGCGCACACATAGAACGACGGCTCATCGGGCAGCGTCAGGTCGTGGAAGATGCGCTCAAAACTGCGCTTGTAGTCATGGTCGGCCAGAAACACGTTGTGATGCAGCAGTTCCGGCGCGCGCGGGCCTTTCAGCCCCCAGTAGAACATGATG
>DAOUDB010000223.1:0-5916 GCA_034431495.1 Thermoflexales bacterium
CTGGCCGAGCTGCGCCCGCAGGCTGCGCCGGCCGGCCTGGAGGCGCTGCTGGCCGGCCTGCCCACCGAGGACCAGACCAAATGTTTCAAACTTTTGTGCTATGCCAGTTTGTGGGGCAATCGGGCCGATCTCAGCTACAACGTCTCGCTCACCGTCACGGCGGCGGCCAGCCTGGATGACGAGCGGGCGCATCTGCTGGCCGACGACACCGACGCCGTATGGGACTTCCTGAAGCGCAAACACTCCCCCACCCTGCGCGTCGCGCTGATCACAGACAACTGCGGCAGCGAGTTGTTGATGGATCTGGCGCTGGCCGGCTTTCTGCTGGATAGCGGCCTGGCTGCCAGCGTCACGCTTCAGCTCAAGGGACAGCCTTTCTTTGTCTCCGATGCCATGCCGCGCGACGCGCTCGACAGCCTGGCTGCGCTGGCGCACAGCGGGCTGCATACGGCCCGGCTTGCGGCGCAGGCGCGCGCGCATATTGCGGCCGGCCGGTTGCGCCTGCGCGCGCACTGGTTCTATGCCTCGTGCCTGATGTATGCCCAGTTGCCGGCCGATCTGCGCGCCGAACTGGCCGGCTTCGACCTGGTTATTTTGAAAGGCGATGCCAACTATCGGCGCTTGCTGGGCGACGCGCGCTGGGATCCCAGCACGCCGTTTGCGCAAGCGGTGTCGTACTTCCCGGCGCCGCTGCTGGCGCTGCGCACGCTGAAGGCGGAACTGATCGTGGGCCTGGCGCCGGGGGTGGCCGAACGCCTGTTCGATATTGAACCGGACTGGCGCACGAATGGCCGGCGCGGTGTGGCACAGGCCCGGCTTTAGAATGGCGGCATGGCAATCGTGCGGTTGCGCAGCCCCGCCGGCGCGCAAATCAACCTGAGCCTGCGCGCGGGGGCGCTTGCGCTTATCGAGGACAACCACACCGCTTTCACTTTCGACGAAGCGGGGCGTTTGCTGAGCGCGTTTGTGGAGGGGCGCACGTATCGGCGCAGCCTGTCGAACGACATCCTGGAGAAAAGCCCCGGCCCGCAGCCGGGCCTGGCGCATCGGTCGCGCCGGCTGCTGGCGCGCGATGAGATCGAGCAGCTTGAAGCACAGGCTTATCGCTTTGCGGCGCATGTGTCCGATTGGCTGGCGGCTGAATCTCCCGCCGATCCAGACTGCGCCCGCATGCGCGACGTGCTGAAGCGCGTGGCCACCTATAACTTTGCGCGCCTGGAAGCCGAGCGCGCCACGTATCAGGCGATCTATGGGCGCGTGCCTATCATGCCGCCGGATCAATACATGGCGCTGGCGCTGCAAGCCACAGAGGGCTGTTCGTTCAACGCCTGCGCCTTCTGCGGCTTCTACCGCGACCGGCGCTTTCGCGTCAAGTCGGCGGCGGAATTTCGGCGGCACATTGTGCAGGTCAAAGCTTTTCTGGGACGCGGCATATCGCTGCGCCGCTCTATCTTTCTGGGCGACGCCAACGCGCTGTTGCTGCCGCAGCCGGCGCTGAGGGATGTCTTCGACGCCCTGCACGAGGCGTTTGCATTCGGGTCGGGGGAAGCAGCCGGTGACACGGACCCGTCGGAGGCGCGCCCGCCGATGAAGGGCGTGTACTCGTTCATCGACGCTTTTAGCACGCGCCGCAAAACGCCGGAAGAGTTTGCCGAACTGGCGTCGCGCGGGCTGCGGCGCGTATATGTCGGCCTGGAGACGGGCGATCCGGAATTGCTGAAGTTTCTGGGCAAGCCCAACACGCCGGACGATGTGAGCGCGCTGGTAAGCCGGCTGAAAGAGGCTGGCCTGAAAGAGGCTGGCCTGAGTGTGGGGGTGATCGTGTTGGTTGGAGCGGGCGGGCGCGCGTTTGCCGGCCGGCATGTGGCCAACACCATCGCGCGGGTGCGAGACATGCCGCTTGACGGTGGGGATGTGGTGTATTTGTCCGAGCTGGTCGATTACCCGGGGTCAGAGTATGCCGCGCATGCGGCCCAGGCCGGCATTGAAGCGCTAAGCCCGGCAGAGACGGCGGCGCAGATGCGAGCGCTGATGGATGGATTACGAGGGAGCTGGCAGGGGAGAGCGCGCGGGCCGGTGGTGTCTTACTACGACGTGCGCGAGTTTGTGTACTGACAACCCGATGCAGGTGCGACGTGGGACAGGATTAATCCTGCCCCACGTTTCGCTCGCCACTCAGTGCGCCCGCACCCCTGCGCGTGGCGCTCCTGCCTATTGCTCGCACACCCACACTTCCACATCGTCCACAGACATCGAAGTCAGGCCGCCGCGTGCATCGTTGTACACGCCGAATTGCACTGCGATGGTGCGGCCGGCATAGCGGCTGATGTCAAACACCAGCGGCTGCCACTGGGTGGCGTTGGCCTTTGCGCGCAACAGCCACTCGAACGACCAGTCGGGGCGCACGGCCAGCACATATTGCAGGTCGTGGGCAGCGGGCAGTGGGCCGGCCGACAGGTCGCCGGTGGGGCAATCGCCGCGCGTGCAGCGCTCGATCAGGCGCGAGGTCTGCTCCTCGGTGCGCGGGTACCACCACAGGCGCAGGGTGGCCGTGATGGCTTTTGAGGGAATGCTGACCCACTGCCGCGCGTCGGAATAGATGTGATAGGGCCGACCTGTAGTCAGCCCGGCCAGAATCGAGCGCGCCCCGCTATGAGCGCCGCCATGCGCTGCGTCGGGGTCATAGCGCGCCGGCCTTCCGCCCACAAAGTGCCATGCAGCATCCTCCTCCATCGCGCTGTTCAGGATGATCTGCTGGCACCCTGCCTCTGCGCCTCCCTGACCGAATGAGGGGATGAATGCTTTGGGCCCTTCTACAGCGGCGTTCTCAGATTCGCCGGAAGCAGCCGCTGGGCTTGTGCCTTCGCCTTCGGTTGCGGTTGATGTTCCCGCCCCCGTTGTCCCGGCATCCGAAGAGACTGGCTGATCACCCGCCTGTTGCCCGGTCTCAGGTTGTCCTGCCGTCGTTTCCTGCGTTTCTTGCTGTGCCGCGCCGGAGGTCGCCTCGCTGGCCGACTCGAGTACCCGGAACGCGCATCCCGAAGTGGTAAGCAATACACTGCACAGAATACATGCAAGGGATATACGTCGCGCCTTCATGGTTGCCTCCTTGTGTTCCGTTCGAGCTAACCCTAATCATACCGCTGAATAAACTGCTCTGCACGTTCGACCAGCGCGCGATTGCCTATGAAAAGAGGCGTGCGCTGATGCAGGCTGCCGGGTTGGATGTCCAGGATTGGCCGCCGGCCATCCGAAGCCAGACCGCCGGCCTGATGCGCCACGAATGCGAGTGGCGCTGCCTCATACGCCAGCCGGAGCTTGCCGCGTGGATTGCGCGAGTCGGCTGGATAGTAATATACGCCGCCGGACAACAGATTACGATGGAAATCGGCGACCAGAGCGCCTACGTAGCGCGCAGCAACCGGCTTCGATGGCTCGTCGGGATCCATGCCCTGCAACCAGCGGGTGTAGCGTTGTACGCCGGCGCTCCAGTACTGCTCGTTGGCCTGGTTGGCGCTGTAGTAGCCGGCCTTTGATGGATAACGCAGATTGGGATGGGTGAGCAAAAACTCGCCCAGCGTGGGGTCGAGCGTGAAGCCATCGACGCCGTGGCCGGTGGTGTACACCAGCATGGTACTGGTGCTGTAGATCACGTAGCCGGCGGCGGCCAGCGCGCGTCCTGGTTGCAGACAATCCTCCAGCGTGCCGGGGCCGCTCTCGGTGATCCGGCGGTAGATGCCGAAGATGGTGCCTACGCTGACGTTTGCATCGATGTTGGAGGAGCCGTCCAGCGGATCGAACAGCAGCACATAGCGCCCATCGCAGCAGTGCTGTTCGGGGATGGGGATGATGCCCGATGATTCTTCGGAAGCCATCACCGCGATGCGGCCCGACTCTGCATTCATGCGGATGAACGTCTCGTTGGCGAAGGCGTCCAGCTTCATCTGTTCTTCGCCCTGCACGTTCACTCTGCCGGCCATGCCCAGTAGTTGGCTCAGCCCGGCCCGCCGTGTCTCGCGCGCAATGATCTTGGCTGCCAGGGCAATGTCATACAGCAGGTTGGAGAAAACGCCGGTGGCCTCAGGATGCTGATGTTCCTGGTTCAAGATGTGGCGCTCAATGGTGACCAGCTTGTCCATTCTTTTCTGTGCTAACGATGCGTCGCAGGAAGTCTATCGAAAGGCTGACCTTTGCGCAAGCGTGACTACTGCCACGCGCAACGCATGGCGAAGCCAGCCTCAGGCAAAGTAAAAAATGAGCCCCGGCTGTCCGTGGCCGGGGCTCTTCAGGAGGAGGAGGAGAGTAATTGTTTCTCGTCAGCCTGATTCTATCTGTTGCGACATTGAATGCTATCCGCCGAAGGGCGGATCGACTCTGCAACCATCGTCCGATGGTAATATCCGACTAGTGCGGACACCTCCCGAAGGTCACACGATGGATTCAAACACGATTGTTGCTCAGTTGGCCGGGCGATCCGGCCTGTCGATCTATCCCTGTTCTGTTGCGCCGGCCGGGCCGGCTATCTATGCGCTGGCGCGCGCCGAACATGCGCCCGATGCTGCGCGCCAGTTGCTCATTCTCACACCCCACCCCACACCCGGCAGCGATGCCGACTCTGGCGAGCCGGATCAAGCCGTGTCGGGGTTTGTGGGGCAGGCCGGCCAGGTTGAGATGGATGGCCGCACGTTCACGTTGAAGCGCTGTCCCTTGACCGCCGACAATGCAGCCACGCTGCGTGGCGTGTTTCCATGGCTGCGCCCGCGTGTGCTGGGTTTGGTGAAGTCGGTGGGATGCGGAGATCGAATCGGCCTCGCCACGCCCGGCCACATTCAAGCTGTGCGCCAGTATGGCTGTATGGCGCCGGTGCTGGCTCAGCAGTCGATGCGCGAAATGGCGCGCGCCAATCGCACACCTGTGCAGGTGTTGGATGATGCGATGTGGGGCGTGTTTCAAGAAGGCTGGCGCGATGGATTCGGCGCAGATGCCGACCACCTGAAGACGCCTGAAGATATCGAGGCGTGCGCAGCAGCCGGCTTCACCCTTTTCACGTTCGATCCCGGCGCCTATGTGGATGGCGATGCCGGCCACCACACAGAAGCGAAGTATGCCGCTTTGCCCTGGGATGATCTGGAGACCGCGCCGGACGAAGCCGTGAGGCGCTATGCCGGCGCGCCGTTTGGTCTGGATGCGCCGGCTGTGCAACTGGCGCTGGTGAAGTATGGCCGGGCAATCGCGCATGTGGCGCGCATGTACCGGCATCTCAAAGCAACCATGGGCAGCCGGCCTTTTGAGGTCGAGGTGTCGGTGGATGAAACCGACACGCCCACCACGCACGGCGAGCACTATGTGATTGCGGGCGAGCTGCGCCGGCTGGATGTGGCGTGGGTCAGCCTGGCCCCGCGCTTTGTGGGCCGGTTTGAAAAGGGCGTGGATTACATCGGTGATCTGAGCGCATTCGAGGCTGATATTGCCGGCCACGTTGCCGTTGCCCGCCACTGGGGGCCTTACAAACTGAGTATCCATTCCGGCTCCGACAAGTTCAGCATCTACGGCGTGGTTGCGCGCCTGGCCGGCGACTGGGTGCATCTGAAGACGGCTGGAACGAGCTATCTTGAGGCCCTGCGCACCGTTGCCGGCTGCAACGTTGACCTGTTCAAGGAGATTTACGCGCTGGCGCGCGAGCGGTATGCCATCGATCGCGCTTCCTATCACGTTTCGGCAGACATGTCGCGCGCGCCGGCTGCGCAGACGCTGGCCGGTCAGGCAGCCTGTGTGGCCGTGCTGGAGCAGTTCGATGCGCGTCAGGCGCTGCATGTGTGCTTCGGCTCGATTCTCGCGGCATACGGCGACGCGATTCGGGTTACCCTACTCGCCAACGAGGCCCTGCACGGGTCTAATCTGGCGCATCACATCGGC
>DAOUDB010000224.1:0-2290 GCA_034431495.1 Thermoflexales bacterium
GAATATTGAACACCGTGCCAAGCATGATCTGCTCCAGCGGCCCGCCTCGGGCCGCCGAAGCGTCACACCGTCACGGCGGGCCGAGAGGCATCTTAGCACCGCCTGGCCGGAATACAAGTAATGAATCTCTGCGCGCCGGTATGATCTTCGTCAGAAAAGTCACATACCAATCGCGTCTGCCGTGCGCCGCAGCACATCGGCCGACGCGCGAAGCCGGGCAGCTTCCTCGTCGCTTAACTCCAGCCGGAGGGCGCGCTCGGCGCCGCCGCGATCGACTACTGTCGGCAGGCTGAGGCAGATGTCGCTGATGCCGTAATAGTCGGTGATGAGGCTGGACACTGACAGCACGGTGTTCTGATCGCGCGCGATAGCCTCGACGATGCGCAACAAGCCGGTGGCAATAGCGTAATAGGTGGCGCCTTTGCGATCAATAATCTCGTAGGCGGCGTTCCGGGTGCGCTCGAAGATATCGTTCAGCGCAGACTGATCGCACACCATGTTGATCAGCACGCAGAAGTCGGCCAGTTGCATGCCGGCGATGTGCGCCAACGACCACACGGGCACTTCGCTGTCGCCGTGCTCGCCGATGATGTAGGCGTGCACGCTGCGCGGATCGACGCCATAGTGCTGCCCCAGCAATGCGCGGAAGCGCGCCGTGTCCAGAATCGTGCCCGAGCCGATCACCTGTTGCGGCGGCAGGTCCGACATTTTGAGCGCGGCATAGGTCAACACATCCACCGGGTTGGTGGCAATCACCAGAATCGCGTCGCGCGTGTAACGGACGACCTGGGGGATGATTTGGGCGAAGATGGCGGCATTCTTCTTGACCAGATCGAGGCGCGTCTCGCCCGGCTTTTGGTTTGCGCCGGCGCAGATCACCACCGCCGTGGCGCCGGCGCAATCAGCATAATCGCCGGCCCAGATGCGCGTGGGCGCGCCAAAAGGCACGCTGTGCATCAGGTCCATGGCTTCACCTTCGGCCTTGGCATGATTGGCGTCGATGAGGACGATTTCGCCTGCCAGGCCGGCCAACTGCATGGCATAGGCAAACGTGGATCCAACCAGGCCGGCGCCGACTACAACGATGCGGGTCGGTTTGAGGTGCAGGTTCATTCGTATCGGCTCCGGCCGGCTTACTGGGCCGGGCGACCGACGCGGCCACGCGCGCGCGCTGGGCTGAGCTTGCGAGACTCGGACACACCTTCAACCGACGGCTGGCGCTCCTCGGCATAGGCATAGTAGTAACCTGTGCTGCGCCTGGGCAGGTTGTTCAGACACACCCCGGCAATGTGCGCCCCGAGGCCCGTCAGCGTCTCCTTGACCTGCCGGGCGATGGTGCGGCGGGTGCGGCCAGACCGCACGACGAGCAGTGTGCCATCCAGGCGCGGCGCCAACACGGCAGGATCGGTCACCGCCGTGACGGGCGGAGAATCGAACACTACGATGTCGGCTTCGCGGCGCAACATCTCGATCACGTCGCCCATGCGTTTCGAGCCGAGCAATTCCGACGGGTTCGGCGGCAGCGGGCCAGAGGCCAGCAGATACAGATGCTCGACCTTTGTGGGCAACAAGGCGCGCGTGAGCGTCATACCGGGGTCGAGCAGCAGCGATGTCAGACCGACATGGTTATCCAGCACGAAGATCTGGTGCTGAGCCGGCCGGCGCAGATCGGCGTCTACCAGAATGACGCGCTGGCCGGCATGGGCCAGCACCACAGCCAGATTGGCGGCCGTCAGGCTCTTACCGTCCAAAGGCTCGGCGCCGGTGACCATCAGTGTGCGCAGCGGATGGTCCACGGCGCTATATTGCAGGTTCGTCCGCAGCATGCGATACGCTTCGGTGATTGTGGAGCGCGGATGTCTGGCAGCCACGAGCATACCGGGGTAGTCTTTGCCCTCGATCTGGGCGATGCTGCCAAGCGGCGTCAGGTTGAGCGTGTGCAGAACGTCCGCGGCCGTCTTGATGGTGTCATCCAGGTATTCCAGCAGAAACGCGACCAGCGCCGAAACAGCCAGGCCGATGGCTGCGGCCAGCAGCACATTGTTTGCCACGCGCGGGCCGACCGCCTGTGACGGGAGCTGGGCCGGCTCGACAACACTCAGAAAGTTGGAGGTCCCGCGCTGCAAATTGCTCCATAGTTGGGCATAGGTGGACTGCCATGTGGTGATCTGCGCCTGCAGAGAAGCCTGCCGGCTGCGCAGTTCCTGAATCTCACGGGCGCTGGTCGCATTGGCAATCGCCGTGTTCAGTTGCGTCAGCTCTTCCATGCCCTTTTTGAGGTTGGCCCTCA
>DAOUDB010000225.1:0-6831 GCA_034431495.1 Thermoflexales bacterium
CGACGACGAGATGGCCCTCACACCCGATCTAAACGCCATGTCCAGCGCCGGCCTGGGCCACGCCCAAACAGACCCGGGCAGCGTGTTCGCCCTCGGCCTGGCGTTCGGGTTGATCGCCCGCGACGACAGCGGGCCGGACGGCGTTTACGTCGCGCGCGACGGCGACGGCAACGAAATCGCGCGACTCGCGTCCGAGCGGCTTGAATCGGCCGTGCTGCTGGGCGCAGACGACAAACTGCTCGCCCGACTCGACGGCTTGATTCAGGAGCGACTGGCCTCGAAGAGCGCCGGCGAGCTAGCGCGCGACCTTGTGTCGTACCTGCAACAAGCAGACATGAGCGCATGGGAACGGCGCAGAGTGGACGAGCACATTGCGATGCTGAGGCGGTAACCCATGAGCGCCATCCCGGACAACCTGCTCTCCCATCCGGCCAACGGCTTCGTCGTAATCGATGGCAGCCAGACCCTGCTCGACGCCATCCGCATGCTGCAAAAGCGCAGCGGCCAGCCAGACTGGGTGCTGGTTGTAGATTTGGGCCAGGGACAGTTTCACGCCGCCCGATTCAACGACCTGCGCAGCCGGGTGCAATCGGAAAGCCAGACGCTGCTGGAAGTGCCGCTGCATGACTTCGGCGCGCCCTTGATCCCCATCCATGCGGTAGACCAGCAGACGGACCTGGAAGAGGTCAAGGACAAGATCGGTCACAGCGCGCTATCACTGGTGGCCGTCACTTGGGCCGGCGTGCTGATCGGCGTCATTACTGCAGAATCACTCCAGACGCCAGACCACGCGCCGGCATTGGCGAAGCCTGCCGCGAACGCCAAAACCGGCCGGCTGACTCTGCCGCCGGCCATCGTCAAAGTCCAGACCGAGGTCCGCCGGCTGTGGAAAGTTTCGGGCAAGCATCCAATCGTGCGCGTCATCATGTTTGTCCTGATGACCGCCCTGCCCACATTCTGGTTCTGGCGCTTCAGCGTCTACCCAACCTTGTTCCCCGACCCCAGCCCCCTCCTGTCGGGCGAATGGAATGTGGCAGTGGCCGGCTTCACCGACAGCACCGGCGCCATCAGCACCGACGACGCCGCGCAAATCGCCACGGTCTTTTACAACCGGCTCAACGCCGAGATGTCGGACCTGGGCAAGCAAACCGATCTGGTGGTGGAAGTGTGGGGGCCAAAGCAGACGGGCACGGTGAGCGGCGCCTCTCCAGAAGAGCGTGCCGCCGAAGCGGAGAAACTGGCCCGGCGTATCAAGGCAGATGTGGTCGTATATGGCGCCGTCCGTCGCAACGGCGACGCACTCCAGTTGCAACCGGAGTTCTACGTCGCGATTGCCAACTTCTACGATGTGGAGGAAGTGGTCGGCCAGCATGTGTTCGGTTCGCCGATATCCATCATCGGCGTCGGGGAGAATCTGCCCTCGCAACTCACACTGAACCGCGAACTCGCCCGGCGGGCCGAGGCGTTATCTTTGCTGACGCGCGGATTGAGCTTCTATTTCGCGCACGCCTACGAAAACGCTCTGGCGTTCTTTCGCCAGGCCAACCGCGACGAGTTGTGGCAGACCTCATCGACCGGTCGCGAGGTGGTCTACTTGTTTGTGGGCAACGCCGCCGGTCGGGCCAATCTGCTGTCCGAAGCCGAGGAAGCCTACCGCGACGCGCTGGATGTCGAGCCACAATACGCCCGCGCCTACGTCGGACTGGGCGGTGCGTTCTACCTGCGCAGCCTGGCCGGCGTCACCAGCGACAATTTCGCGCCCGACCAGGTGATGCTCAAGCAAGCCCTGGAAAACTATGAGAAAGGCGCAGCTGCGACATTGCAGCCGGCCACCGCCGACATCGCCACCAAAGTTGCGTTCGGGCAAGCGCAGGTGTATCTGGTCAAGTGGTGGGCCGGCGAAGACACGCTTGCTTCCGCGCTCGCCAACTTCCAGGCCGTGCTGGATCACTACGGCGAGGGCAAAAACCCGCGCGTGCAGGAACTGGCCGCAGAGGCCCACGCCCGCATCGGCCTCGTTCGCCGGCAACAGGAGCAGCCCAACGCGGCCATACAGGACTTTGAGGCCGCGCTGAAGCTGAGCACCATTCCGAGCCGGCGCGGCCTGTACTGGGCCACCGTGGCCGATCTGTACACGCAGCAGGGCAAGACTGAGGAAGCCGAGAAGGCCCATCGCAACGCCATTGCCGAGTACAAGACAGCCCTCCCGCTCACGTCGCAATCCGAACAACAGGCGGCCTATTGGGCCGCAATCGCTCAACAGCACACCAAACTGGGCGAGATCGAGCAGGCGCGCAATGCCTGGCAGCAGGCCATCTCCCTCCTGCCACCCGGCGACAAGCGGCGCGCAGACTACGAGAACGATCTGGCGCAACTCAAGCCGGCCAACTGAAGGCCGCGCTACCCTGCGCTCGCCAGCCTGCCCGCAGCCACGCTATGGCGCCCGCGCCAGCCATGCCTGGCGACCATCGTGTTCTTTCACCCAGCCAGAGGTTCCACTGCCGGCGGCAATCACAGACCACCACACCGCGCCCTCGCCGCACTGCGGAGCACCCTGGATAGTGACCACATCGTTGCGCCTGAGCCGGCCCGTGATGCCAGCACGCGAATTGGCCTCCGCGCGCAGCGTCACGGTGTTGAGCCGAACAACGGCGCTCTGCCCGCGAATCAGATTCGAATGGGGCGCGTCCTCGCAGGGCTGCCACTCGTATAACGGGGGGCCTTCGTAGGTCCAGGTGACGATAGCCGGCCAGCCGGACGCGCCGACAATGTCCGGGTCGGATGTCTCACACCCGCTCGCAACAACCTGATCTGCCGGAGACAAGCCTGCGTCGTACGTCTGGCAGTTGGAGTCGCGGCCCACGGCGAAGATCGTCAGCACCGGGATCGGTTGGCCGGTCTCAGCCGTCTGCACGCGCAGTTCGCCATTGGCGTCGGCCTGAGTGCGCAGTTCGCCGGCAAACGTCTTCCTGTTGCTCTCCGTATCCTCGCTGACGTAGGAGATCAGCCGTATCGGCTCGTTGCTTCGCCAACCCGCAAAGACCAACTCGCCCACCACCGCGTTGGTCACATCGGTGATGGCGCGGCCAGACAGCCGGGCGGTGAAAGTAATCAATCCGGGCGCCGGCGCCACGGGGAAGTGGTGCTCGAACAATGCGCAACGCTCCCACTCGCCCGTCTCGTCATCCGCGACCCGTGTTCGCAACGTCTGCCGCGTTCCATCGGCAAGGGTCAGGCGCGCCGTGACCTGCGTTCCAACCGCCTCCTTCAGATTGCAGTAGCACCAGTACACGACGCCGGCGGGAAGCAACGTCTCGGTGAGCGACGCCGTTGGCGGGGGCGGCAGAAGCTTGTTGACATCCAGACAGACGGGGGACGCGCCGCCGCCGCCCAGCCCCTCCCACGACATGTGCGCGGGGACATCTTTGGGCACTCGACGAGCCGGCTTCGACGGCGCCGGAACACCCTTGCGTGGCGCGCGCGTGGGTGTCGCGCGCTGCGCCGCGTCACGCGCCGCTCCTTGCGCGGCAATCGCGCCATTGGGTGTGCGCACGACCGCAACCCCCACAGCGCCGCACACGAACACCACAATACCCATTACGGTCAATCCGACTGCACTGGCTGTGACTCTACGACCCACTGTAGCCTCCTCGACCACTCACTTGACATCTCATCAACAACACACCGTCACATCGCCCGGCATGTCACTGAGACGACCATACCAGGACCAGCCCCCACCCGCGTGAGGCTGAATCTTAGCACCCTGTAGATCGGGATGCATTTCCGGCCGGGAGCAAGATGGATAGCAGCCCATCACGCTCTGTAGTGTGCGCCCTCCGTGGCGCACTGCCACTGCCTGCCCAAACCTGGAGCGCGGCACAGGAGACGCGCCCCGCCATCCCCGGCGCTGAAATGCGCCTGTCTATGGCAGTGGCAACAACCACGCTTCCTCAGCGTCACCCTCCATGCTCCAGCCGGCCAACCCTGACTGAAGCGATCGTATGCGCCACCAGACTGCGCCGTCAGCGCAGGCCGGCCCGGACAGAATGTCGATCTGCTCGCCGGGAACGATGTGGCCGGCGATCGCCGCTTGCGTCGATGGCTCGGCGCGCACACGAACGCGGCTCAGGCCGTCTTTCACCACCGCGCGCACGCCGGCGCGCAGATGGGACTCGGGCGCGCCGAAGCACGGCTCCCACATATATGCGGGGCCGGCGTCATCAAACGTCCAGCGCACGCCTGCCCACGCGCCAGAGGGCGCCTTCGTATCCGGGTCCAGTGTCGTGCAACCCTGGGTCATTCTGCCGGTCATCTGATAAAGACTGGGATCGTACGTCTGACATTCGCCCGATCGACCGATGGCAAATATCGTGGGATACGCCAGCGCTTCGCCAGGTTTGGATAGTTCCAGCGCGAGCCGGCCATCGCCATCAGCGCTCGCGCGCAGATCTGCCACGAACCTCTTGTCGCCGTATGGGTCGGCAGGTTCTGGCGCATAGATCACCAGGCGCAGCGGCTCATTGGGTTGCCAGCCTTCAAACAACACCTCTCCTACCACCGGCACGAAGCGATCGATGATGTCGTAGTCTGAAAGGCGCGTCTCAAAGGTCACCACCTGCCTGGGGGGCACAACGTCAAAGCGATGCCAAAACTCGGCGCAGACCTGATCGCCAACTGGATCGACTGACGTTTCGAGGCGTTGCACATTGCCGTCGGCAAGACGCAACTCGCCCGTGACCGGATCGCCGATCTGTTCGTCCAGATTGCAGTAACACCAAAAGACAGTCCCGTGGGGGAGACCGACTTCGGAAATCCGAGGCGAAGACGAGAGCGCCGCAGCTTCCGCGGCATCCAGGCAGCCTTCGGAAGATGGGCCGGCCCCCAGACCTTCCCACGCCATGTGAGCCGGGATGTCGTCTGGGACATTCGCGGCGGGGCGGACCGGAATGCTAAGCGCGCCACCCGAAGACCGCGAGGGGGGCGCCGGCAGAGTCGCGTGCTGCGTCGGCGCAACGGGCGGCGCTTCGGCTTCCGCGCCAATATCAGGCGGCTGACTGGCAGGATTTCCACAAGCCGTTTCGACAATCAGCGCAGACACAAAGACGGCAGTAATGCGCAGGGGCTTCCAGAATGATCGCATCGGACACCTCCAGGCCGGCATGCAATCCAAACGCGCCTTGCTGAATCATTCTATCGCTTTTCAGGCAGAGATCTGCTCCTTCCGATTCTGAGTTAAGATACGCCCCGCTTGTGAGTCGAAACAATTGTTGAGGTTTAAATTGCGAGGGTAAATCAATGGCAGTGCGAAAGTCTGAAGCAACCTGGAACGGCACGCTGCGCGAAGGCAGCGGCAACATGCGCATCGGCAAAGGCGCCTACGATGGCCCGTTCACCTTTGCGTCGCGCTTCGAGAGCGGCGAAGGCACCAACCCCGAAGAACTGATCGGCGCGGCAAACGCCGGCTGCTTCTCTATGTTCCTCTCGGCGGTGTTGACCAAGGCCGGCTTTCCGCCCAACCGCATCCACACCACGGCCACCGTGCATCTCACCGATGGCCCGACGATCAGCCTGATCGAACTGAACACCGAGGCCGATGTGCCCAACATCGACGAGCAGACCTTCCTGCAGCATGCCGAGGAATCCAAGAAGGGTTGTCCGGTCTCGAAGGCGCTGGCAGCGGTGGAGATCAAACTGAACGCGAAGCTGGTGCGCTGAACCAGCAGACACCTGATTGCGCGCAGAAGCCCCTTACGAGATAAGGGGCTTCTGTTTTTTCGCGCGGTGGCGTTCACAGTCAGTCGTGTTTGAACTCGCCGGGGTGCCGGCGCTTCAGCTCCGGGATGGCCCATCCCCGGCCGGTCTGCTCTAGATAGGCGCAATAGCGAGCCAACTGGCCGCGCGCATGCGACGGCCCGCCCTCAGCCAGCACTGTGCGCATCGGGTCAACGGTATAGCCATCCGGCATCGTTGCCATCATGCGATCATGCCACGCCTGCAATAATGCCGCGCCACGCAGCCGCTCGGCTTCGTTCACCGCTGCCAGGTCGCGCTGCTCGTGGGGGTCCTGCTCCAGATTGAACAGCATCTCATCGGGGAACAGGTGATAGCCATCATGGTAGGTGCGCATGTAAAGCCACGGCCCAAAGCGCGCGCTGCGCTGGCACACATGCGCGCATTGGCTGACCACCAGATAGTCGCGGCCGGCCGGCTCGCCGCGCAATGCCGGCGCAAAGCTCTGCCCTTCCCAACTCAGCGCGGCCGGCCGGCCCAGCACCTCGGCCAGAGTCGGCGCAAGGTCGAGGTTGTAGTGCAGGCCATTGTCCACATGGCCGGCCTGTGTCACGCCCGGCCAACGCACGATCATCGGAATGCGCGTGGTGATCTCGTCGGCGGTGGCGTGCTCAGCATAGAGGCCCAGTTCGCCCAGATTCTCGCCATGATCGGCGGTGATGATGACGGTCAGATCATCCATCACCCCTTGCGCGGCCAGCGCCTGAAAGAGCAGGCCGATATGGTTGTCCATGTAGCGCACACCGCAATCGTAGCCGTCGACGAAGGCGCGCCAATCCGCCATGTCTTTGACCTCGCCGAGGTGGCGCGGGTACTGGGGCGATGTGCTGTTGTCGTACATGGCGATCTCTCGCGCGCCGTGCGGCCCCGGCAGGTTGCGGTGCCGCATCAGCGTCTCCTCGGTCAGCCAGGTCGGCAACGGGTCGTTCGCAAATGGGTTGCCGAATTCAGCCGGCGCGCGATACGGCGTGTGCGGATCCCAGTAGTTGACATGCAGGAACCAATTGTCCGCAGCGCCGTTGCGCGCGATCCAGTCGAGCA
>DAOUDB010000226.1:0-19337 GCA_034431495.1 Thermoflexales bacterium
ATGACGGATAGCCTCAATTATGTTTTCGATGTCCACGTGTAACTCTTGCTGAACAGATTTGGTCTCTATTGTATCCCGACATGGTAGAGAAGCAAAGGGCTGGCTAACACCGGGTTGCAGCCGACGTTGCTCCGCTGCGCTCCACAACGCGGCTGAGAGGCAGGCCGTTGGGCGGCATAACCGCCGAAGAAGCGCAGCGCGTTTGCATCGTTTCTGCCCGTGCGCCAGTCTTACGCCGGCTGGGCGACACCCCCCAGTACCCCAGGCCAACCGTCACCCCCATCGCGCCAGATCGAGCAGCACGCTGAAGTGAGCGCGAATAGCGAGCGTGAATAACGTGCCCCCGGCCCTCGCACCCCGGCGCGGATGCGTCTGATGTATGATCGAAGCGCCGGCCCATCCGCAGGCATGCCGACTTCATCAGGAGTGCCCGATGCCCGTCAAGCGACACCCATTGATCACGTTCTACACACTGGCCTTCGTGCTGTCCTGGTCAGGCTGGATTCCCCAAACCCTGCACGCGCGCGGCGTGCTGCCTGTTGATAGCCCCATCTTTGCCCTGCTGGGCGGCGCGGGGCCCACGCTCGCGGCGGTGATCACACTGCTGGCGCTCAACCAGGCGCACAGCATCCGCAATTTGTTCTCACCGCTG
Source organism: Thermoflexales bacterium (assembly GCA_034431495.1). GTDB lineage: Bacteria > Chloroflexota > Anaerolineae > J036 > Brachytrichaceae > Roseilinea. Next base: position 653 of record DAOUDB010000226.1, read on the forward strand.
TTCAGGTTCGGCGCGCCTCTGCGCTGGTATGTGTTCACATTCGGCTTCTGGTGGATCATCGCCGCAGTGGCGCTTGGGCTTGCAACGATGCTGGGACAAACATCTCCCGCGCTCGACCAGGTGAGCTGGATCAGCCTGCCGGCAGTGTGGGTCGCCATGCTGCTCTCCAACGTCTGGGAAGAGATTGGCTGGCGTGGATTCGCGCTCCCGCGCCTGCGCGAGAAGCTCTCCGATCTGCAAGCAGCGCTGGTGATGGGAGTGGTGTGGAGCGCCTGGCACTTGCCCCTGCTGCTGAACCCGGCCTCTCCGATGTCGAGCCTGCCGTGGTACGGCGAAATCATCTTCAGCGTGTCGCTCACCGTGATCTACACGTGGCTATGGCTGAACACCGGCCACAGTTTGTTCTTCGTCAGCGTGTTCCATGCCATGTCGAACACAATCGCGTTTACGCTGCTTGAGGCCGGCGCTTTTACATCCACGTACGCATTTGTCGTGGGCGGGACAACACTCGTGGCTCTCATCATCGCAGGCTTTATGGGCCGCAGGGTCGTCACCCCCTCGCAACAGCTCTAAAGTCTGTTGCGGACGACACGGCGCAGCAGCGAGCGCATCTGCGTGTGTCGATGAGGCCGGAGCCCAGGCAAGCAGGCGGCCGGCCTTCAGCCCTGCCCTGCTCCGCATGCCTCGTCTGCCAGGCCCGGTTGCATCACAAAGCGCACCCCATCGCCGGCCTGGCCTTCGCCGCCGGCTGGACACCGTGCAATAGTATCCCTGCGCTATCCTCAATTCTGGCCGTAAAAGATATCGCATCGTAGCCTGCTGCCTCCTACGATACCCACCGTATCCGTAACCGGCATCGTAGCAAGCTGCTCGCAGCAGTTCTTGCAGGAGGCAGAATGAGCGCATCTTCGAAGCGTATCGCGCGTCGCGGCGGGCTGCCGGCGCAGCGCCACCTTCTATAATCGCGAGCGCGCGCTCGATTCAGGAATAGGAGGCGATGAGATGAACTGGACAGGTCGAGTAGCCATTGTGACTGGCGGCGCATCTGGAATCGGCCAGGCGACTGCGCGCGAGTTTGCCGCCTCGGGGGCGATTGCGGTCATCTTCGACATCAACGCGGCCGGCGGCGAACAGGCAGCCGGCGAACTGCGCGCGGAAGGATGGACTGCCGTCTTTCATCGCGTGGATGTATCCGACGCAGAGGCATGCCGGTCGGGTGTGCGGTCAGTGGTCGGGGCCTACGGCCGGGTGGATTTCCTGGTCAACAGTGCGGTCAGCTTCCTCAACAAAGGCATCGACGCCACAACCGCCGACTGGGAGCACAGCCTGGGCGTCAACGTGCGCGGCGGCGCCAACATGGCGCAGGCCTGCTTCGAGCCGATGCGCCGGGCGCAAGGCGCCGCCATCGTCAACATTGCCAGCGTATCGGCTCATGTGGCGCAGCCGGGCCGCTGGACCTACAACGCTTGCAAGGGCGCCATCGTGAACCTGACCCGTTGCCAGGCCATGGACCTCGCGCCATTCGGCATCCGCGTGAATGTCATCAGCCCCGGCTGGATCTGGACGCCCGAAGTCGCTAAAGCAGCGCAGGGCGATCGCGCCAGATGGGAGCCGGTGTGGGGGCGCTATCACCTGTTGCGGCGGCTTGGCGAGCCGCGCGAGGTCGCCCGCGCCGTGCTGTTCCTGTGCAGCGACGACGCCAGCTTTATCACCGGCACTGAGTTGAGAGTGGACGGCGGCTACATGGCGATGGGCAGCGAGGGACTGGGCGAAACATCCACATTCGCGGGGACAGCGTAGAGCATCTGTTCACAGCACAGGAGAGAAAACTCTTGCGACCGCGCGTCATCCTTCACAACGGGGTCAGCATCGATGGGCGGATGGATTGGTTCGCCGGCGATATCGGCCTGTACTATGAGCTTGCCGCCCGCTTCGGCGCAGACGCAATTCTCGCCGGCAGCCAGACCATGCTCGCCGCCTACCAGTCCAACTGCATTCCCGATGGCGATGAGATCGATGACCTGCCGGCGGGTGAATCGGGCGAATCGCGCCCGCTGCTGGCCATTGTTGACAGCCGGGGACAAATCCACAACTGGCGACAGATTCGCAGCGAGCCGTACTGGCGCGGGCCGGTGGCTGTGTGCTCACGCGCGACCCCTGCCACGCAGCGCGACCATTTGCAGCGCCAACGCATCGACACAATCGTCGCAGGTGAAGAGCGCGTCGATCTCCGCGTTGCGCTGGAATCACTGGCGAACCGATATGGCGTGCAGCGCGTGCGTGTCGATAGCGGCGGGACTCTCAATGGGGCGTTACTACGCGCCGGCCTGGTCGATGAAGTCAGTCTGCTCGTTGACCCGACACTGATCGGCGGCATGTCACCGCGCTCCATGTTCGTCGCGCCCGACCTCGCCGCCCCCGATGGCGTGATCCATGCCCGCCTGTCACACGTCGAACAGATCGGCAATGGATCGGTGTGGTTGCGCTACGAGATAGTTTCCTGAGCGCCAAGCCGGCCTTAGCCGGCGCAACTGCGCTTCAAGGTGGTCCGGCGCGGTGCGAGGCTGGAACCTTGCACTGCGCCGGATGCCATTCCCTCACGCCTCACTTTGGATTCGGCACAAAGTCCCCGCCCCGGCAGCGCTTGAGGTAGTTCAGCCCGGCCACCTGGCCGGTCATCTCCAGTTCGTCGCGGTAGACCGGGTCGTGATAGCCTTCGATATCAATCGAGCCTTTGAAGCCGCCCTTGCGCAAATCGCTGATGATATCGGCCCAGTTGCAGTCGCCGAAGCCGGGGGTGCGGTGAAAGGCAAACTGCTTCGGGCCGTCCACGCCATACTCGCGCACCACATCCCAGTGAATCGTGCAGTCCTTGCCATGAATGTGGAACATCTTGCCCACCCACTTGCGCAATTGCGGCATCGGGTCGATCAGGCTCACCATCTGATGGCACGGCTCCCACTCCAGACCCAGGTTGGGCGCCGGCACGGCATCGAACATCATCTCCCAGGCCGTCGGATTGTGGGCGATGTTCCAGTCGCCGCGCTGCCAGTCGCCGCCCATATCGCAGTTCTCGAAGGCAATGCGAACCCCGTTATCAGCCGCGCGCTGCGCGAGGGAGCCAAACACTTCCTTGAACCGGGGCAGCGATTGATCGATCGGTTTACCGCGCAACCGGCCGGTGAAGCCGGCGACGATATCAGTGCCAAACAGATGCGCGTGATCGATGGCGGCCTCCCAGCCGGCCAGCGTCTCCAGGTCGATGGGTGTCGTCTCCAGCGGATTGCCAAACACAGCTAGCGAGCTGATGATCGCGCCGGAGCCGTCGAGCGCCGCCTTGAGCTGGTCGGCCAGCTTCCTCAGGTCTACACCGCCCAGCTTCTGCCAGAACGTGATGCCAAAGCTCTCGAAGCCATACGGCAGGATCTGCTTGATGACGCCGGCAGGGTCCGGCAGATTGCCGCTCACCAGAGTGCCGATGCGAATGTCGTGTTGTGGAGGATAGCTTGTCATGGTAACGCGCACTGTACTGCATGCGGGCAGCTTCGCAAGTTGCCGCCGCGCTTGACGCCATCCGCATTCGGCGTACATTGTGTGTGGTCATCGACAGGAGGAATTCAGCATGCCAGAGCCATCTTCACGACGCGGGATCGATCCATCCACCGGCAACTACGACGTCTGGGTCCTGGCCGGCCAGTCCAACATGCAGGGCTGTGGCTGGCTCAAAGGCGCCTGCGCCCCAGACGCGCGCGTGTGGTCGTTCAGCAGCGCCGGCGCATGGCACACCGCTGAGGAACCGCTACACCGGCTGTGGGAGAGTTTCACGCCGGTGCACCAGGAACTGATGCGCGCCTGGATGCCCGACGCGGACAAACTCATCAGCGACGCCGAGTATGCGCGCCGCGAGAACGAAACGCGCGTCATCGGCGCCGGCCTCGGCCTGCCCTTCGGCATTGCCCTGGCCGACGCGCTCGGCACACCCATCGGCCTCATCCCGGCAGCCCACGGCGGCACCAGCCTCGATCAATGGAGCCCCAGCCTGAAGCCTCTCGGCGGTCGCAGCCTGTACGGCGCCATGCTCGAGCGCATCCGGCGCGCCGGCGGCCGGCTGCGCGGCATCCTGTGGTACCAGGGCGAATCCGACGCAATCTCGATCGACCTTGCGCGCACCTACGCCGCGCGACTCGACGCCTGGATTGCCGCCGCGCGCGCCGACACCGGCATGGCCGACCTGCCCTTCATCGCCGTGCAGATCGGTCGGGTGGTCGAACCGCCCGATCGCCAGGGCGTGTGGCCGGGCTGGAACCTTGTCCAGGAGGCGTTGCGCACGCTGCCACACCGCATCCCGCGCACGGCAGTCACCTCGGCAATCGACCTGCCGCTGGTAGACCTGATTCACATCGACACCCACGGCCTTGTCCGCCTGGGCCGGCGACTGGCGAAGCTCGCCTTGAAACTGACCGAAGGCGTGGAGCGCGCCGATGGGCCGGCGGTCGAACGGATCGAGCGCATCACGTCGCCGGCCGGCGTCAAGAACGCCGTGCGCGTGCGCTTCAGCGGCGTCGTGGGCGGCTGGTCGCGCGTGAACACCATTCGCGGCTTTGAAGCTCGCCTGCCGGATGCCGAATCCCGCGCGCCGCTGTGTGTCGTCAATGCCTGGGCCGAGGGCACGGACATCGTCGTGCTCTTCAACCGCGAGGTGGACGCCGACGCCAGGCTGGGCTATGGTCTCGGCCTCAACCCGCCATGCGATCTGGCAGACGCCGACGACCTGCCGTTGTGCGCCTTCCTCCCTCAGCCCATTCACTAGACAGACGCTTGTCGCCAGGAACACGCCGGCCGCAGCAGAGCATCCGAACACATCGCGTCCCTGGCGGTCAAACAGCAAAGGAGAACTATGAAGAAAATCTTGTACGTCTACGGCGGACCCGAATTCCACCCCACCGAATCCGGCGGAAAAATGCTCGACGGCTACCTGAAAGCCGATGGGCGCTTTGAGCTGGAGATGACGAACGACCTGGATGCGTTCGCCACGCTCTCCGCCGGCCAGTACGCGGCGGTCGTCGTCTACACCACCGGCTTCCACGACGATCTTACGCCGGCGCGCGAAAAGGGGCTGCTCGACTTCGTGCGCGGCGGCGGCGGCTTCGTCGGCATCCCCTCGGCCGCCGACAGCTTTCGCGGCAACCGCGCCTACATCGACATGCTCAACGGCGAGTTTCAGCACCACCCGGAGCATCATGAATTTAAGGTTGCCATCGCCGACAAGGGCCACTATCTGACCGCGCGTATGCCGGACTTCGCGGTGTACGACGAAATGTACCACTTGCAGGGCTTCGACCCGGCCAAATGCGTTGTGCTGGCGCAGACCCAGTGGCAGGGCAAACAGATGCCGATGGCCTATGCGCGCGATTATGGCCGGGGCCGCGTGGTGTATCTGGCCAACGGCCACACCCTGCAAGCGTGGAAACACCCGGAGTTTCAGAAGCTGCTGATTCGCGCCATCGCGTGGAGCGCCGGCGCCAACCTGCCCGACAAGACGGTGCGCTGCGGGCTGCTGGGCTATGGGCCGGCTTTCAACATGGGCAAGGGGCATGGCGGCTGGATCAACGACACGCCGGGCATGACGACCATCGCCATGTGCGACGCCAGCCCCGCGCGCGTCGAGGCCGCCAAACAGGAGATGCCGGGGTTGCGGGGCTACTTCACCAAACTCGACGACATGCTGGCAATGCCCGATCTCGATCTGGTGGTGGACATCCTGCCGCACAACCTGCACGCGCCCACCGCGCTGCAATGCTTGAACGCCGGCAAACACGTCGTGTTGGAGAAGCCATTCTGCATCACCGTCGAAGAGGCCAACGCCATGATCGACACGGCCCGCGCCAACGGCCTGATGCTCAGCCTGTTCCACAATCGGCGCTGGGACGGCGACTATCTCACCATCCGCGACATCATCGACCGCGGCCTGATCGGCGACATCTTCCACATCGAATGCGGCGGCGGCGGATACGGGCATCCCGGCTTCTGGTGGCGCTCGGAGAAGGCCATCAGCGGCGGCGTGATGTACGACTGGGGCGCGCACTTTCTGGACTGGGTGCTCAACCTGGTGCCGGCCAAAATCACACAGGTGATGGGCGATCTGCAGAAACGGGTGTGGAACGCCGTCAGCAACGAAGACCACGGCCAGGCATACATTCGATTCGCAAACGGCGTCACCGCCGATTACTGGACATCGTCCATCGCCGCGCTCTCGCGGCCCAAGTGGCTGATCCTCGGCACAAAGGGCGCCATCCAGAAGGACTGGTCCGACGAGATCACGCTGGCGACGGTTGCCAACGGCATCCGCCAGGACAGCAAGGTGAAAGTGACGCTGCCCGGCTATGGCAGCACACAGTACTATCGCAACGTGGCCGATCACCTGCTGCTGGGCGAGGAGTTGATCGTCAAGCCAGAGCAGGCCCGCCGCGTCATCGGCGTGATTGACGCCGCGCAACGCAGCGCGCAACTGGGCCACAGTGTGCCGGTGGCGCCGGGGTGTGAGTGAGCAGGCGGCTCGTCTTCACCCTCGACATGCTCAGCATGCACCGTCTGATGCATCCCGTTGCGTCACAAAGCGCACCCCATCGCCGGCCTGCAACAACACAGGCCGGCTGTCGTTCAGCGGGTCAAACACCCGCAGCCTGGTGCGCCCGATGATGTGCCAGCCGCCCGGCAAGCCGGCCGGATAGATGCCGGCCATGCCGGCCGCAATCGCCACCGACCCTGCCGGGACACGCGCGCGCGGCGTGTCCCGGCGGGCCACCTGCAACGCCGGCGGCAGCGGCCCGATGTAGGGAAAACCATGCGCAAAGCCCACCATCATCACCCGCCAGGGCCGCGCGCACAACAGCCCAACCACCTCAGATGGCGCAACACCCAGCCGGCGCGCCACATCCTCCAGGTCCGGCCCCGCCTCGCCCCCAAACGCAACCGGCACATCGATCACCGTATCCAGATCGCCGGCGACAGGGGCCAGACCACGCGTCAGCGCCGCAACGCGCGCCTGCGCCTCGCGCCGCGCAATGAGCAACGGATCAAAGCGCACCAGCACCGAATCGATGCCGGGCATCACCCCTTGAAAATCCGCCCCGCCTTGTGCTTCGATCGCCCGACCCAGCGCCAGCGCATAGCGATTGGCCAGATCAACATCCGGCGCAAGCGATCGCGCCAGCAGGGCCGCTTCGCCCAGCGGCGCAAAGTGCCACAGATCAGACATACAAAGCCGGCAGCGGGCTGACCACAACCCCGCCCTGTTCCAACGCGCGGCGCAACTGTTCAGCGCGCGCCGCCGCGCCCGGCGTGTCACCGTGAATGCACAGGGTGTCGGCCTGCAGGGAAATACGCGCGCCGTCCCAGCTCGAAACCTCGCCGCGCAGCGCAATGCTCAGAGCCTGGGCCACCCCGCGCGCCACATCGTCAATTAACGCGCCGGGCAAATGGCGCGCGCGCAACGAGCCATCCGCTTCGTAGGCGCGATCGACAAACGCCTCGCCGGCCACTTGCAGGCCGGCTGCCCGGCCGGCCTCGATCAACTGCGAGCCGGCCAAACCAACCAGAATCAGCCGACGATCAAACGCCGCCACCGCGCCGGCAATCGCATCAGCAATCTCGCGGTCGGCAGCAGCGCGGTTATACAGCGCGCCGTGCGGTTTGACATGCGCCAGTTTCACCCCTTCGGCGCGCGCCAACGCCTCCAGCGCGCCCAGTTGGGACAGCACGCTGGCGGCAATCTCATCAGCAGAGAGCGGCAGCGCGCGCCGGCCAAACCCCTGCAAATCGGGATAGCCCGGGTGCGCGCCGGCGCTCACGCCCAGACCGCGGCACAGCCGCAATGTGCGACGCATCACCAGCGGATCGCCGGCATGGGCGCCGCAGGCAATGTTGGCCGAGGTGACATGGCGCAGCACGGCTGCGTCATCGCCCAGCGTCCACGCGCCAAAGCTCTCGCCGCAATCTACGTTCAGGTCCATGCCGGTCATCCCCGCCGCAATCGCAACCAGGCCACGCCGCGCCCCGGCGCAAAGAGAAATGCCAGTAGAAAGCAGCCCGTCGCCACAAGCACCACCGCCGCGCCCGAGGCCACATTCAGATAGTAGCTGAGATACAGGCCGGCCACGCTGGAGACAGCGCCCAGCCCCGCCGACACCAGCATCATCGCCGGCAGGCGGCGCGTTAGGAGAAAGGCCGTCGCCGCCGGCGTCACCAGCATCGCTGCCACCAGCCCCACCCCTACCGTCTGCAACGACACGACAATCGTCAGCGCCAGCAGCACCAGCATTGTCGCGCGCAACAGCCCGACCGGCCAGCGCAGCGTCGTCGCCAGCATCGGATCAAACGAGATGACCAGAAACGGCTTGTAGAGCAGCGCAATGGCGGCAAACACAATCACGCCGAGGCCGGCAGTCAATGCCAGATCCGACGCGCTGACACCCAGCACGTTGCCAAACAGAATGTGGGTCAGATCGGTGGCGAATGCGCGCACCGTGCTGATGAGCAACACGCCAAGCGCCAGCGCAGCGGCAAAGAACACGCCAATCGCCGTGTCTTCTTTGATCGTTCCTTGCCGGGTCACAACCCCGATGCCCAGCGCCACGACGACGGCGGCCGCCAGCGCGCCGATGAGCAGATCACCCTTGAGCAGATAAGCAATCGCCACGCCCGGCAAAATGGCGTGCGCCAGCGCGTCACCCAGAAACGCCATCCCGCGCAGCACCACATAGCACCCGATCACCGAGCACACCACGCCCACCATCAGCGAGGCCAGCAGGCCGCGCAGCATGAACTCGTATCGGAGTGGTTCAAGCAGCCAATCCATATCACCTGCTCAGGCGTCTGCGGTCGCCTCGTGTTTCTCCGGCGGGCAACAGTGATCGGCCACCAGCGCCCCGCCCGGCAGCATCAGCATCTGCCCCCCAAACGCCTCCGTCAGCGCCTCCGGCGTGAACACGTCAGACGGCGGGCCGTAGGCAATCAGCCGGCGGTTCAACAACAACACGCGCTCGAAGCGGCTGGCGGCCAGTCGCAAGTCGTGCGTGGACACCAGCACCGTGATGCGCTGCGCCTTGAGCGTTTCCAGCACATCGAGAATGGCCTCCTGCGTCGCGGCATCGACACCAGTGAACGGCTCGTCCATGATGAGGATATGCGGCTCCTGCGCCAGCGCGCGCGCCAGAAACACGCGCTGCTGTTGTCCGCCGGACAGTTCGCCGATCGGGCGGTGGGCCAGATGCGCCATGCCTGCCTGCTCGAGACCACGCTGCGCGGCGTCGCAGTCGCGCCGGGCGGCCCGCCTGAACCAGCCCAGCCGGCCATAGCGTCCCATCATCACCACATCGAACACCGTCACGGGAAAACGCCAGTCCACCTCTTCGCGCTGCGGCACATACGCCACACATTCCCTGTGCGAGCCGGGCAGCGCGCCATGCACCAGAATCCTGCCGCGCGATACCGGCAGCAGCCCCACCAGCGATTTAAACAGCGTTGACTTGCCGGCCCCGTTCGGGCCGACAACAGCCAGGCGCATCCCTTCGGGCACTTCAAAGGACATGTCCTCCAGAGCCGCGCCGGCGCGCTGCCCGTAGCTGAGTGTCACATGCTCGATCGCCAGATGTGGTGGCGCGCCACTCGTTGCTGTCATGGTTTTTCCGCCGGCCTCGAACGTCGGGCTTCTCGGATAAGTCCGCCACCTGCCGGGACAAGCGCCTACTTCAACGCCTCAACAATTGCCTGTGTGTTATAGCGCATCATATCAATGTAGGAAGAGGCCGGACCGCCGGGCGGGGTGAGCGAGTGCGTGTACAGCTCAGTCACGACACGAATGCCGGTTTCTGCCGCCAGTTGCTCGGCCAACTTCGCATTGCTGCCGCTCTCCAGGAAGATGGCTTTCACGCCGGCTTCTCGCACCCGATCCACCAGGCGCGCCAGTTCCTGCGCCGAGGGGGCGGCCATCGGGCTGATGTTCGGCACAACCGTGCCCACAATCTGAAAGCCATAGCGATCGGCAAAGTAGCCAAAGCTCTCGTGATTGGTGACCAGCTTGCGCGCCTCCGGCGGAATCGCAGACACCTGCTCCTGAATCCAAGCGTCCAGATCGCGCAGTTGCGCGATGTATGCCTCGGCGTTGGCCGAGTAGGTTGCTGCGCCGGCCGGGTCCGCCTTGCTCAATCCTTCGCGGATGTTTTCCACGTAATGGATGACATGAGTTGGATCGAGCCAGAAGTGCGGATCGCCCTCGTCGTGATGATGCGCCTCGGCGTGTTCTTCCGGCGACTCCACAGCTTCCTCGCCCTCGCGCGCCTCGCGGCTGACCAGGCCGGCAGACACATCAATTACCAGTCGCTCGCCACCGGCATTCTGCAACAGGCTGTCCAAGAACGCCTCGAATCCCATGCCGTTGACGATCAGCACAGTGCAGTCGGCCACAACGGCCACATCCAGCGGAGTCGGCTGATAGCCATGCGGGTCCACGCCGATCGGTATCAACGCGCGCACCATGATCCGCTCGCCGGCCACCTGCTGCGCGATGTCAGCCAGGAACGTTTCGGCAGCAATGACACGCAACGCGGCGCTGCCATCCGGCTGCCCCGCCGCGTCCGATGGTGGCGCCGGCGTCGGTCGAGCGCAGGCCGCCAGCGTCACCATCATCGCTGCCGCGCTCACCCTTGCCACAAGAAAAGGAATTTGAACCGCCCTCTTCATCATACAGACCTCCCGGCGTCCAACATTAAGGCTCAAACTGACTGCTGCCGGGCGCCAACTTTAATGAGAATCATTCTCAATAGCGGCGCGAGTATAGCATACCCCTTCACCCTGCCACCCCTGCCACCCCTGCCCCACCGCTCCCACATATAATCCCGTCGTTCGTCATTCATCATTCGCAATTCGTCAAACACCATGTTTCTGGTTATCGGACTAAACCCAACGCTAGATGTCGTCATGCGCATGCGCGCGCCGGCATTCGGCCAGCTCAACATCGCCGACAAGTCTGCGGCTTTCCCGTCTGGCAAGGCCATGAACCTGGCGCGCTACCTCGCGCAACTGGGCAACGACACATTGCTGCTGGGGTTCATCGGCCGCGACGAAGCGCATCACTTCATCGCCACCGTCGAGAGCAGCGGCGCCCATCAGCAATTCACCATACTCGACGCGCCCACGCGCATTAACGTCAAGATCATCGACAGCGACACCGGCCAGGACACCGAGTTCAACATGCGCGGCGCGCGCGTGACGCCCGAACAGCTTGCCGCTGTGGCGTCCAACATCCATGCCGCCCTGCCCCGCGCGCGAGCAATTGCGTTCACCGGCAGCCTGCCGCCGGGCGCCCCACCCGACATCTATGCGCGCTGGATTCGGCAGGCCAGACAGGCCGGCGTGCCGGCCGCCCTCGATGCGAGCGGTGAGCGGCTGCGGCTTGGCCTGGCCGAACACCCCTGGCTGGTCAAAGTGAACTGGTTCGAGTTGTCCCAACAGGTCGAAGAACATTCCGTGACCCAAGAGCGCGCCATCGCGCTGCTGCGTGAATGGATTGCCGGCGGGACAGAGATGGCAGTCGTGACGCGCGCCGATCGCGTCATCCTCGCCACTGCGGCCGGCGTGTGGCAAGCCACGACGCCGCGCCAGGTGGCTCAGAACCCGGTGGGCGCCGGCGACGCGCTGCTGGCCGGGTTGCTGAACGGCTGGGGGCGCGCGCTGCCGCCGGCTGAACTGTTGCGGCAAGCCTGCGCGGTGGCCGTGTCCAGCGTCCTGTCGATGGACCCCGGCAGTTTCGCGCCGGCCGACTACGAGGCAATCCTGCCACAAATCGAGATTGCCCCGATTGGAGACACTGCGCCGTGAGCATTTTCAAAGCCTGTGATATCCGAGGCCGGTACGGCAGCGAACTGGTCGACGCCGACGGCGCGCGCCTGGGGCTGGCGCTGGCAGAGCAGATCGCCCCGGCCGAAGTGATCGTGGCCGGAGACGGGCGACTGTCCACGCCAGCGCTCAAGCAGGAACTGGTGACGGGATTGCTGCGGGGCGGCTGCAACGTGGTCGATATCGGCATGGCGCCAACTCCCGCCTTCTATTTCGCGCGCCGTCACCTCGGCATTCTGCCCGGCGTCATGGTGACGGCGTCGCACAACCCGGCCCACGACAACGGTTTTAAGGTTGCGCTGGGCGAGCTGCCGGTCACGCCCGACGACATCCGCAGCCTGGCAGCGCGCATGCAATCGGGCGACTTGAGGCCGGCGCAACAGCCCGGCGCGTTGCGCGCCGTCGATGTTCTGCCGGATTACATCGCGCACGCCCGCGCCCATGCGCCCGATCTGGCCGGCCTGCGCGTGGTGGCCGACTGCGCCAATGGCATGTGCTCGCTGACCGCCCGCGCCGTGTGGCAGGCGGCCGGCGCAGACGTGTCCTTCCTCTACGACACTGTCGATGGCGCATTCCCCAACCACCCACCCGATCCTTCTGTCTTTAAGAATCTTAAATCGTTGTGCCGGGCAGTCATCGAGCAAAGAGCCGATTTCGGCGTGGGCTACGATGGCGACGGCGACCGCGCCATCTTCGTGGACGAGAGAGGCCGGCCGCTGCCGGCCGACAAGGCCATTGCGCTGTTTGTGGCCCGGGCGCTGGCCGCCGGCCCCGCTCCCATCGTCTACGACCAGAAATGCTCGCTGCTCGTCGCCGAAGCCATCCGCGCGCGCGGCGGACAGCCGGTGCTGGAGAAATCAGGACACACATTCATCAAGACCACATTCCTGCGGCTGGGCGCGCCCTATGCCGGCGAGATCAGCGGCCACCACTTCTTCCGCGAGCTTGGCGGCGACGACGGCCTGCTCGCATCGCTTTACATGGCCGACCTCGTTCGGCGGTCGGGACAGGGGCTGGCTGCGCTGGCAGACGCCATTCCAACCTACCCCATCACGCCAGAGATTCGCCTGAAGATGGACGCTGCCGGCGTGAGCCGGGTGATCGAAATGCTGGCCGGCGGTCTGGCGCGCGAGGCAACGCTCACCACAACCGACGGCTTGCGCGTTGAATACCCCGACGCCTGGGGACTGGCTCGCCAATCGGTCACCGAATCGGCGCTCACGCTGCGCTTCGAGGGCAAGACCGAGAGCGCTCTGCGTCAGATCATGGCGCGCTTCGAAGCCGTTGCGCCTGATCTGGCCGGGCGGCTCACTCAGCCGGCTGCCGACAGCGGCCACAGCGAACACTGATCGCAGACACATGATGAGCAACTCAACACAAACCAAAGTACGCTTCGGGCTGGTGGGCTATGGATCGTGGGCGCAGCGCGTTCATCTGCCCAGCATCGCGCTGGCCGACTCGGCGACGCTGGTTGCGATTTGCGGGCCAGATGCGGAAAGGGCTGCCGCGCTGGCGCGCCAGCACGGGGCAGCATGGAGCACCGACGATCCGCTGCGCGTTGCAACCAGCGATGACATCGACGCAGTCCTGATCAGCTCGCCCAACGACGCGCATGCGCCGGTCGCCATCGCCGCCGTGCAGGCCGGCAAACACGTGCTGTGCGAGAAACCTTTGGCGCGCACACTGCCCGACGCGCTGAACATGCTGCGGGCCGCGCGATCTGCCGGCATCCGACACATGACTGCATTCACATGGCGACATGTGCCGGCGGCAGGTCTGGCGCGCCAGCTGGTTGCGGCCGGCGACATTGGCCGCGTGCTTCACGTCAGCGCGCACTTCCTGCATGGCGGATGGTTGAAGCTGGACGACAAAAGGCCGTGGCGGTTCGACCGCTCGCGGATGGGATCCGGCATTCTGGGCGATCTGGGCGTGCATGTGTTCGATCTGCTGACATGGATGATTGGCAGCCCCATCAGCCGGGTGTGCGCCCGGCTGTCCACCTTTGGCCCCAAGCCAGACATGGCTGGACAGACGCCGGTGTTCGACGACGGGCACATTCTGCTGGAGTTTGCCAACGGCGCACGGGGCAGCGCGCGCATCAGCCGGGTCGCCATCAGCGCCTCGCGCCCGCCCTTTCCCGACATGCATCAGGGAGTCGAGCTGTATGGAGAAAGGGGCGCGCTTCTCTATAACCTGCATCGCCACAGCCAACTCGAACTACGCCGGCCAAAAACCCCATCACAAATGATCGACGCGCCGGATGCGCTGCCCGCATCAGATGACGAATGGACCGTCACGCACGAGATGGGCCGGCGACAAATCGAGCGCTTTGCGCAAGCCATTCTTGCCGGCGCGCCGGCCAGCCCGGACTTTGTCGATGGCGCGCGGGCCCAGGCCGTCATGGACGCCGCCGAGCGGTCTCAGGCCGAGGGCGGCTGGGCCGACGTCCACATGGAGGAAATATGATCGCCGTCGTCATCGGCATCGATGTGGGGACACAGGGCGCGCGGGTGCTGGCTGTGAAGCCGGACGGCGACGTGGCAGCATCTGCCGAGCAGAAATTCGCGTCGGCCACAAGCGATCTGCCGGCCGGCTGGTTCGAGCAGAACGCGCTGGACTGGTGGCGCGCGGTGTCAGTCTGCCTACGACAGGTTGTTGGGGCGTTGCCGTCCGGCGCTCACATAGCCGGCCTCGCCGTCGATTCGACCTCGGGCACGATCCTGCCGGTGGATGCGCGCGGGGCGCCGCTTCATCCTGCGCTGATGTACAACGACGCGCGCAGCCAGCCCTACGTGGCCGAAGTGCGACAGGCCGGCCGGCACATCGAAGCAAAGCTGGGTTACGCATTCGGCACGTCGTTCGGGCTGCCCAAGATGGTGTGGCTGATGCGCGAGAAACCGGATCTGGCCGCGCGCGTCAGCAAGTTCATTCACGCTACCGATTTCATCGTCGGGCAATTGACGGGCGACTATGGCGTGACCAACTTCAGTGATGCGCTGAAGAGCGGCTACGATCTGATCGCGCAGGAGTGGCCGGCGTTCATCGAGCGCGCGCTTGGCCTGCCGTTGTCACGCCTGCCGCGCGTGACGCCACCAGGCGCGGCCATTGGCGCAGTCTCGCAAGCCGCGGCAGAGGAAACCGGACTGCCGCAGGGCACGCCGGTGTTCAGCGGCGCCACCGACGGCACGGCTGCGCAGATCGCCTCTGGCGCAGTCGAGCCGGGCGCATGGAACACATCGCTTGGCACGACGCTGGTGGTCAAAGGCATCAGCGAGCAATTGCTCATCGATCCGCTGGGCCGCATCTACTCGCACCGGCATCCTGAAGGATGGTGGATGCCGGGCGGGGCCAGCAACACCGGCACAGAATGGATCGTGCGCGAATATGCCGGCCGCGACCTGAAGGCGCTTGACGCTGCCGCCGAAAAACGCCTGCCTACGGCATTGATCCGCTATCCGCTGGCGCGCGCAGGCGAACGATTCCCATTCGCTCAGCCCCGCGCGACCGGCTTTTTGGCCGGTGAGACCGGCGGCGAGGACGAGATCGACCGGTTTGCCGCCGGGCTGGAAGGCACGGCGCTGCTCGAACGTCTGGCATACGACACGCTGCGAGAGATCGGCGCAACGGTGGGGCCGCGCATTCACACCACAGGCGGGGGGAGCAAGTCAACGGTCTGGCTGAAGGTACGCGCCAGCGCGCTCGACCGCGCGCTGATTCGCCCGGCGGTGAGCGACACCGCGATGGGCGTTGCGCTGCTGGCCGCGGCCGGGGCATGGCATGGCAGCCTGAGCGCGGCCGCGCGGGAGATGGTCAGGCCGGAGGTGGTCGTGGAGCCGGATCGTCATCTCAAGCAGGCATACGACGCGCGCTACGCCGAGTTCTGCGAACAGTTGCGGCAGCGCGGATATCTGCCATAGCTCAGGACGCGAAAAGCCGGGCAAGAGTATCTCCCCTTGCCCGGCTGATTGAGTGCCCCCAGAGGGACTCGAACCCCCAGCCTGCGGATTAGAAGTCCGTCGCTCTATCCACTTGAGCTATGGGGGCCAATGCCTAATCGGCAACTGGCCGGATGCCATTGTACACGGAGCGGCCGCTCAATTGGGCCAGCACATCGGCGGGTTTGCGGCCCATGCGCTCCGACAGTTCAACGGCAGTCAATGGCCGGTTGCGATTGAGCAGGAAGATGCGAAAGGCAGCCTCGAAAACCGGCGTGCGCGGTGTGACGAAGTTGGGATCGGTCGCGCTCTCGGTCTGAAGAATATGCACCATGCGGTCGATGCGCTCTACTTCGCCGGTCATCTCGTCCACATAGTCAAACATCTCGGATGTGTTGTCGCCCAGTCTATCCTGCTGTTCAGGCGTCAGGCATTTGTACACCAGCACACGCACATCCTGGCCGTTCTTCTCGAACCAGGAGTAGTCGATGTGGAACCTGGTGTTTTCGGTGGGTCGGAAGAGCTTCATCGCGTTTCACTCAAGTGCCAGTAGCTGTCGCCCACAGACTGGTATGCCCCGCTGGACGAGAGCGCGGAGAACACAGCCATCGGCGACGCCCGGGTGATGACGTTGACCACTGCATACAAGGTGCTGGCGTGAACATTGCCCTGCGGGCTGAGCTTGGCAATCTCCGGGAACGCCTCACGAACTGCCTGCGCCACATCGCGGGGATGCTCGCCCCGCAAATTTGACAGCGCCGAGACACTGTCGCAGAACACCGACATCAGATCGTCGAACTCGCAGCCAACAGCGCGCTGGGCCGTTTCGAGGCGCAGGTGACCGTCGCGATTGGTGGCAAAGCGGACCCATTCGCGCTTGGGCCGGTGGCGTTTGCAATCGATGATGAACACGTTGTCGGCCGGCCCGCGCGCGATTTCGATGTAGGCGCCGGCCGGCAGATCGTTCGCCTCGTACCAGTCGCCCAGCCCGCAGATATAGCGCCCGTCCTTCACCAGCCAGACCAGAAACTCGCGGCCATTGGCGCGATCGCGGAAGGTGACGGGCACGCGCGGCTTGTCCACCTTCGGCAGCACCGCCGCCAGCCGGCGCGACCACCCCAGCGTGCCGGCCAATCGATGCGGGAAGGTGAGCACGACCTGAGCGGACGCGAGCGACTCCTGACCCTCGGCCGTGTCCGGCTCGCCGGCCATTTCCAACTCGTCGTCCAGCGCCGCCGCCAGCGCTTTCAAATCATCGTTCACGGCAACCGGCCCGCCGGCGAAGGTCACTGCGCGCAGCGCCGGCGGCATCGAGCGCACTTCGGGCGGCTCCAGCCGGCGCAGGAACCAGCTCGGCTCCTCGGACAAGCTGACATCGTCGAATCGCTCGTCGCGCGCCAGGGCGGTGTTCAGCGAGATCTCCTGCAAGCTGCCGGCGATGTCCGGCGGCAGGCCCAGCTCGCCCAGGATGACCGACGCCGTCAGCGGCCCGCCATTGGCCACATCGAGCACCGCCTCGGCCAGGTTGAGATGGCCGATGTTGACTTCAGCCATCAGGGCGCGCAGGAACCAGTCGTCTGCGATGCGCAGGAAGTCGGGATGTTGCTCCAGCGCCGCGTCGATGGCGCGGGCGACCTGCTCTCCGTACAACTCGTGCAACTGCTCGGGCGAGAGCATATCCTGATCGTTGCTGAGGGAGAGCAAGACAGCGTCATCGTTGAGCCGGTGGGGCAATGTGTAGTTGGACGCGAACTCGCGCCGGGCGCCGCCGGCCATCTCAACGACAATGACCTCGAAATTCTTCGCCTCAGGATTGTGGCCGGGGCGCGACGCAATCACGCGCCCGGTCTCGAACCCCAGCGCCGGGAAACTCAACTCCTCGCCGATGGCGAACTTCTTCCTGGGTTGGTAGATCGTTCGGTCTGCCAGGTTGCGACGCAACGCGGCATTCTCGGCCTCTACGCGATGCCGAATGACAGCCAGTGCCAACTCGCTCGCCGGCTTCGGAACAGCCGTCTCGAGCAGGAGATTTGACAGGTAATCCACGTCGCCAGGAGTGAGTTGGAACGTGGACCAGTATTCTGGCTTCTGAGTCTGTCGATGGATCACAAGCACCAGAACCTTTCCAGCAATTTAGCGCACGGATTATACCTGAGCGATCTGCTCATCCCTAATTCGCTCCGCGGTCAGCTGGCGCGTTGAGCATGACAGCACCGAGCAGCCGCGCGCGCGCGCGCTCCAGCACATCCTTTGCAGCCTGCGCCTGCTCGCGGCGGGTCTTGCCAGCTTCAATGACGAGCAGGGCGCCGCCGGTCTGCGACGCGAGTAGCGCCGCATCGCTCACCGAGAGCACAGGCGGCGTGTCGAAAATCACCACATCAGCCAGCGTTTCGAGTTGCTGGATCAGCCGGGACATACGGCTGGAACTGAGCGCATCGGAGGGAACAACCGACAGCTTACCGCTAGGCAAGACAGACAGGCCATCCACAGCAGTCGGCTGCAAGATCTGCTCGAATTGGGCGGTGTTCAGCGCGTCAAGCAGACCGGCCGCATTGTCAACCCCGAACAGCATGTGCAAGCGCGGCTGCCTCAAGTCGGCATCCACCAGGATCACGCGCTTCTCGGCCTGCGCCAGCACCACGCCCAGATTGGCCGCCGCCGTTGTTTTGTCCTCCTGCGCGGACGGCGATGTGACAACGAGCGAGCGGAACGGCGCGTCGAGCGCCGCAAAGTGCAGATTCGCGCGCAATGTTCGATAGGCTTCGGCAGCCGGCGACTCTGGCCGGCTCAGAGTGACGAGGGTGTTGAGGGTCATGTCTCACCTGGAATGGCGCCGATCACGCGCAGGCCCAGCC
>DAOUDB010000227.1:0-3164 GCA_034431495.1 Thermoflexales bacterium
CTGTTGCGCCGGATGCAGCCTTCGTCGCGTCGAGCGGCATCTGGTTCGCGCCCCGCGCGCCATAGAACACGCCGCTACTCTCCGGTTGGCCGTACAACTCGGGGTGCAGGTACCTGCCCCGCTCGCCGGCATCCTTGAGTTGCTCGGTGGGCAGCCGGTTGTGTTGCGCAACCAAGTCCTTGCGGATGCCCGTCACCTGCCAGCTCACCTTTACATTCGGCTTGTCAGTCTTGATCATGAACCGATTGTTGGCGATCTCCTGCGCCACAATGGCTTGTGCAAACTGGCCGATAACTGTCAGTTGATAACGAAAATCGCCGTTCATGGCTTGCACGTAGGCCGGCAATTCCACCAGCACGTTCCCACTGGAATCTGTGGTCGCTACACCGTCATACACACTCTTCATGTCGGGCGAGGCCACAAACGCCTGGTTGAGGTACTGGTTGGCCGGGTCGAGTGGATGGTCGATCTGCATCGTGCCAGCCGGCGCGAAAAGCAGGCCGGAAGAGCCGGATCGACCGAAGAAGTATCCGGCCCAACTGCTGCCGCCATTTGCCTCACCGGCCACGCCGATGCTGCTGTTGGCAGTACCCAGGGTGCGGCCATAGACGCCCTGGTTCACGCTGCTCTGCCCCCACACCCCCTTCGCATTCGCGCTGCTGCCGTAGACCCCCGTATTCAGAGTGCTGGTGCCATACACGCCCACACCACCGCCCCCATCTGCAATGCCGCGCACGCCGATGCCAGAGCTGCCTGTGCTCTCGCCCCACACGCCGGCGCTCGTTGCGCCCGTGGTCTTGCCGTACACACCGGAAAAGGCGCCGCTCTCACCGTACACGCCGACGTTACCCGCGCTCTTGCCATACACGCCCACACCGCCCACCGCGTTCGCTTCGCCATACACGCCGGAGCTGTTCACGTTTGCATTGAGACCATAGACGCCCTTGCCACCGGCCGAAGTGGATTGGCCGTACACGCCGGTCCCGCTGGCTACCCCCTTGACGCCGTTGCCAGTCGCGCTGCTGCTTTCGCCATATACACCGATACTGCCCGCGGCATTATTGCGTCCGAAGATCGCGGCGTAGCCCGGCGCGAAACTCTCAGCGACCATGGCGTTCCCATTGGTGCTCCTGCCATACACGCCGATGCCATCGCCACTTGTGCCGTACACGCCTCTGCCGCTGGCGCCGCTGCTCTGGCCATAGACGCCCACGCCGTCGGTGCTGATGCCATACACGCCTTTGCCGCTGAGTGAAACGCTCTGGCCATACACACCGATGCCGCCGGACGTCATATTTCGCCCGTATATCGCGGCGTAACCCATCATCATGCTGTCTGCGACCACAGCGTTCCCTTTCGTGCTCAGGGCATAGACGCCGAGCGCATCCGCTCCAGATGCATTCGCGTACACGGCGGTGCCCGTCATCGTTGTGGCTTGCACCGCGCGCCCCAACTGACTATATGCCTCCACCCCGGTGCCGCTCCCGCTCGCGCCGCCCACCACAGCGCTGCCGCCCGCCGTGTGCCCAAGCACAGTGTGGATGGCCTGACGCGGTCGCATCTCCGCGTCGGGCAATATCTGCACCCCCACCGCAGCCACATTGGCCAGCACCGCAGGCGTCAGGATGGCCGCATCCAGCGTGTCGCCCAGATAGACCGTGAACAAGCCCTGTGTCGGCGTGATCGTGCGCAACGAGCTGGTCCAGATGGCCGTCGGCGCGATGGCCGGGTCGGCATCGGTATACAACCGGAAGCGCGCCTGCACCGGCGTCGTCACCTGCGCCCCGCTGGGCCGGGTCAGCCGGCCCTGAAACGTGATGATCGGGGCTGCCGCGCCCACACTCGCCTGCGGTGACTCGCCCTCAGCGTGTGCGATTTGAATCGGCGCGTTATTCTGCGCCGCCATCACCACAACCATCACACCGCACATCAACCAACCAGACCACACACGAACCATTCAGCATCCTCCTCGCGCATTTTCAGCCTGCACGCTTGGCTTAACCAGGGTTGGGAGCGGGCGCGAACACACCCGCTCCCCTCTCACAACAACACGGACCTAACGTCTCACCGCCGGCAGGAACACCTTATTCGCCGACTGCACTTCGACCACGCACGCGCCGGCCAGCGTCACATCCTGCGCGTCGATCACGCCATCACGGTTCAGATCAAAGCGATAGTCATAGGCCGGCTGCCCATACACCACCCCGACCCGCGCCTGCACCGCCGCCACATCGGCCTGATTCGCCGTCCCGTCGCCGTTGGCGTCGCAGTAATCGCCCTTGTTCGTCATCACAACCGTCACCGGCACAACCACCATGCCCAGACTCGATGTGACCGTCACCACACCGCGCGTCTCACCCTGTCGCAACGCGATCGGGTTCAGCACCAGCGTGCTCACCACCGGCGCATTACCGCCGGCAGAACTCAGATCCAGCCAGGGCAGCGTCTCCGTGACGACGACATTGAGCAGAGTCTGGCCAGCCGGCGGGTTGTCATACACCACCGACAGAATCTCCTGCGGCAGTTGCGCGTTTACCGCCAGATCGACCGTGAAGGTGATCGCCGGCGGCCAGACCAACATCGCCGGCGTCGGTGCGCTATCCACCCCATTCGGATCACTGCCGGCGGCCACCTCATCGCCATCGCTGCGCCCGTCACCATCGCTGTCGGGATTGTTGGGATCTGTGCCGCGCCGCAGTTCGGCCCGGTAAGTCAATCCATCTTCATCGGCATCAGAGAAAGCATCGCGTTCGGTCAGCGCGTTCAAGCCCAACCCGGCTTCCTGCGCGTCGCCGATCCCGTCGTAGTCATAGTCCGGCCGCACCACCACCGTCACCTGCGTTGTGGCCGTCAGGCCGGCGCTGTTGACGGCGCGCAGGGTGATGGTGTGCACGCCGGCGCTCAACGGCGCGTTCGCCATCTCACCCGCGCCCAGAAAACCATCCAGGCTGCTCGTCCACGTCAGACTGACCGTGCTGGTCAGCGCGCCATCCTGGGGATCACCAGTGTTGCTCACGAGCGGAACCGGCTGACCCTCCAGATAGACCACGCCGTTGGGCGGCGATTGGATCGCCGCCAGCGGCGGCTGCATAGCCACCGCAAACGCATTGCTGGTAACGGTGCGGCTCAGGAAGCCGTCGGTCGCCACCACCCGCACGCGCGCG
>DAOUDB010000228.1:0-11382 GCA_034431495.1 Thermoflexales bacterium
CCGCTGACACGCCGGGCAATAAATCGGATGAGACGTCATCCGATGATGAGGACGCGTCGGGAACAGGGGCAGGCAGATAGGCCGGCTGGGGCAATGACTCGGTTGATGGCTCGGGCTGCTGCGCCTGAGCCGAGCGAGCGCAACAGACAGCGACCACAACAGCCAGAGTTGCCATCAGGCCAATCAGCCGGCCGCGTTTCCAGCGCACATATGTGTTCATTTGGACCTCCAGATGCGCCTGACCATGAGCGGGCGACATCGTGAAAACAGAAGAGAGGGCGTCCCTGCGAACGCCCCCTCTTCCATTGCGATTTATGTCCGTGGACGGTTTCAACCGTCCCGGCGTAGCGTTTCTACCACATTTCCGTCTGACCCGACGATGTCGATGATCATCGGCATCTGGCCCAGCGCGTGCGTCGAGCACGACAGGCACGGGTCATAGGCGCGCACGGCGGCTTCCACGCGGTTGAGCAGGCCTTCGCGCACTGTCTGGCCGCTGATGTAGGTCTTGGCCACGCTATCGACGGCAGTGCTCATGGCGTAGTTGTTGTGGCCGGTGGAGACGATCAGGTTCACGCGCTCGATCTGGCCGTTTTCCTTCACCCAGTAGTGATGCAGCAGCGTGCCGCGCGGCGCCTCGATCACCCCCACCGCTTCGGGATGGAAGTCCTTCTTTGTGTTCTGGATCTCATTGCTGAGGATGTCGGGGTCGTCAAGCAATACCTGCACCTTCTCGATGGCGAATAGTGTCTCGATCAGGCGGGCGTAGTGATAGTGCAGAGTGTTCTCGACCGGCTTGCCGCCATTCAGGCTGCGGAAGATCTTCCATTCCTCATTCGCCAACGGGGTATCGATGCGATCGGCCACATTCAGCCGGCCCAGCGGGCCGACGCGATACACACCCTTCGGCCAGCCCATCTTCTTGTAGAACGGGAACTTGAGATAGGACCAGTCCTCGACGTGCTCCTGGATGTAGTCGAGGTAGTTGGTGGCCGCGAACTGCTCGAGCAGGTTGCCTTTCTGGTCGATCAGACGGCAATCGCCCTGATAGAGTTCCAGGCTGCCGCGCGGCGTGACCAGGCCAAAGTAGCCGGTGGGAAAGACGGCAAACTTGTCGATGTCTTCCTTGTTCTTCGCCGCCCAATCCTTGATGATGGCAATGCCGAGTTTGGTGGTTTCCAGGGCCTCGTTCCAGCCGGCCAGGATTTCGTCACGCTCGGCCGGCTTCAATGCCTTGTTCACGCCACCCGGCACGGCAAAGTTGGGATGCACCTTGCGACCGCCCAGCGTGTGAATAATCTCCTGGCCATACTTGCGCAGCCGCACCGCTTTTACCGCGACTTCGGGATTGGCCTGGATCAGACCAACCACGTTGCGGATGGCAGGGTCGGCATCGAAGCCCAGAAGCAGGTCCGGCCCGGCCAGCTCGAAGAAGTGCATACCGTGGCTCTGGATTATCTGCCCCATGTGCATCAACTCGCGCAGCAGGCTGGCTGGGCGCGGCGGCTCGGCGCCAACGATCTGGTCACATGCCTTGGCCGACGCCAGATGATGGCTGACCGGACAGATGCCGCAGATACGCGGCGTGATGCTCGGCATCTCGAAGTACATGCGGCCTTCGCAGAACTTCTCGAAGCCGCGGAATTCGTTGATGTGCAGGTATGCCCGCTCGACATCGCCGGCCTCGTTCAGATGAATGGTGACCTTGGCGTGCCCCTCGATGCGGGTGACCGGCTCGATCGTGATCTTTTGCGCGCTCATCTCTTCTCCATTTTGGATTCGGGATTTTAGATTTTGGATTTGCGCGGCTCACACTCCGCAATCGAAAATCCAAAATCAAAAATCCAAAATCGCTAGTGCCAGTGCAACAACTCGCCCTTCAACTCCGGGATGCGACCCTGCGCCAGCTCGCTCAGGGCGTGAAAGATCACGTCGGCCTCCGGGGGACAGCCCGGCACATTGACATCCACTTTCACGACCTCGCCAACGGCCCTCACCAGTGTGGGCCTGGCCAGTTCCGGATCGGACGGCGCCTTGCTGCCTGGCTCGGTGCTCTCCGTATCGACATAGGCGCGCTTCAGCGCATCTTCCAGCTTGAAGAAGTTGCGCATGGCCACCACCCCGCCAAACACGGCGCAGTCGCCCAGCGCCACGACGATCTTGGCGCGCTTGCGCATCGTGTGCGCTACTTCCTCGTTATAGGTGTTGTTCACTGCGCCGGTCAGAATGCCGACATCCACGCCGCTTTCATCCGGCACTTTCAAATCCGTGATTGGCGTCGAGCGCAGATCGACGAGATCGACTAATTGCAGAATACGCTCGTCGATGTCGAGCAGCGACATCTCGCAGCCGGCGCATCCTGCCAGCCAGTCATCACACACTTTCGGCTTTGCCATACCATCCTCTCTTCCATTTTGGATTCGGTATTTTGGATTTGGGATTGCAGATCCCAATCCAAAATCTAAAATTCCTTCTGCCAGTCGGCAGTCAGCTCATAGCCCATTTTCTGCGCCAGCGTCTGCAACACTTTGACGCTCGACCAGACTTCGTCCGGGGGCGTCAGTCCGCGCCGCGCTTGCTGCGCCTTACCCTCGACATTGACGAAATGTCCTTCTTGCTCGGCCCAGGTCTCGACCGGGAACACAACGTCGGCCGCGGCCGTGACTTGCGACGCATAGGCAGCCTGCACAACCACAAACGGCACGCCCCGTATCTGTTGCACGAGCTTCTGATCTGGCTTGTCATCGCCCAGTGACAAGAACACAGCCTGCTTGCCCTTTGGATCGAACGCGCCATCCAGCTTATAGGCTGCGGCTGCGCGGGTGTTGGCCTTGCCATAGATGCTGACGATCTTTGCGCCGGTGGCGCCGGCCAGTTCAGACAGCGCGCCGGACAGATGCTTCAAGGGGCCGGCCACAACCACAACTTTTTTGGCCGCCGAGACGATAGACGCGGCGCTGGCAACGACATCGGCTGCCACGTCGCTCTCCTTGCTGAGCGCGTCGCCGGGCTGACCTTTGATCGCTGCCAGGATGGCCGCAATGACGGCCTGCTCGGCGCCTTTCTTGGGTGTAATGGCGCAGTCGGCCAGCGGCTTCAGCTTGTTTTCGCCGGCGTCAACGACGATCAGGCGCGTTCCCTTCGGCAGAGAGCGCTTGACAAGGAAGCCGGCCACTTGATGGTCGGCAACCAGGTCGGCGCCAACGACCACAACACAGTCGGCATCTTTCAGATCGGCGAGCGTGCCCACGGACTCTGTCTGAGTCGACGCAACCGGCGCCGACGTTGGCCCGTCGATCGTGGCAAGTTGCGCGCTGCCCAGTTTGGCCCCAAACAACTCGCTGACTGCGCACAAGGCTTCAGCGGTCAGACGTGTCGAGGCGGCTACCGCCACGCCGGCGCCATTCTTGCCGGCCAGGGGCTGCAACTTCGATGCCGCCAGAGCGATGGCCTCTTCCCAGGTCGCGGCTTTCAGGGCGCCATCCTTCTTCACCAGCGGCGTCAAAATGCGCTCGCCGGGATCATCGAGCGGCCTGAAGCGGCCCACTTCGCACAGCAAGCCGGCATTCACCGGCGCGTCCCAATCGCCTTCGACGCGCAACAGATTGTTGTCGCGGGTGACCATGACGATGCCGCAGCCCACGCTGCAGCCGGCGCAGACAGACGTGACTTTCTGGCTGTCCTTCTCGCGGCCCCGATAGGCGCTGGCCCGATCGATCAGCGCGCCGGTCGGGCAGACCTGGATGCACGTGCCACACGAGATGCAGGTGCTCTCGCCCAGGGGCACGCCGAGGTCGGCCATGACCATGGTGCGCGCGCCGCGCTCTTCGACGCCGAGAGTGAAATTGCCCACCAGCTCGCCGCAGGCCCGGATGCATCGTCGGCACAGGATGCAGCGATTGTTGTCGAGCATGAAGTCCTTGTGCGAGGCATCGACCGGATAGGGCTGCCAGTTTGGGGGCAGCGGCCAGTGCGTCATGCCCTCTGCGTAAGCCGAGTTTTGCAACTCGCAATCGCCGCCGCTCACCGGGCAGTACATGCAGAAGTGATTGCGCTCGCTGAAGATGAGCGTGAGCACAAACTTGCGCGCCTCGCGCACCTGCGGCGTGTTGGTCCACACCACCATCTTGTCGCTGACCGGCAGCGTGCAAGACGGCTGAAGCGTGCGAGCGCCTTCTACTTCCACCAGGCACAGCCGGCACCCACCGTAGGGCGTCAGCTCCTTGTGATCGCACAATTTGGGAATGGCAATGCCGGCTGCTTCGGCAGCGCGCAGCACCGTGGTTCCTTCAGGCACGCTGATCTCTTGTCCGTCGATTTTGAGGTTGACCATCTTGGAAGCCCTCTGTGTGAGTAGTCAGTAGTGAGTAGTCAGGAGTCAGGAGATGACTGTCTGTGATCTGAATTCTGTATTCTGATATCTGTCATCAGTGACGACTGGCAATGCCCGACATGGCGCACGCGCCAGCAGGGCAAACCTTGAGCTTGATATGCGCCTCGACTTCAGCGCGGAAATACTTGAGCATGTCTCGAATCGGCACAGCAGCTGTCTGGCCCAGGCCGCAGTTCGAGAATTGGTTCAGGCCATTGGCCAGTGTCTCCAGATCGTTCAGGTCGCTCAGCTTGCCGACACCCTGCGAAATATCTTCGAGAATCTGGCAGGCCCGGTCGGTGCCGATCCGGCAGGGACCGCATCGCCCACAACTCTCGCTCTTGAAGAAGTTCATCAGCACTTTGGCCAGATCGACCACGCAGGTGTCCTCGTTGCAGATCAGCAACGCGCCCGAACCGAGCGACACACCGGCTTTGCCGTATGAGTCGAAATCCATCGGTGTGTCCTGCAACACTGCCGGGATGATCGAGCCGCTGGAGCCGCCGGTCTGGGCCAGCTTGAAAGTGTGCCCGTCGCGCATCCCCTTCGCGTAGATGGAGATGACTTCGCGCAACGTGATGCCCATCGGCACTTCCACCAGACCGGTCATGTTGACATTGCCGAGGATGGTGTAGACCTTCGTGCCGGCGCTGTTGGGCGTGCCGAACTGCTTGAACCAGGCTGCGCCATTGCGAATGATCGGCGGCAGGTTTGCCAGCGTTTCGACGTTGTTCACCAGCGTAGGCTTGCCCCACAACCCGACCTGGGTCGGATAAGGAGGTCGCGGGCGCGGCTCGCCGCGCTTGCCTTCAATCGACTCGATCAGCGCCGTCTCTTCGCCGCACACATACGCGCCGGCGCCGGAGTGTATGTGCAGCTTGAAGTTGAAGCCGCTGCCGAAGATGTCCTGACCCAGGAAGCCCATTTCCTCAGCCTGAGCAATGGCCTTCTTCAGGCGCGTCTGAGCCAGCACATATTCGCCACGCACATAGACGAATCCCTCGTCAGCGCCCACTGCATAGCCTGCCAGAACCATGGCCTCGATGATGCTGTGCGGGTCGCCCTCCAGGATCAGGCGATCCTTGAAGGTGCCCGGCTCGCTCTCGTCGGCGTTGCAGATGACATACTTCTTGGGCTTGTTCTCGCGGGCCACCATCTTGAGCTTGGCGCCGCTCGGAAAGCCGGCGCCGCCGCGCCCGCGCAAACCTGACCTGACAACCTCGTCAATTACGTCGGCAGGTTTCATCTCGGTCAGCGCCTTGCCCAGAGCAACGTAGCCCTCGTGAGCGATGTAGTCCTCGATATCGTCGGGGTCGATGATGCCGGCGCGTTGGAGCACGATGCGCTGTTCGGCCGGCAACGTGCCTTTGCGCGCAGACAGCCAGGCGATGCGCCCGGTCATCTCGCGCGCCGGCGCCATCAGGCCGGGGGCAACACGCCCCTTGTAGAGATGCTCCTCGACCAGCGTCCTGGCATCGTCGGGCTTGACCGGCCCATACACCACCGCCTCGGGGTAGACCATGACCATCGGGATGGCATCGTGCCGGCCAATGTCGGCTACCATGGTGACCGACACTTCATCTTGCAGCCCGAAGGCTTTCACTTCCTCCTGGATGCGACGATAGACCTCCTGCGCGCCACGCGCCACGCTGTCGGGATCGTTCGAGACCAAAACGAGAGAGCGTACTGCCTTCACTGTGGCCTCCTTCACTGGTACTTTGCCAATATTTCCGTCACCTGGTCCGGCGTCACGTTGCCGTAGATATCTGCATCGACGACCACCACCGGCCCCACGGCGCAAATGCCGATGCAACTTGTCGTCTGCAAGGTCCACTTGCCGTCGGAGCTGGTCTCGCCGGGGCCAAGTTTGAGCGCCTCCTGTAGCGCCGTCCAAACCTGGCGCCCGCCCACGACGTGGCATGGCGCGCTTTCGCAGAACTGGATGACGTGCCGACCGCGCGGCTTTGTGGACAGCATCTGGTAAAAACTGGCCACCGAGAACAACTGGCTGACGGGCATGCGCAGTTGCCGGCCGACTTCGACGAACGCCTCCGGCGGCAAATAGCCCAGCGCCTGGTTGACCTCGCTGAGGATGGGGATCAACTCCTCGCGCATCTGAACCGGATCCGAGGCTGCGCCGCCCCGCCGGGCGATGGCAGCCTGCACTGCCGCGCGCACCTCGTCCTCGCTCAAGGCGGGACGGGGCGGATGAACCGCACCGGGTTCAATCCCTTCGATTTCGGTCGTCTCCACGGACATTGATGACCTCCATGTCACTCACCACAAAGTCACGAAGGCACAAAGAATCGTCTGAATACCTTCGCGCCCTTCGCGTCTTCGTGGTTCAAATCAACGGATGACGATGGCGTTGAAGTTGCACACTTGTTCGCAGATGCCGCAGCGGATGCAGATATTCGGGTCGATCACATGCAGTTGACGGCGCTGGCCGGTGATGGCGTTGACCGGGCAATTGCGCGCGCACACGGTGCAGCCGGTGCAGGCATCCACGATCTCGTATCGAATCAGCCCCTTGCACACTTTAGCCGGGCAGCGCTTTTCGTAGATATGGGCCTCATACTCGTGGCGGAAGTGCTTGAGTGTGCTCTCCACCGGATTGGGCGCGCCCTGCCCCAGGCCGCACAGGCTGGTCACTTTGATCCACTTGCTGAGCGTTTCCAGTGTTTCGATGTCACCGTCGCGGCCATCGCCAGCGCAGATGCGCTGCAGAATTTCGAGCATGCGCCGGGTGCCTACACGGCAGGGCGTGCATTTGCCACAGCTCTCATCCTGAATGAACTCCATGAAGAAGCGGGCGATATCGACCATGCACGTATCTTCGTCCATGACGACCAGGCCGCCCGAACCCATGATGGTGCCAGCCGCCGCCAGCGATTCATAGTCGATGGGCCGGTCCAGGTATTCTTCGGGCAAGCACCCGCCCATCGGCCCGCCGATCTGCACCGCCTTGAGCTTCTTGCCGTCCTTGATGCCTTGCGCCACATCGTAGATGACCTCGCGCATATTGATGCCAAGGGGCACTTCGATCAGGCCGGTGTGATTGACGTCGCCGGCCAGGGCGAATGTCTTGGTGCCCTTGCTCTTCTCGGTGCCCATGCTGGCGAACCACTGGGCGCCCTTGAGAATGATCTGCGGCACATTGGCATAGGTCTCGACGTTGTTGACGTTGCTGGGCTTGGCCCACAAGCCACTCACCGCCGGGAACGGGGGACGCGGGCGCGGCTCGCCGCGCTTGCCTTCGATAGAGGCCATCAGCGCCGTCTCTTCGCCGCACACAAACGCGCCGGCGCCCACGCGCACTTCGAGGTCGAACGAGAAGCCGCTGCCGAGGATATTCTCGCCCAGCAGGCCGTAGGCGCGCGCCTGGTCGATGGCGATGCGCAGGGTGCGCACAGCGACCGGGTACTCGGCGCGACAATAAATGTAGCCCCGGCTGGCGCCGACTGCATAGCCGCCAATAATCATGCCCTCCAGCACCGAATGCGGGTCGCCTTCCAGCACACGCCGATTCATGAACGCGCCGGGGTCGCCTTCGTCGGCATTGCAGATCATGTATTTCGGTGTGGCCTTGGATGCGCGCGCGAACTGCCACTTGCGGCCGGTGGGAAAGCCGGCCCCACCCCGTCCGCGCAACCCCGAAGCCAGCATCTCGTCGATGACCTGCTCCGGCGTCATGCCACCCAGCACCTTTTCCAGGGCCGCGTACCCATCTTCAGCAATGTAGTCGTCGATATTCTCGGGATCGATCTTGCCGCAGTTGCGCAAGACAACGCGCACTTCCTTGGAGGTCGGCGCTCCCAACTCCTCATCTGTGCTCACCCTGGGCGGAGCAACGAACTTCTTTGCAATGCGCCCCTTGAGAAAATGTTCTTCGACCAGGTAAGGGATATCATCGACAGACAGCCCAACATAATGGACACCATCTGGGTAGACCATCAACTCTGGGCCGACAGCGCACCCACCGATCCGCGATGTTTCCAGCACTTGAACCTCGTCGATGAGGCCCTGCGCTACGAGTTCGTCATTGAGCGCATCCAGCACATCGTGCGCGCCTTTCGACAAGCACTCGGGATCGACACAAACCAGAACGTGACTGCGAAAATACTTCATGGCATTGGTGATTTAGGATTTGCGATTTTGGATTTTGGATTCTGTCCCGCTGAAAGATTTCCGGCAATCACAAATCCAAAATCCACAATTCAAAATCCGCTCAGGCGGTTTGCACCACGTACTCGGACACGACCTTGCCGCCCACGACATGATCCTTCATGATCTGTCTGGCGCGCTCGACATCGACCTTCCCATAGGTCACTTTGGGATTGCCGCCGGCCTCGACCATGACAATCGGCTCCAGTTCGCACATGCCGATGCATCCGGTCTGCTTGACGACCACGCCGACCAGATTGTTGGCCTCGATTTCGTCGAGCACGGCGCGCATGGTCTCGCGGGCGCCGGCGGCAATGCCACAGGTGCCCATGGCCACAGTGATCTGGATATCACCGCTGGTCGTCTTGGCATTGCGCTTCTGAATAGCTTCCTCGCGCAGTTTTCTCAGCTCTTCGAGTGACTTCACTGCTGGCATATCAATATCTCCTCATTTTGGATTTTGGATTTTGGATTTTTGGTTCTGGAATTGCGATGCGGGGTCACATCGGCCATTCCAAAATCAGCAATCGAAAATCCAAAATGGCCCATATGCTTGTTCTAAGCGGCCTGGCGCTGAACGTCGGCGACGCCTCGTTGCAGCGACTCGCGTATGAACGCCAGCACCGCCGGTTCGGTCAATGGCACATCGCCAAGCGCCTGTTTGATCGGCTCGCTGTCGAAATCAAACTTTGACTCGCCCACGCTGTAACGCAGAATCCAGCGCACTTCAGGCCAGCCCACCACCAGGGTGTACAGCGTTCCAGCCAGATCGCCCAAGGGCATACGATCAATATGGCTGCGCTGAAACTCGGCCTCCAGACACGTTCCGTGCCCGACCGCCGAGTGGATGCGCAAGTGTCCGTTGCAGCTTTCCGCGGCCGCCTTGAGCAGCGGAATGCCCAGCCCGACTTTGCGGGTGGTGCGTGAGGTCACGAATGGATCTGTCACGCGCGCCACCATGTCCTCATCCATGCCCCGCCCATCGTCCTTGACCCACAGACGCAGCCGGTCACGCTGCAGGTCTTCCTCGACGCCGATCTCAACGCGCCGGGCCTGGGCCGACACGCTGTTCTCGGCAATATCGAGCAGGTGGAGGGCAAGCTCGCGCATGGGATTTTGAACTTCGGATTTTGGATTTTGGATTGGGCGTCTTCTTCAATCCCAAATCGAAAATCCAAAATCCGCAATTTCATTGCTGGGCTTTCTTCAGGATCTGCGGCAGCTTGTTGGGGCGCACCCGGCCATGCAATTCTTCGTCGATCACGATCACGGGCGCCTGGCTGCACGCGCCGACACAGCGACACACCTCGAGCGTGGCCATGCCGTCAGCGGTCGTCTTGCCCATTTCGCAACCGAACACTGCCTTGGCTTTCTCGATCAACTGCGGCATGCCGCCGACGTAACACGCCGTGCCCATACAGAACTTCACAGTGTGTTTTCCGCGCGGCATCGTGGTGAAGAAAGAATAGAACGATACCACGCCATGCACTTGCTGCAGTGGCACCTGCATCTGTTGCGCCACATAGGCCTGCATAGCCGGCGACACAAATCCGATCTGGGCCTGCAACTCGTTCAGCACAACCATGACCGCGCCAGGCAGGTCCTTGTTCTCGGCCAGAATACGGTCGATCACCGCTTTCTGCTCGGGGACGACAACCGGATCGTTTTTCGGGATATCGTGAACTGCTTGTGCCATTCTTTGCTCGCATTCAACTGTCCGCAGTGTCATCAACGGTGTTGTCAACGCTGCCTCAGTCTGGTGAAAATTTTCACAAGGATTCTAGCACCGCGCCCGGAAAAGTCATCTGTCAAATGTCACCGCTCCAAGAGGCCATTTGTCAGACGCGAGGCAGAGGGCAAGATAATGAGCCGGCTTGCAGGCGTGCTTCCGGCTCACTCGCCGGTCGCCAAGCTCTCGACCCGGGTCGATCGCAATCGGAAGGTTCTCCCATCCCGGCCCTGCAGCGCCAGCTTGATCTCGGCCACAGTGGGCGATTCGAGACGAAACAAATTCCTGCCCAGATATTCATCCAGCCGATGCACATCACCGCTCTGAATGAGCGGAAACTTTTCAAGCTGTGGATATTTCAGCCGCGCCTGTTCCGGCGTGATGTGGCGCGAGATCTCCAGCGCATCGAACGCAATCCCTTCGGGGATCAGCCCCAGGTTCTGGATCAGGCTGTAAGCCTTGCGATCGACATGGGCGGGGATGGCAATGCCGCCCAGTTGATGAACCTCTTCGACGGCGTCGCCCAGTTCGATATTCGCAGAGGCCAGCAGAAGGCGGGTCTCGCGTCTCACGAACTCGCCGGTCTCATCCACGACGAACTGATCGCCGAAATGTTCGGCGTCGTTCTGCAGCGCCGGCATCCGCAGATCGACCCGCCCCTGCCATGCGCGCGCCTGGTCGAGTGTGTCGAACAGGCACAGCAGATGAACCTCTTCGATGGTCTGCAATTCCATGCCCGGCAACACCGTCAGCGCAGTGCCGGCGGCAGCTCGCATAACCGCCTCCGCATTGGCGCTGGCGTTGTGATCGGTGATGGCGATCAGGTTGATGCCCTGGTCGAGCGCGACCTGCGCGATCAGGGGCGGGATCATCTCGACTTCGGCGCACGGCGAAAGGCAGGTGTGAACGTGCAGCTCGGCGATGTAGGATTTCATCAGGTTGCAGATGTCAGAACACAGAACACAGACAATGTCTCGCCGGCAGACCTCATCTGTGCTCTGTCATCTGTTATCTGTGTTCTCCTCTCACTCGGTTCTCAGCCCCATCTCCCACAGCCGGCCCACCACCAGGAACGTGGGCTTTTGTGTGGACAAGAGCACGATGCCTTCCTCATCCG
>DAOUDB010000229.1:0-2037 GCA_034431495.1 Thermoflexales bacterium
ACTGCTGAAACACCATCCCAACTTCGGCGCGGATGGCATTGATGTCCTTGTGGTTGTGGGTCAGCTTCATGCCATCCACCCAGATTTCGCCACTGGTGGGCGTTTCGAGGTGGTTGATGCAACGCAGGACGGTCGATTTGCCCGATCCACTGGGGCCGATAATCACAACGACCTGGCCGCGCACCACCGTCAGGCTGACGCCGTTCACCGCCTCGACATGACCGAATCGCTTGACCAGGTTGCGGATCACAATCATGTCCTGGCCGTTGTCGTTAGCTGCCGCGACCATCTTTGCCTAGCCGGGCCTCCACACCCTTCACAATCAGAGAAAGCACAATCGTCATGCTGAGGTAGACAAAGGCCAGCGTGTTGTACGTCTCCGGGTAGCGGAATGAGGCAGCGACATACAGGCGGGCTTCCTGGGTAATGTCGCGCACGCCCAGCACCGACACCAGCGACGAGTCTTTGAGCATGGCGATGAAGTCATTGCCCAGCGGCGGCAAGACCCGACGCACCGCCTGCGGCAGGATGACATAGCGCATGGCCTGAAAATAGCTCATGCCCAGCGAGCGGGCCGCTTCCATTTGCCCCCGGCCGATCGACTGGATGCCGGCGCGAAAAGTCTCGGCCTCGAAGCCGCCGTAAGCGAACGCCAGCGCAATCACCGCCCGGCCCAGCAACGTGACATCCTGCGTGTTGGCCTTCAGCAGGAAATTATCTGCGCCCAGCAGTGGCGACAACGCATCACCCAGCGCATTCGTCAGCGTGAAGAAGGCCGGCGTCAACACAAAGGCCACATAGAACATCCACACCAGGATTGGCAGGCCTCGAATCACCTGCACGTACAGCGTGGCGAGGTTGTAGATGACGGGGTTCTTCGACACGCGCCCCAGCCC
Organism: Thermoflexales bacterium; assembly: GCA_034431495.1. Taxonomy (GTDB): domain Bacteria; phylum Chloroflexota; class Anaerolineae; order J036; family Brachytrichaceae; genus Roseilinea. The sequence continues at coordinate 897 of DAOUDB010000229.1, forward strand.
GGCGATCAGGCCGATGACAATCGCCGACGAGAACGCCACCATAGTGACGAAGATCGTCGTCGTGATGCCGCGCACCAGCTTATCCAGAATGACCGTATACAACTCGTTGGTCAGAAACTGGTAGAGCAGTGTGACGCCGGCCAGGCCGAGCAGCAAGAGCCACCACGGCAACTGCGACAGACGCCCGACGAAATTGCCCTGCGCGGTTGAAGGAGACGGTGTGGAAGACACGTCAGCCATGATCGATTGAAAGCAACGCAATTCGGATGTTGGGCTGCGTTGCCGCGGCCGGCCGGCGCAGCCCAACATGTCTCAGGGCATTAGGGCGCGGGCGTCGGGCCGGGCTTGATGTCGTCGTAGGTCAGGTTGAAGTCCGGGCCAAACCACTTGTCGTTGATCTGCTGCAGTGTGCCATCCTCGCGCATCGACTTGAGCGCCGCGTTGAACGGTTCAACCAGGTCGGACCCCTTCGGGAAGATGAAGCCCAGTTCCTGGCCGACCAGGAATCCCGGCAGGAGCTTAATCTGATCCGCATTGACACCGACATAGCCCTGGCCGGCCGTGTCGTCGATGATCACCGCATCTGCGTCCTTCGAGATGAGCGCCTGCACCGCATCGCCGAAGGTGTCGAACGCCACCACGCGCGCCTCGCCCACCAGCTTGATCGCCTCTTCGTAGTTGGTCGTGCCTTTCTGAGTGGCGAGCTTCAGGGTGGTGTCATTCTTGAAGGCTTCGATGCTGTCCACGCGCGTCTCGTCCTTGCGCACGATCAGACGCTGCTGCACCGAGATGTAGCCGTCCGAGAAGTCGACCACCTTGGCGCGCTCGTCAGTAATGGTGATGCCGTCTGCCGCCATGTCAAACTGGCCGGCGGCCACCGCGGCGATCATGTTGTCCCAGGCGATCTCCTGATACACCGGCTTGCAGTTCAGCCGCTTGCACAGCTCAGCCAGCGCGTCATAGTCCCAGCCGGCCGCCTCGCCGGTGTCGAGACGGACGAAGTTGAACGGCAGATAGGCGTTCTCGATGGCGACAGTCACTTCGCGGCCGCCCAGGTCGGGCAATCCTTCAGCAGACGCCGCGACAGGGGTCGCTTCCGGCGCGACGGCTGTGGGGGCGGCAACCGGGCGTGGTTGCGCCG
>DAOUDB010000230.1:0-2104 GCA_034431495.1 Thermoflexales bacterium
CACGCGCCACCCAACCCAACCGCCAGGATCATCCATCCCTGCCAGGGATTGACGAGTTGGAGCAGGATAAGCGCGCCGGTCAACACGGGGAGCAGCCAGGAATTGAGCCTGATGCCGCCATTCGTGGTCGATGTCACGCCGGGGAGTATAGCAAACCGGGCAAGGGCACAGGTTAGGTATAGGTATCCGACACCTTCGAGGTGTCGGATACCCGCTACTTCACAAAAAGAAACCGCGCGGGTCACAAAAGACCTGCGCGGTTTGACAACAAGGGGATTCGGCTCACGGCCGAATGCGACGAGGAATTCCTCAGGTTCCGCCGCTCGAACCGCAATCCGAGGACGCGGTCGAACTGCCTCCCCCTTTGACCGAGGCGGCAAACGCAGACAGCTTGCGCCTGACCTTGACACTGCCGCATCGGGGGCAAACGACTTTCACGTCTGACGATGTGCTGCGAATCAGCTTCTCAAAGCTGTCCCCACATTCGGGGCAATCGTATTCAAAGATAGGCATAGCACTGTGTTTGATGCCGCCGGCCCGCAAAGGTTACACCGGCGCTTTCGGCGCGCGCATCGGCCAGCAGCCCATTTATCCTGCTTCGGTTCACGTCCACCCATGCTCGTAGCACGTCTCGTACATCGCCACGATGTTCTCCGGCGGGCTGACCGGCTGGATGTTATGGCAGGGGGCGAGAATATAGCCGCCGCCCTCGCCCAGGATGCGCAGGTTATCAAGCACCTCCTGCCGCACCTCCTCCACCGAACCGAACGCCAGCGTGTACTGGTTGTCCACGCCGCCGTGGAAAACAAGGCGGTCGCCAAAGTCGCGCTTGAGGCCCTCGCGCTCCATGCCGGGGCAGCGCCACTGAATGGGGTTCAGCACGTCGATGCCGGCGGCGATCATGTCGGGCAGGATGCGCCGGCAGTTGCCGTCGTTGTGGTGGAACACATACGCGCCGTTCTCATGCGCCAGGTCGATGATGCGCTTCATGCGCGGCAGCAGAAAGGTGTGAATCTGGCGCGGCGAGAACATCAGGTCGGTCTGGCCACCCATGTCCTCGGCCACATAGGTAATCATCACTTTGCCGGGGATGGCCTCGTAGATGCGGCGCGTGTTCTCGTAGGCCAGATCGAACAGCTTGTCGAGGCAGTAGTGCGCAATCTCCGGGTTTTCGACCAGATCGATGAACGCCTGCTCCTGTCCGCGCAGATTCTTGTAAATCAGGAACGGCTCGGAGCCGCCACCGCGAATGGGGTGATCCTCTTTGCCTTTGATCTGGTTGGGGATGCCGCCATAGTCGTACCAGTCAGGGCTGGGCCATGTGTACTCGCGCTCGATCTCCTCGACCGAGGTGAAGCGAGCCAGAGGATGCTCAACCACCTCGCGGTACACGCCGGCCCCTGCTCCCTCGCCGTAAGGCACATTGCGATACTTGCAGCCGAACACGTCGGTCATGCGCGGCGGCTTCGGGCCAATGTACTCCGGCCCAACTGAAACGGGATAGTCCACGCGCAATTTGTCGAGCATCTGCTCGCGCGTGCGACAACCCAGGTGCTTCTTGAGTTTGTCGGTCGCCTCGGCGGTGGCCCAGTAGTCCATCGGCACACGATCCGGCTTCTCGCGCTTCAGGACAGCCAGCCAACGCTCTCTGGGGGTCATGGTTTCTTTGGGCATGGCGCTGAACAGTGTACCGCAAACGCGCCGGAGTCGCACGGTTGCCTTCGACAAGCTCAGGCAAGCGCGATGGTTCGGCGACTGCGACGCGCTCAGCCGGCCATGCCCTACACAATCAGACGCGCGCTGCGGTCATAGGTGAAGTAGTTCCACACCCAGTTGATCAGCACGTTCAGCCGATTGCGAAAGCCGATCAAAAAGACCAGATGCAAAAACAGCCACATCAGCCAGGCCACAAAGCCGGTGAAACGCCAGCCGATGGGGAATTGCGCCACAGCAGCGTGCCGGCCGATCGTCGCCATCGTGCCGGGGTCGTGATACACAAACGGCGCGCCGGCGCTCTGATCGGGCTGCGCCGGCCGGCCCGCGCTCGCGCGGAGCGCGCCCACCCGGCGCTCGATCTGGCGCGCCACATACACCGCACCCTGCA
>DAOUDB010000231.1:0-14674 GCA_034431495.1 Thermoflexales bacterium
ATTCTCCGCGCAATTGCGCGCACAGTTGTCCGCGCCGCCCTCGGCGCTGTCAAACAGAATCAGAGGCAGTGCGGCGCAATCGGCATTGGCGCTCAAGCGGTGGATGAGAGTCCACTGGGCCGGCGTGGCCTGAGCCAGGTCCCATGCCAGGCAAGCGGGTTGGCCGGCGCGCAGAATGTCGCTGGCCGTCTCATGACAACCGACCAGCCTGGGGACCAGATGCTGTCGCGCGCACAATCGGGCAATCTCAGCCGGCACATCACCCGGCCCGCCAATCACGACCATCAACGCTCCCGAGCTCGCGTTAGCCGGCTCACCCGCCGCCGGCTCGCGCGCAAGGCCAGGCAGCGGCAAATAGATATGGAATGTGCTGCCCTGCCCCGCTTCACTCTCCAGCGTAATTAGGCCGCCATGCAGAGCCACCAGGTGTCGCGTGATACTCAGGCCAAGCCCGATGCCATCTGATCGGCGCTTACGGCCTGTCAGACCAAACGGTTCGAAGATGTGGCTCTGCATCTCTGCCGGCACACCAGAGCCGGTGTCGCTCACCCAGATGTGCAGATAGGGCAAGACCACATCCGCGCCCAAAGTGATCTGCCCGCGCCGGGTGTACTTGCCGGCATTCGACAGCAAGTTGTTCAGAATTTGCCGGAGTCGAACCACATCAGCCCGAATGACCGGCAGGCATTCTGGCACCTCCAGCACCCACCGGACATCTGGTTCGACCGCACTGGCCTCCCGGAAAGTCTCGAATGCCTCTCGCAGGAAGGCAGTTGGCTGCACAACTTCGAAATACATGTTCAGCGCGCCGATTTCAGCGCGCGACAGATCCAGCAAGTCATTGATCATGTACATGAGATGCTCGCCGCTCTTGTACACACGCGCCACATCTGCAAGCAGATCCGCCCCCCGCTCTGAAACAGGTTGCTCTTGTAGCTTGCGTTGAATGGACTGGCTGAAGCCGAGAATGGTATTGAGCGGCGTGCGCATCTCATGGCCGACATTGGCCACCAGCCGGCTTTTCAGCGCATTGGCGCGCTCGGCCGCCTGACGCGCCTCGGTCAAGGCCTGGTACATATCAGCATTCTGGATAGCCAGGCCGACCTGACTGGCAAGCATCCTCAGCCCCACAATTTCAAGCGACAACTGACGCCTGGGTTGCGACGCTTGCAGGTCGAGCACGCCGATCACCCGCTCGCCGGCATGAATCGGCAGCACCACCCGCGCGCGAACGGGAGACCATTCGTCGCCGGCCCGCCAACGATGACTGGTGCACAAATCAGGGATGAACATCACTTCGGCCGACGCGAACACCTGCTGCACCAACCGATCCCGATCGTCGCCAATGCGCATCGAGGCCGGCGACGGGCATCCTCCGTACAGGACCAACTTCTGCTCTGCATCAGACCAGCGCAATATACGCATCCATTCAAACCCGTAGTGTTGCCGGACCAGGTCACCGATCGCTTGAATAAGCCGATCGCGATCGACTTGGGACTCGATATGTTGGGCAACCTGTATGGCGCTCTCGAGCTGAGCCAGCCGATCCATCTCTTGCTGACGACTATGCCCAACCATCTGAGACGGAAGATCGGCGATGGCGACCAACTTGCGCAGCGCCACGCCTGCCAGCGTGTCGCGGGTTATCAGTTGATAGTGCCGCTCGATTGTGAGGGGCAGTGGGTGTCCCTGGGCAGCTTCATGCGCCAGGCGAACCCCCTGCGCCGCCATCTGTTCGCTGGCAGTGTCCACCGTGGCCGATAATTCGCCGGCCGCGATCGCCGCCAACGCTGCCGCGTCCCCATTCAAACCAACCAGCACAGTTTCCGGCGTAATAATCCCCCGCTCCTGGCCCGCATCACGCGCAGCCAGAATCACCGCGTCGGACACGCCAAATATGGCATCTACCGGCGAGCCGTATTTGGCAAACGCATCCAGCAACACTTCATGCGCCTGGCAATAGCTCCAGTAAGCCGGCAGCTCAGCAACCTGTATTTGCGGGTACGCCTTCAGAGCGTCACGAAACCCCTCACACCGGTTCTGGCCAGTGATGAGGATCGTTTCCAACCCGGCTGTGACACATAGCGCGTGCCCCCGCCCTCCCAGACGCTCACCCACATAACGTCCGGCGATAATACCGCCATCATACAGACTGGTGGCTGATGTCACTAAGGGGTGCCGCAACGTCAGCTCTGACAGGTTGACCAGTGGCAAACCCTCGTCGGCCAGCGCCAGCAATATCGTCGGCGAGTCCACCGCCAGAATCAGCGCATCGAGATCATGCGCCAGCACCTGATCCACCAGATCGTCAGGAGGGATTTTCAGCAGAGCATCCAGCGAAGCCGCCGGCTGCAAGATGATCAGCTCATCTCCAATCGCGCGTGTCGCATGGCGAACGGCTTCCAGAACCTGCACCCAGTACGCATCATTCGGCGTAATGAGCGCGCCGAGGCGATATGAAGCCGACGATGTCCCATAAGCGCCGATCGGTGGTTTAACTGACACGGCCATACATCTTGCCCGTAGTGGATGGATTGGATTCTACCCGACTGCCTGGCCCTCTCAGCCATTCAGTGGGCTGGACGCATTCCATCGGCGCAGACCGGCCTCGCGTCAAGTTACCCATAGCTTCGCAGCAAAAGTCCACGATCAGCCGGCCACCATTGGCGCACTGATCGCCCCGTGCGCGCGCTTCATGCGCCGGCGAGATAATTGCGGCACACAGGAGGATTCACGCATGAAAGCAATCATGGTCATGTTCGACTCGCTGAATCGGCGCATGTTGCAACCCTATGGCTGCGACTGGGTGCACACCCCCAACTTCCAGCGGCTGGCGCAGCGCGCGGTCACCTTTGGCAACAGCTACGTCGGCAGCATGCCCTGTATGCCGGCCCGGCGCGAGCTGCACACCGGGCGCTACAACTTCCTGCATCGCAGTTGGGGACCACTGGAGCCGTTCGACGACTCCATGCCAGAGATTCTGCGCGAGCGCGGCATCCACACCCACCTCATCACCGACCACTACCACTACTTCGAGGTCGGCGGGGCCACCTATCACCAGCGCTACTCGTCATGGGAATTTGTGCGCGGCCAGGAGGGCGACCCCTGGAAAACCAACCTCGGCGTGACGATCCCTGACACATTGAACAATCGCCCCGAGCGTTGGCTGCGCCAGGACTTCACCAACCGCTGCTACCAGCAGCGCGAAGAGGATATGTGCCAACCGCAAGTGTTCGCGCTGGGCCGCGAGTTCATTCGCGCCAATCGCAATCACGACAACTGGTTCCTGCAAATCGAAACTTTCGATCCCCACGAACCCTGGTATGTCGCGCAGCGCTTCCTCGACCTGTACCCGCACGACTACACCGGCCCCCTGTTCGACTGGCCGCCCTACGCCCGCGTGACCGAAACGCCAGAGCAGGTGCGGCACCTGCGCCTGGTCAACGCCGCCCTGCACAGCATGTGCGACTACTATCTCGGCACGATCCTTGACCTGATGGACGATCTCAACCTGTGGCAGGACACCATGCTGATCGTCAACACCGACCACGGCTTCCTGCTGGGCGAACACGACTGGTGGGCCAAGGTGGTGCAGCCGTTCTATAACGAGGTAGCCCACACGCCGCTCTTCGTCTGGGACCCGCGCATTGGCATACGGGATGAGCGCCGCGACAGCCTGGTTCAAAATATCGACTGGGCGCCTACCCTGCTCGAATACTTTGGCGCGCCGCGCCCCAAAGACATGCAGGGCCGGCCTTTGCGCGATGTGATCGAACGCGACGCGCCGCTGCGCGAGGCCGGCCTGTTCGGCCTTCACGGCGGGCGCGTGAATCTGACCGATGGACGCTACGTCTACATGCGCGGGCCGGCGTCCGCTGATAACACGCCCCTCAACGACTACACGCTCATGCCGACGCACATGCGCGACCCCTTCAAAGTCGAGGAATTGCAAGACATCCGGCTGGCCGAGCCGTTCACTTTCACCAAAGGCTGTCGCACCATGCAAATCGGCGCCCGGCCATGGTCGTCGGCCGAGCCGCTACACACACTGCTGTTCGATTTGGAAACCGACCCCACCCAGAACCATCCCATCCAGAACCCAGAAGTCGAGGCGCGCCTGGCCGCAATGATGGCGCGCCTGATGCGCGACAACGACGCGCCGGGAGACCAGTTCACACGGCTGGGGCTGCGCTGAGATGAAATGAGGCAACCATGTCCGAGCACACACTGAACCAACCTTATGATTTTGCGCGCCACAACGCCGAGGTCGCACAAGTGTGGGACGCCTACAACGCCGGCCGGCCCATCCGCGCGCCGATCACCTTTTCCATGAACCCGCGCATGATCGTGCAGAACACCGAGCTGAACGTCTGGGGCCACACTTGGCAAGATTACTTCGAGAACCCCGATGTGCGCTGGATCGTGGATTTAACATTTCAAAAATGGGTGCGTTTCAACGTGCCGCAAGACGCCGAAATGGGCCACCCGAAACAGTGGAATGGCATCTACGTCGGGTACCAGAACTGTGATGAAGCCGCCTGGTTTGGCTGCCCGCTGTATTACCCACACAACGACATGCCGTTCGTCGAACCAATTCTGCGCGAGGAGAAACGCAAACTGTACGATATGACGCCGCCTGACCCGCTGGGCGGGCCGGCCCTGTCGCGCGCCATCGAGCACTACGAGTGCCTCGAAGAAAAGCGCAAGACGACCGACTTCGAGGGCATCCCGGTCGGGCCGTGCAGTTTCTTCGGAGCCGGCACCGATGGCCCGCTCACCATCGCGTGCAGCATTCGGGATGCCGGCGAGCTGGCCTGGGACTTCTACGACGATCCACAATTTGTGCACGACCTGCTTGGCTTCATCACCGACGCCACAATCCGGCGCATGAAAGCTGTGATAACTCGGCTCGGCGGCAGTTACCCCAGCCCCGGCTGGTTCTTCGCCGATGACAGCATCGAACTGCTCTCTACCGAGATGTACAAAGCGTTCGTCATGCCCTATCACAAGAAGCTGCTGGCCGAGTTCTCGCTGGGCGGGCCGAACGGCATCCACCTGTGCGGCCGCGTGCAGCGCCACCTCAAACTGCTTCAGGATGAATTGAACATCCAGACGTTCGACCTCGGCTTTCCCACCGACATGGGCCAGGCGCGCGAGGAACTGGGAGAGGGAGCGACATTGATCGGCAATATCGCGCCACACCTGCTGCGGCACGGGCCGCAAGAGGCAATTCGCGCGGCAGTGCGCCGGCTGTGCGAATCGGGCGTGATGCGCGGGGGGCGCTTCATTCTGCACGACGGAAACAACTGCGCGCCGGAGACGCCCATCCGCAACTTTCAGGCCATGTACGAAGCCGGCCAGGAATTTGGCAGGTATCCGCAGGGGTGACAGGCGACAGTAGAACAGGGATGCAAGGGAGGGCGCGTAGAGACAGCAGGGTAACAGGGGAACAAAGCGACGGATGGCCAAAGCGCCTACAATCAGCGCCATGACCATGACCACATCCGCATCACATTCGGCAGCAACGCTGACGCTCGAATACAAGCCCGACGCCGCCAGGGTCGTCGAACGCATGGCCGCCTGGTGGGAAGGCGAGATCATCGACCGCGCCACCATTTTGCTCAGTGCGCCAAAGCCCAGTGTTCAGCCCTGGCCGGCCAAAACACACGCCACCTTGCGCGAGCGCTGGATGGATATCGACTATCAAGTGGAATGCGCAGCCATTCACGCGGCCAACACCTACTGGGCCGGCGAGAGCCTGCCCATCTACATGCCCAACCTCGGCCCCGAAATTCTCACCGCCTGCTATGGCGCGCCGTTGAATTTCACCGAAGGCTCATCATGGTCCGAGCCGATCCTGCACGACTGGGCCGATATCCCCAAACTTCGGATCGACCCGGATAACGAATACCTGCGCTGCATCCTCGAGATGACACGCCGCGCATTGGAGGCCGGCCGGGGCAAGTTCCTGGTCGGCCTCACCGATATCCACCCCGGCGGCGACCTGGCAGCCTCGTTCCGCGACCCGCAACAGTTGTGCATCGACCTGGTCGAATCGCCAGAGCAGGCGCATGCGCTGATGCATCACATCTACCCGGCCTTCTTCGATTTCTTCAAACTCAACCATCAGGTTATCCGAGAAGCCGGCCAGACCATCTGCACCAGTTGGACGCACCTGTTCGTCGATGGTGGACGCTACTACATCCCCTCCAACGACTTCTCCATCATGATCTCGACCGAAATGTTCGAGGAATTCTTCCTGCCCGAACTGCTGGCCGAGATCGCCTGGCTCGACCGATCGATCTATCATCTGGACGGCCCCGGCGCACTGCGCCATCTCGACATGCTGCTCGACATCCCCAAACTGGATGCCATTCAATTTGTGTATGGCGACGGCGCCAAACCTGCCTCGCGCTGGATGCATGTCTTCCAGAAAATTCAGAACGCCGGCAAGAACGCGCACATCGTGGTTGAGCCGTGGGAGATCGAGTTGTTCATGGACAACCTGAACCCCGAAGGCGTCATGATGCAAACCAGCGCCGCTTCTGTGGAAGAAGCTGATGCTATCATTGCCAAAATCGCACGATGGACCCGCAAAGGGAAATATTGAAAACCATGAGCAAGCGCAATGGGGTGCGTTACAACACCCTGGCTATTCGCAACGCAGATGATCTCATCTTCGGCCACGCGCCGCGCCCGATCGAGGTCGGGAACGGCCTGGTGATCGGCGGCGGCACGGTCTACCCGGAGATTAACTTCACTTTGCCGACGATGGAGATCACCGCCGAGAGCATGCCCGACGTGCAATCGCAGTATGCCGGCATGATCGAAGCCGTGTGTGCGCGCGCCGTCGAATTGCAGGTCCCCGGCCTCGTTGTGGAGTTCGAGCTGCTGCCACCCATGACGCTCGAGCCGGACTGGGGCGCCGACGTCACCGCCATCCTGCGTGTGACGCTGGACAAATACGCCAAAGCCGACGGCTTGAAATGCGCCCTGCGTGTGACGCCTAACGACATCCGCCCCTACACGCGCCCGCCAAAACTGTATGACGGCGAGATGTGGGATCGCATGATGCGGTCGTTCGAGTTGTGCGCTGTGGCCGGGGCCGACATGGTGTCGATCGAATCGACCGGCGGCAAAGAAGTATGCGACGAGGCGTTGCTGTACGGCAACCTGCCTCTGGCCGTGCTGGCCATTGGGGTGCTGGCATGCCGCGACATGGCCAGCCTGTGGGACGGCATCCTCATGGAGACCGGCAAGCATGGCGTGATCGCTGCGAGCGACGGCGCCGGCGGCTTCGGCAACACCGCCATGATGCTCGCCCATCAGCGATACATCCCAAAGGTCTGGGCGGCAGTGGTGCGTGTGATGACTGTGGCGCGCACACTGGTCGCCTATGAGCGCGGCGCAACCGGGCCGGGCAAAGACGCGGCCTATGAAGGGCCGTACATCAAAGCCATCACCGGCTGCCCGATCTCGGCTGCCGCCGCCGAAGCTGCTGTTGCCTTCCCGATCCCGTTCGGCAATATCGCGCGCGCCGCCACCGATCTGCTCAGCAATGAGTCGGTGCAAAACGTGAAGTTGCTGGGCGGCATGGCGCCGGCTGTCTCGGTGGAGCAACTGGCCTACGCCGCGCGCATGTTGAACTGCGCTTCGGCAGGGGGCCGATCTGTCGCGCTGAACATGCGCAACTGCCTGGTCGAATCCGATGCCCGGCTTGACCCGCAAGCGTTTGTGCTGCGCCCCGATGTCGTGATCGATATCGCAGGGCAGATCGTGGCCGAGCCGACATCCTATCGGCGCACATGCCGCGCCGCGCAGGCAACGCTGGCTGCCCTGCGCGCTGCCCACGCCGCCGGCACGCTGCTGATTCCGGAGACCGAACTGGGCTGGCTGGATCGGCTGTCACGCCAGGCCGATCAGTTGCCAGAGGATGAAAACGAATTCATCGCCGGCGCGCTGCGTGGCGTGGATCCAAGCCGGGTGCGACTGCAAGATTACGGCGTGCTCGCATAACCCACGCACACATCACACCATGAGTCGATCACTTTCTCTCGAAAAACGCAAAAACACTTCTGGTCTGTGGAACGGTCTCGCGCTGATCAAGATCGCCGGCATCGCCGCCGCCGCCGGCTGGATTACCTATAGTCGCAAAGTCATCGATCACAGCCTGCCCCTTCCAAACGCGGTCAACGCGCCTCGGCAATTGCTGTCCAGCGCGACCTGTGGCATGGTGAACTTCTACAGCGATCGGTCGGGGACGGGCCGGCCGCTGGCGCTGCTGCATTCCATCAACGCCGCCGGATCGGCCTACGAGATGCGGCCATTGTTCCACCACTATCAGGGCAGCCGGCCTGTGTTTGCGCTGGAACTGCCGGGGTTTGGATTCTCGGAGCGATCCAACCGGGTCTATTCGGCGCAGCTCTACCGGGATGTCATTATCGAGTTTCTGGAGCGCGAGGTGACAGCGCCGGCCGACGTGGTGGCGCTATCGCTCAGCAGTGAGTTCGCCGCATCGGCGGCGCTGGCGCGCCCCGAGCTGTTCGCTTCGTTAGCCTTGATCTCGCCAAGCGGCCTGCGCCCACGCAATACCGGCCGCGCCACACAACGCGCCAATGACAGTGGCGTGAGCGACATTGCGCACAAGGTGCTGTCTTATCCGCTATGGGGGCAGGCTTTCTTCGACCTGCTGGCCACGCGCAAGAGCATTCGCTGGTTCTTGCAGCAAAGCTTCGCCGGGCCGGTGGACGAGGAACTGGTCGAGTATGCCTATCTCACCAGCCACCAGATCGGCGCGCACCACGCCCCGCTCTACTTCGTCAGTGGCAAGCTGTTCACGCGCGATGTGGCTGCGCGCGTCTATGAGCAATTGACCACCCCGACGCTGGCGCTCTACGATCAGGACCCTTACACCAGCTTCAACCTGTTGCCGCGCGTGCTGGCGCGTAATACTCAATGGCGCGCGGAACGCATCTGGCCGACGCGCGGCCTGCCGCACTTCGAGAAGCTGGCCGAAACGACTCAGGCGCTGGATGCGTTTTGGGCCGGCCATTGATCGTCAGGCCGGCTTGCATTTACGGCCACGCCACACCGGCAGTCATCAGGCGCACCGGCTCGATCTCGCCATTGTCGCGGTAGAAGACATAGCCAATTGACGATTCGCGGAAGAACTCGGTGCGCGTCTGGCTCATGTCGTTGCAGATGTAGTACCACTGCCCGCGCCACTCGAAGAACGAGCCGTGCCGGTCGTAGGTGAGGGCGGCGTGCGTGTAGCGCAACGGCTCGTCCACATACGCTTCCTGGATCACCGACCCACGGCACTCATAAGGCCCATACACGCGATCGGACATGCCGTAGTAGCATCCCCACGAGAGATAATAGACGCCGGCGCGCTTGTGCAGATAAGGCTTGTCGTCGAGCTTGCCCTTGCCATACGGCCCTTCGGGGTTGTGAATGGTGATGCGGCGCGGGGTTTCGGCCAGCGAGATCATGTCGTCGTTCAGCCGGGCGATGTAGTAATCCCACACGCCAAAGACGAGGTAGGGGGTTCCGTCGTCGTCGATGAACACGCCGGGGTCATAGGCGCCGGCGGGGGCGTCGTCGGGGCTGACGAGAGGCCGGCCTAACGGATCGCGCCACGGGCCGGCCGGCGTTTCACCCACCACCACGCCGGTGCTGCGATTGGCCTCAGAGAAGTACCAGTAGTACTTGCCATTGCGCTCGGCAGCGTCGGTAGCCCAGCATGAGGTGAAGCCGGGGCCGATGTAGGTGTCTTCAGGCCGCAGGGTGCATTCGTGCGTCCAGGTGACCAGATCGGGTGACGACCAGACCCACCAGTCTTCCATGACGAAGGTGGTGCTGGCGGGGGATTTGTCGTGCGTGGCGTACAACCAGGCGCGATCGTTGAAGATGCGCACGTGCGGGTCGCACACGCCGCGCCCACGCAGGATGGGATTGCCGGAGAGGACTTTGGCGTGAGTGCTCATGGTGGGGACATGGTACTACACCCTATAATTAGCAAGGTGATCTACGCGAAGTGCGCCAAAGCCGGCCGGTAAACAGACTGATGCTCGCCACCTTTGAAGCCAACCAGCGATTGATATGCAATAGCACCGAGACGGCAAAGAAAACCCATCTCGGGCAGTTCTTCACGCCTGCACACATCGCCGACTTCATGGCCTCTCTTTTCTCTGACAGGGGCGGCGATTGCCGGCTGCTGGATGCCGGAGCCGGCATCGGATCACTGACTGCCGCATTCGTGGAGCGCTGGGTTGCCGGGCATCTGCACTTCAACAGCGTCGAAGCAGTGGCCTTTGAGATTGACACAACCCTGCACTCGCACCTGAGAGATGCGCTAGCGCCATACGCCACCCGTGACCACTTCAGCTTGCGCATCGTTGGAGACGACTTCATACTTTCGAGCGCGCACACGCTATCGCAGGATCTGTTCGCAAAGCCGCTCACCGCGTACACCCATGCGATTCTCAACCCACCTTACAGGAAACTGAACAGCAACTCCACCTATTGGCTGGCCCTGCGGCGCATCGGCATCGAAACGGTCAATCTCTACTCTGCTTTTGTTGCGCTGGCTCTTGCCCAACTGGCGCCTGCCGGCCAACTCGTGGCGATCATCCCACGCAGCTTCTGCAACGGACCCTACTATCGCTCCTTCCGCAACTTGGTGCTGAAGCACGCTGCCATTCGGCACATACACTTGTTCGAATCTCGCAGCAAAGCGTTCAAGGATGACGATGTACTGCAGGAGAATGTCATCATCCTGCTGGAGCGCGGCAGCAAGCAGGGGAATGTGACCATCTCGACCTCGACCGATGACACTTTCTCCGACCTGGCTGCCTGCGCTTACCCTTTCGAGCAAATCGTGCTCCCGGACGACGCAGAGCATTTCATCCATATTCCCACTTCATCCGCACCGAACAGAATTGAGTTGTGGCCAGCCTTCGGCTACACGCTGGCCGATCTCGGCATCCAGGTGTCAACGGGGCCGGTAGTAGATTTTCGCCTGAAGGATCACTTGCGCGAGATGCCCGGTCCGGGCACTGTTCCATTGCTTTATCCCGCCCACTTCAGTGGGCAAAAGCTCCGGTGGCCCATTGAGGGCATGAAAAGACCGAACGCCATCGAACGCAATAAAGACACCGAAAAGTGGCTGTATTCAAATGGCTTCTACTGTGTGGCACGGCGTTTCTCATCAAAGGAAGAAAGGCGCCGCATCGTGGCAAGCGTGGTCGATCCGACAGTGTTCGGCGACGCGCCCATGCTTGGCTTCGAGAACCACCTCAATGTCTTCCACGACGCCAGGCGAGGCTTACCCGAACCCCTGGCGCGGGGGCTGGCTGTGTTCCTCAATACAACCGCTGTCGATCAGTGCTTTCGGCGCTTCAACGGGCACACGCAGGTCAACGCCACCGATCTCAGGCTGATGAAGTATCCCTCGCGCGCTGACCTGATTGCACTGGGCTGTTGGGCCATGCAACAAGAGACGCTCACACAAGGGCAAATTGACGCCAAACTGGAAGCTCTGCTTCGATGACGATCAACAAGACGCATCACCACATCGAGGCTGCGCTGCAAATCCTCGCGTCGCTGGGGCTGCCGCGAGCACAACACAACGAACGATCTGCGTTGTGCCTGCTGGCTCTGCTCAACCTCACACCGGACAAGCCGTGGTCGCAAGCAGAAAACCCACTGCTTGGCATTACTTCAATCATGAACTGGGTGCGGATAAACTATGGCAAGAGGTACGCGCCGAACACGCGCGAAACCTTCCGCCGCCAGACCATGCACCAGTTCTGCGACGCCGGCATAGCTCTCTACAATCCAGACAATCCAAACCGTCCGGTAAACAGTCCAAAAGCCGTCTATCAGATCGAACCGAATGTGCTCGCCCTGCTGCGCACATTCACCACACCAAAGTGGCGCGACAACCTGACGGCCTATCTCGCCATGCGCGAGACACTGACCGCCCGATACGCCAGAGAGCGCGAGCAAAAGCGAATTCCGGTCGAAATCACACCGGGCAGACAGATCACACTCAGCCCGGGCGAGCACAACGAGTTAATACGGAGCATTATCGAGGAGTTTGCCCCCCGTTTTGCGCCCGGCAGTGTTTTGGTCTACGTCGGAGACACCGGCAACAAGTGGGGGTACTTCGATGCTGCCCTGCTGGCCCAGCTCGGTGTCAAGCTTGATTCGCACGGCAAAATGCCTGATGTGGTGCTGTACTACGCGACAAAAAACTGGCTGCTGCTGGTGGAATCTGTCACCAGCCACGGCCCGGTCGATGGCAAGCGTCACGCTGAACTGTCCAGATTATTTGCCCGCTCAACGGCCGGGCTGGTCTATGTGACAGCTTTTCCCAACCGCGCCATCATGGGTCGTTATCTCGCCGATATCGCCTGGGCAACCGAAGTGTGGGTCGCCGATGCTCCTTCCCACCTGATCCACTTCAACGGCGAGCGGTTCCTGGGTCCTTATCAGCCGGCGCCCAGAACACACCGCTCCCCCGGCTGAAGCCGCAACGTAACATCTTCAGCGCCAAACGGCGCGGCCAGCCGGCACACCCCACCCCGCTCGGCCACAACCTCCACCCACGCCACCCGGCCCCCAACGCGCTGCGCCGACACTAAAAAGGCCCCCTCGGCGCGCAGCGTGGTGAATGACACATCGCGCCAGGCATCAGGCACGGCCGGAAACAGGCGAATGACGCCGCGCTGGCTTTGCAACAGCATCTCCTGCACACCGGCAGCGGCGGCAAAGTTGCCCTCCAGCGTGAAGGGATCGTATGTGAACTGCGAGTAGCCCTTGCCCGACTGGTCGCCATTGCAGTGAAAGCTGTTGCGCAGCGTGAAGGCTGTGGCAAAAATCTCCAGCGCCTTCTCCGCCGTGTCCCCATCGCGCGCGCGCGCAGCCTGACTCGCCAGCCAGGCAAAACTGTAGCCGCACCACAGACTCATGCCCATGCGCTGCAGCTCATCCAGAGACGCGCGAATAGTTTGCCGCGCGTCGGGGCCGTCTTCCCAGTCGATCAAACCGAGCGGATGAATCGCCATCAGGTGCGAGAAGTGACGATGCGACTCCGGCAGCGGATAGTCGCGCGCAACGAGCAGCCGGCCATCCGCGCCGCGCGCAAAATCAGGGAACTCGCCCAGCACGCCGCGCCAGTGCGCTGCCTCGCCGGCCTGCCCCACTTCGTCCGCCAGCTCCGCCGTCGCGCCCAACAGCCAGCGCATCAGCGCCAGATCGTAGTTGGTCAGCGTGTCGAACCAGGCCGAGGGCAGATTGTCATTGATCTCGGGCGACGCGCTGAGGGGCAGGGTACGAAAGCCCTGCGCGTCGCGCTGCGCACTCACGGCCTCGATAAACACGCTGGCATCGCGCAGATATGGATAGGCGCGCTGCCGCAGAAAGTCGGGGTCAGCGCTGTATTTCCAATGCAGGTAAAAGTGTTGGGCCAGCCAGGCGGCTGTCGTCGGCGAGTGCGTGTATTGCCGCCAACCACCGATCTGGTTGTTGTTTAGATCGGCAGTCATCGGCACGTTCAACCCCGGCATCCCAAAGAAGCGGCGCGTCCAGTCGAAGCAGGCCGGGCGCGTCTCCCACAGCCAGTCCAGATAACTCAATCCCTCTTCCAGATGATTGCCGCTGTAGCAGGGCCAATAACTCAACTGCGTGTTGAGGTCGTGGTGATAGTCACCTTTCCACGGCGGCAGTCCGCCATCATCCGCCGTCCACGGGCCTTGCAGGGTAATGGGTGGCGCGCCGCGCCGGCTGGCTGCGCCGAACTTGTACGTGTCCAGATACCACTGCCGTTCGATGACAGGGTTGGGCAGGCGCACCGCCGATTGCGCCCAGAACGCGCGCCACCATGCGGCGTGAGATGCAAACTTTTCATCGAACCCGGCCTCGAGAGCAGCCTCGACGCGCGCGCGGGCAATCGCAGACGGGTCATCACCCTCGAAACTGCTGGCGATGCTCCAGGCTGCTTCCCACGCGCCGCCGGCTTCATGCCATGCGACATGCGCGGCAAAGCGAAACCCTTCTGCCCCCTGCTGGGCAAATGCGCGCCACGTGGGGCCGGCTGTCTGATCCGGCGGCGGGTAGCCCAGTTGAGCCAGATCGCCGGCGCGAATGCCGCCGGCTGCCGCTTCGCTCACGGCGCCGCCAAACGCCGGCGCGACCAGCGCCACCTCGGGCGCAACGCCCTGCACGCGAATGAAACCCACCGGCTCGGTGGCATGCACAAAAACGCGCGCGATCGCGCCGGTGCTCAACTGGACACCGGCCAGCGCGTCGCGCAGACTGAGGGTGGCCGCTGCAAACTCAACGCCGGCGGGGAATGTCAAGTGAATGCGGCCGGCGGGAATCTTGGTCGGCGCAGCCCGGTTGTAGGGCGCTTCGTACAGGCGCACCAGGTCGTCGTGCCGGCCGGCGCGATGCCACGCCACCATTTGCGCGTAGGTGTATTCTGGCGCATGGAACTCGGGCACGGGGCGCAGGTCCCACAAGTCGGCGCGGTCGAGCGAGAGGGTGAGCGGGCGGCCATCGCCCCACACCAGCGCGCCAAGCATACCGTTGCCGAGCGGCAGTGCTTCGTTCCATTGTGTGGCCGGGCGGGCGTAATGGAGATCGTGTCGCGGGTCGGGCAGATGAATCG
>DAOUDB010000232.1:0-1670 GCA_034431495.1 Thermoflexales bacterium
GCACAGCCACTCGTTCCTGCGCACCCCTCAGACGCCGATCGTGGTTGCGCCCGGCGCGACCGACACGCCGGCCGGCGAGTACCCGACCGTAGTCAGCGCGCCGGATGGCAATCCCGTCCTGATCGTGCAGGCATTCCAGTGGGGTCGCTATCTCGGCAACCTGAACGTGACGTTCAGCCCCACCGGCTCGGTGATCGCGTCGTCAGGCAATCCCATCTTCATGACCAACACGATCCCGCTCGATCCTGTTGTCACCAATATCCTGTCGCCGACATACACCGCGCCGGTGGCAGCGCTCGGGGCGGCTGTCGTTGGCACTTCAACGGTGGATATGCCGCTGCTGTCTGGCTCGGCGCAGATCTGCCGGCGCCTGGAGTGCGTGCTGGGCAATTTTGTCACCGACGCCATGCTGTGGAAGATCAATGAAACCCTGCCGGTCACTGACCACTACCAGATTGCCTATCAGAACGGCGGCGGCTTGCGCGCGCCGATTGACATTGGCCCGGTGACTTATGGCGAGGTGCTGTCCGTTCTGCCGTTTGGCAACACCATGGCCACCTTCGAAATCACCGGCTCGCTGCTGTTGAGCGCGCTCGAGAACGGCGTCAGCAACTACCCGGCCGACGGGCGCTTCCCGCAACTGTCTGGCATGCGCTTCAGATGGGATCCTTATCAGCCGATTGGCTCGCGCGTGATCACGGCGGAGGTGCGCAACCCCGACAACACGTGGAGCCCGCTCAATCCGGCGACGCGCTACAGGGTGGTGACGAACAACTTTGTCCGCACCGGCGGCGACTTCTACACCATGTTCCGCAACTTTGCCATCAACCCGTATGACTTCGGGCCGCCGCTCGAGCAGGCCGTGATCGACTATCTGCAACAGTTCTCGCCTGTGTCGCCGGCGCTGGAAGGCCGCATTACCTACACGCGCCGCAGCGCCATCGTCCCACGGCTCACGCTGTTGCCGGCGAATGGCTCCAGCACGACCGTGCTCACGATCACCCTGCGCGATGTCATCCTGAATCCGTTGAACGGCGTGACCGTGACTGTGCTGACCAGCAAGGGCGCGCTGTCGTCCGGCTTCGGCTCGACCAACCCATCGGGCCAGCTTGTGGTCACGTTGACTGCGCCGCTCGATGCCGGCCCGGCCACGATCTTCGCCGTGGGCGGTAGTCAGATCGTCTCGACAACCGTTCACTTCTTCCAGGATGCCACCACGGTTGACTTCACGCCGAGCGTGATTGCGCAATCGGGCGGAGGCGTTGTCCGGACCGGCGAGATCGTCACCTACACGCTGACCATCACCAATGCCGGCCCCGGCAACGCCAGCAATGTGCTGCTGGTTGGGACGATCCCGAACGGCACCCAGTATGTGAGCGGCAGCGCGGTCGGCGGCGTCGGGCCGGACAGCCTGCTGGCTCAACAAATCTCTCAATCGCCTCAGGCCGCGGCGTCGTTTGTGGTGGCGTGGCAGGGCAGCGTGCCGGCGGGCGGCTCGCATACCATGTCCTACGCCGTGCGCGTGACGGCGATGAGCGGCGTGATCACGGCCACCTCGCAGGTGCTGCTCGACAACGTTGAGGTGAATCACGCTTCGGTGTCGGCGACGGTGGAACCTGTTCGCATCTACGTGCCGATCGTCTCGCGCTAATCTGGCGTGACGGCGGCTG
>DAOUDB010000233.1:0-4254 GCA_034431495.1 Thermoflexales bacterium
GAGTTGGCGCCGCAGCATGTGCGGCGCCAACTTATCGGAATCGACACGAACGACGGACAGACCAACCGGGCGCGCGGAGTGCTGCGGGATCACTGGCCGGCGTACTTGCTGTTCCACTCGTCGTCGAACTTCTTGAGGGTGGCCGGGATGTCGGCCTGCTTCGACATGATCTCCTGAATGGCGGCAGCCATCGTGTCGGCCAGTTCGGCGTAGTATGCCGTTGGCGGCATGGGCTTGCCATTCTTGGCCGCTTCCAGCCAGGTCTGGTAGAAGGCCGAGCTGTACTCCGGCGCCTCCCAGGCCGACAGTCGGGCCGGCAGACCCGCGTCGGGGTACGTCTTCAGGTTCTCGGCCTTGAAGACGGTCATCATCAGCTTCCAGGCCATGTCCACGTTCTTGCTCAGCTTGTGGATCGACATGCACCACGCATTGGTGAACTGCGCGCGCGCGGCGCCGGGCTGAACCATCACGCCGGCTTCGGCCGGCTCGCAGGCAGCAGTAGCCGGGAAGCAATCCTTGAACATGTCCTTGCTCTGCACCGCGCCGATCCAGTAGCTGCCGAAGCCCATGCCCTGGGCAATCTTCCTGTCGATGAACGCTTGCAGGATCAGATTGTCGTAGGTGCCGTCTGCCGCAAACGAGTAGGGCGGCGTGACCTTGTGCGTATACACCAGGTCATACAACCACTGCACAGCCTGAACGCTGGCATCGTTGGCCAGGGTGGCCTTCATGTTGGCCGCGTCGTAGAAGTCGCCGCCAAACGCCCACACGATCGGGGCGTAGTACAGTTCGATCGTGGCCCGGCTGTTGCCCAGGTACATGCCCAGACCCCAGATGTCCTGGTCGGCCTTGGTGGTCTTCTTCGCCACTTCGACGACTTCATCCAGTGTGGTCAACGGCTTGTCAGGATCGACGCCGGCTTCCTGGAACATGTTCCGGTTATATACGTTCGTGCGCGTGTGCACGCCAGTCGCCAGGCCGATCTGCTTGCCGCCCACCGAGGCCGCCTTGTAGCCGGGGCTCCAGTTCAGGTCATCCTGCTCGGCCTTGTCGAGCTGGCCAAACAGCGGCGTCAGGTCGATGTAGGTCTCCGTCTTGAGGTGCTTGGCCATCAACTGCGGCGAGCTGAACATCAGGTCGTGATCGACGCCGGCGGTCAGATCCAGGATCGCCTTCTGGTCGATCTGGTCCCACTTGATGGCTTCCTGCTCGACGGTCCAGCCTGGGTTCGCCTCTTCGAACTGTTTGACGACGCCAGCAATCCAATCCTGGTTCAGCTTTCCATTCACATCCTGCAGCAGCGAGTAGAACTCGGCCCACTTGATGACGCCGCCGGCGGCCGGGGGAGCAGATGTTGGCTGCGCTTCACCGCCAGTGGTTGGCGCGGACCGCGGGGCTGCGCATGCGGCAAGCGCAGCGCCGGCAGCGCCCATGGCGGACACTTTGAGGAACTGACGACGTGACAAACTGCGGTTGACTGGCATGATCGAACCTCCTGGTCTAATCAAACTTGGAATCAATCGAACGCGAGCACCGTACACATTTTCGTCCAATACGAGAGCTTGACTTTCCTCCTCTGCCAACCTCCTTAGCGCGTGAATATGGCAATTGTAATACGCGCCCCGGCCCGGCGGCGCGTCGCAATTTGTAGGGGCAAGCCGCCTGGCTTGCCCCGTCTGCCTTGCCTCGCCGCACAGTTTTCGTCGCCTGTCAAGCGAGTTTGCAGCAGCCATATTCGGGCCGGATTTTCCGAGACATCGGTTATATTTAGTTATTCGAATATAACTCTCATCTCAGAGAACATGAACCAACCGCTCCATCAGTTCAAGGCCGCTTTTTTCAAGGCGCTGGCGCATCCTGTCCGCCTGGCAATCCTGGAGCAACTCCGGCAGGGCGAGCAAAGCGTCAACGCCATTCAGACTGCATTAGGCGCCGAGCAGTCCACTGTGTCACAGCAACTGGCCCGGCTGCGCGCCGCCGGCATCGTGGCGTCGCGCAAGGAAGGCACGACTGTCTTCTACGCAGCGCGCGATCCGTTGTTGTTCACATTGATGGACGTGGCGCGCGACATTTTCAACAATCAGATCGTCTACGATCAGGCGCTGCTGGCTGAACTGCGCCGGGCCAATGCGCCGGCGCGAAAGCGATGATGCCCGGGCAAATTATCACCCTCACTAACGAAAGAAACTGCGCAACCACTATGAACATCCCACTGCTTCAAATCCTTCGAGACGAGTTTCGCGACTACTCCTTTGGCGCTTTTCAAAAGGACCTGCTCGCCAGCCTGACCGTTGCAGCCGTTGCGCTGCCGCTTGCGCTGGCATTCGGCATCGCTTCGGGCAGCACGCCGGCCGCCGGCCTGGTCACGGCCATCCTGGCCGGCATCGTCGTTGGGGGACTGTCGGGGGCGCCGTTCCAGATCAGCGGGCCAACCGGCGCCATGTCTGCCGTGCTGATCCTGGTCGCCAATCAATATGGATCGCAGGCATTGCTGCTGGTCGGCTTCATGGCCGGCGCGCTGATCCTGCTGGTCGGCATCTTCAAGCTGGGGCGAACCGTGCTGCTCATTCCCAGGCCGGTCATCACCGGCTTCACCAGCGGCATCGCCATCATCATTTTCGTCGGGCAGCTTGGCAATTTCGTCGGCGCGCAGGTGCAGCCGGCCGAAATTCCCTTCCTCAGCGCGCTGGGGATCAGCCATGAAAGCACCGTGCTCAAACTGCTCGGTTTCCTGCGCTTCGACTACCCGATCAACTGGCAGACTATGGCAACCGCCGGCGTGGTGCTGGCTGCCATCTTCCTGCTGCCCAAATCGATCAGCAAGCGCGTGCCGGGGTCGTTGCTGGGTCTGGTGTTTGCGTCTGTGCTGACACTGGCGCTGAACTGGCAAGAGCCGGTCATCGGCGACATTCCCCGCTCAATTCTGCTTGACCAGCGGCTAACCCTGAACGCAGAAACGCTTCAACAGGCGCCACAACTCATCGTGCCGGCCTTGAGTGTGGCTGCGCTGGGAGCGATTGAGTCGCTGCTGTGCGGCGCCGTAGGCAGCAAGGCCACCGGCGCCAAAATGGACGGCGACCAGGAATTGATTGCCCAGGGCGTGGGCAATTTGCTCATCCCTCTCTTCGGCGGTGTGCCGGCAACGGCAGCAATTGCCCGCACCAGCGTTGCCATCAACAGCGGGGGGCAAACGCGCCTGACCAGCGTGCTGCACGGTGTCATCCTGCTGTTGTGCGTGCTGTTGCTGGGGCCGATCATCGCCCGCGTGCCACTGGCTGCCCTGGCCGGCGTGCTGATGGCCACCGCCATCCGCATGAACGAATGGGAGGAAATTCGCTGGATGTTCCGCCATCGCTTCCGCGGCGCCATCGCGCTGTTTCTGATCACAATGATCGCCACCGCCTTGCTCGACCTGACGCAGGCCATCATCATCGGCGTCGGGCTGAGTGCGCTGCTTTACGTCTATCAGTCCAGCAACGTATCGGTCAACCGCAAAGAGGTTGATGTCAAAATGCTTCAAGAGCGCGGCCATCAGATCGACAGCACGCACCCCGACATCAGCGTCATGTACGTTACCGGCCCATTGTTCTTTGCCGCCGCCCAGGCATTTCGCCGCGAATACGGCGACCATCAGTGCTGCCGGGTGCTGATCGTGTCCATGCGCGGCGTGCCGCTCATTGACGTGAGCGGGCTGGAACTGATCGAAGAGACGATCGAGGCGCAACACCGTTGCGGCGGCGAACTGATGTTGTGCGCTGTGCAACCTCAGGTGCGGGCCATGCTCGACCGGTCGAGGCTGACCGAGGAGATTGGCGAGCACAATATTTTCTGGGCCGCCGACGCGGCCATCATCGAGGCCAACCGCCGGCTGGGAGTCGCATAACGGCCTACTGCCCCATGAATACGAACTTCACATCGTCGAAGGAGACGTAGCGCGTCAGCGAGGGTTCGCCGGTCACGTCGCTCAAGCGCACGTAGCCATCCATGCCGGCGTTGAAGTAATACGCGCCGATGTTCACCCAGGCATCGTGCAGCGGCGCCTGATCCACCACGTAGGTCGTCTCGCCATCGCGATGCTTCACGGTATAGCGAGCGCTGCTGGTGTCCCACACCGGGTTGCCGCCGCCGCACGTCCACACGATCGCCGCGCGATTGGGCACAAACACCTGCACCTGATACACCCCCGCGCGGGGCAAGTTGGGCCGCCAGATCGCGCTGTTGGTGGATTCGGCAGCCGACGCGACATTCGGCGTC
>DAOUDB010000234.1:0-27259 GCA_034431495.1 Thermoflexales bacterium
TTTGTGGATGTAACACCTGCCCGGCTGGAGCGGGGAGACAGGGATTCGAACCCTGGGTGCACTTTTTAGGCGCACAACCGCTTAGCAGGCGGCTCCGTTCGTCCACTCCGGCATCTCCCCACGGAAAGGGTGAGATTCGAACTCACGGTGAGGACAAGCCCCACAGCGGTTTTCAAGACCGCCGCCTTAAACCACTCGGCCACCTTTCCTGACACGGACTTGGAAACCGCCCGCTGACTATACCATGCCCACGCCGGCCGGTCAAACGCTGCCAAACCACCAGGAAACCAAGACCAACAAGAGGGAATAGACCATGCCCGCCTTCGTGCTCTTTGCTTCTTTGTGGTTCATATCAATCTGCTCCCAACGTTATGTGGGCACACTGATTCGGCAATTGCAAGATAGTCGGCTTCAAGTGTCATACCCAAAAGATGACAGGGGTGAAATAGGGAATGTCACAACGCCAGCAACTTGAACGGTTATTCGAAATAGATCGGCAGGTACGTGCCGGCCTCTTCCCCAGTGCTGAAAGCCTGGCCCACGATCTGGAAGTCAGCAAGCGCGTAATCTTCAACGATCGCAGGTTCATGCTGGAGCGCCTGCGCGCGCCGCTGGCGACCGACCGCAAACGGCGCGGCTGGTATTACACCGAGCCAACGTGGACGTTGCCCAACCTCCAGATCACGCATGGCGAGTTGCTCGCATTCTTTCTGAGCGTGGAGCTGACCCAGCGCTACCTCGGCACAGATCTTCAGGCGCCGCTGGCCTCGGCGGTGGCCAAGTGGCCCCATTCAAGCTTATGCGTGCCGCGAGATTAAATCTCGCGCCACCTTGTTTCCACGTATGCAAAGAGGTGGCCCCACTGAAGCTTATGCGTGCCGCGAGATTTAATCTCGCGCCACCTTGTTTCCACGTATGCAAAGATGTGGCCCCACTGAAGCTTATGCGTGCCGCGAGATCTAATCTCGCGCCACCTTGTTTCCACGTCTGCAAAGAGGTGGCCCCATTCAAGCATCTCGCTGCTGCGTGCTCCTGCGCGGGTGTAAACTAGCGCCCGCCGTGACGCGCGCACGCACGCCGGTACGGCTATGCGACTGATTAATCCAACCCGAATCGTCACTTAACAGGAGCTGCATCAATGACGAACATGACCCTTCGCGCCGGCGTCCTCGGCTGCGGCGAAATCGGCCGGCGCGGCCACATCCCCGGCTATCAGGCAGCCGGCGTTCAGGTGGTTGCCGTGTGCGACACCAATCTCGACCGCGCCCGCAGTGTGGCCGCCGAATTCAACACCCCACACGCCTACGCCGACTATCACGAACTCATCGCGCGGCCCGACATCGACATCATTTCGGTGTGCCTGCCGAATGCCTTCCATGCGCCGGCCAGCATCGCCGCGCTGGAAGCCGGCAAACACGTGCTGTGCGAGAAACCGGTTGCCATCCATGCCGC
Organism: Thermoflexales bacterium; assembly: GCA_034431495.1. GTDB lineage: Bacteria > Chloroflexota > Anaerolineae > J036 > Brachytrichaceae > Roseilinea. Next base: position 1,453 of record DAOUDB010000234.1, read on the forward strand.
CGACGCCGCGCGCATGATCGCGGCTGCCCACAAGTCGGGCAGGCTGCTCAGCGTCAATCAGCACATGCGCTTCGATCCCGCTGCGCAGGCCATGCGACAGGCCGTGTCGCGGGGCGAGCTGGGGCGCGTCTATTTGACCGATGTGCGCATGGTGCGCGCGCAGGGCATCCCCGGCTTTGGTAGCTGGTTCACCAACAAAGAGCTGGCCGGCGCCGGCGCATTGTTCGATATCGGCGTGCACATGCTCGACCTGGCGCTCTATATCACCGGCTTTCCACAGGTCGTAGCCGTGCGCGGCTTCACCAGCATGGCGCTGGGCGAACAGAAAATCGGCCTGGGCGGATGGGGCGTCGACCGGGGCACAGAAGGGCGCTACGATGTCGAAGACACCGCCGTTGCCCATCTCACCCTGGCCGGCGGCGGCGTCATCCGGCTGATCGTCACCTGGGCCGCCTTTGGCCTGAGCGAAGAGCGCGTGACGCTGTTCGGCACGCGCGGCGGGGCCGATCGCTCGGCGGATCGCTATGGCAAAGACACACCGCTGCGCTTCTATAAGTCGCTCGACGGCAAGATCGAGCCACAGACGCCCGATCTGTCCATTTACCCATCGGGCGGCGCCACGCGCTCCATCGCCAGCTTTGTGGGCGCGATTCGTGGCGAAAACCCGCTGCTCGTTCAACCAGAAGAAGCGCTGGCCGTGCTGAAAATCCTGGAGCGAATCCAGGAATCGGCTGCGTCTGGCCAGGAAGTTGTCGCTTGAGCCGCGCCGGCCTGACACTCGACACGCTGCCGGCCCCAGTGCGCGAAGCACTGGGCCAGGCGCGCGCCCTCAAAACCCTGCCGCAGGGCATGACCTCTCGCGTTGCGCTGGTGAAGACAGATCGCGGGCCGCGCGTGGTGAAGCGCGCGCGCGGCGCGCTGTACGCCGGCTGGCTGGAAAAGGAGTATCGCGCCCTGCAAGCCCTGACGCCCAGCCGACTGCCGATCCCTGCGCCATATGCCTTTGTGCCGATGCCGGCCGGCGTCGTGCCAGAAGCCTGGTTGGTGAGGCAACATCTGCCGGGCCGGCCGCTGTCCGATGTGCTGAGCGACGGCCCATCTCCCGCTCGGCGCGCCGCGCTGCTGCGCGCATTCGGGCAGACGCTGGCCGCGCTGCATGCCACTCCCGCGCCGGCCGGCGTCCCCCACCCTGCTCCTTCGTGGGTCGAATTCATGCTGGAGGAAGCGGGGGAAAATCTGGAGCACTTCAACGTCGATGGCACAGCAGAGCTGCTGGGGCAGTTGCGCGCGCACTGGCAGGCCGGCGCGCTGCCGCCTATTGCGCCCTGCCTGATACACGGCGATTACACGCTGGATAACGTGCTGGTAGAAGACGAGCGCATCAGCGGCCTGATCGACTGGGCCGGCTGCGCGGTGGGCGATCCGCGCTATGATGTGGCGCTGGCCACACGAGCCGAGGACGAAGCTTTCAGCGGCCCGCAGCGCGCGGCAGACCTGGAGGCATTCTTCGCCGGCTACGGCAGCCGCCCATCCCTGGAGCATCTCGATTTCTTCGTCAAGTTGTACGAGTTTTTTTAAGCGAGCAAGCCATGACAGCCCATCTCACCGATACACCGGCGCTGCCGCGCGGTTTTCAGGCTGCCGGCATCGCCGCCGGGATCAAAAAGACCGGCGCGCCCGACCTGGCCCTGATCACCAGCGAGCGCGATTGCGTGGCAGCGGCCCTGTTCACCACAAACAAGGTTCAAGCCGCGCCGGTGCTGCGCGGCAAGTCGCTGCTGGCCGCGCCAACTCCCGCCTTGCGCGCTGTGATCATCAACGCTGGGTGCGCCAACGCCTGCACCGGCCAACAAGGGTTGGCCGACGCAGAAGAAACCGCCCGCCTGGTGGCCGAGGCGCTGAGACACGCGCACCACATCGCAGCAGCCGGCGGCATCTCTGCGGCCCAGGTGTTCACCATGTCCACCGGCGTGATCGGCGTGCCGTTGCCGATGGAGAAACTGCGCGCCGGCATCCCGCTGGCGGCGCGCCGGTTGAGCGCGAATGGGCTGGCCGACGCCGCGCGCGCCATCATGACCACCGACACGCGCCCGAAAATGGCCGGCCTTCAGCGCGGCGCATGGCGCATTGCCGGCATCGCCAAAGGGGCCGGCATGATCCATCCCAACATGGCCACCCTGCTGTGCTGCGTGCTCACCGACGCCAGAATCGAACCCGCATTGCTGAAAGAGTCATTGCAGCGCGCGGCGGCTGTGTCGTTCAATCGCATCGTGATCGACGGCGACACCAGCACAAACGACACGCTGCTGGCGCTGGCAAACGGGGCCAGCGACATGCCCATCGAAACGCCGGGGCAGCGCGCGGCTTTCGAGCAGGCGCTGACCGAGGTCTGCGTCAGTCTGGCGCAACAGATTGCGCGCGACGGCGAGGGCGTGACCAAATTCATCACCCTGCGCATCACCGGCGCGCGCGACACACAGATGGCCGATGCCGTGGGGCGCAGCATCGCCCGTTCCCCGCTGGTCAAAACGGCGTTCTATGGCGAAGACGCCAACTGGGGCCGCGTGATCGCCGCAGCCGGCTATAGCGGGGCAGAGGTTGACCCCAACAGGATGACGCTGTGGTTTGGGCCGGTGAAAGTGTTCGAGGCCGGCGTGCCCGCAGATTACAACGAGGCAGACGCCACGGCAGCGATACAGCCGTCTGATGTCGAGGTGCGGCTCGATCTGGGGTTGGGCGAGGCCGAAGCCACGTTGTGGACGTGCGACCTGTCGCACGAGTACGTGACGATCAACGGCAAGTATCGCACGTGATACAGCGCCGGCACAGGCCGGCGCTGCATGGCGCTGCGCGGTTCAGTCTTCGCCCTGCGCTTTGGTGTATCCGGGCTGGCCGTCGAACTCGGGCAACTTTTCGACGTGCATCCAGCGGTGCTGGCCGGCCACGCGCTGCAACAACGCGAACAAATCCGCGTCGCTCAGGTTGGCCGTCTGGCTGTCATCGCGCAACACAAAGCGACAGCGCCAGTGATCCACACAATCGGTAATCGCGCCCACCGACGGATACACCTTCGTGCCGCGATTCGAGATCATCTTCAGACGCAGGGGCGTGCCCTCGGCGATGGCGTCCAGGCTCTTGCCCAGCGACTCCGCATCGCCTGGCCACTCGATGAATATATCGGCGCCGATCACGCGGCGCGACTTCGGCGTGACCGCAACCGGACTCGCCGAGACCTGCGGCAACCGAATCGGCTTGTAATCGCGCACAGTCCAGTTGGCCGACCTCTTGCCCAGGTTGGCGATGATGGCATCGGTATAGGCAGTGGTTGAAGCCGCCTTCGCATCACCCACCACGTCGCGCGTCAACACGCCGGCCTCCAGCGTGGCCAGCACGGCGTGCTCGATGGCCGAAGCGGCGTCGAACTCGCCCAGATGACGCAGCATCATGATGGCCGACATGATGACGGCAGTGGGGTTGATTACGTTTTTGCCGGCGTACTTCGGCGCAGAGCCGTGCACCGCCTCGAAGATGGCCACTTCGTTGCCGATGTTGGCCGAGCCGGCAAAGCCCAACCCGCCGATCAGCGCCGAGGTCAGATCACTGATGATGTCGCCGTTCATGTTGGTGGTGACGATGACATCGAACTGAGCCGGGTTCTTGACAAGCTGATGCGCGCAGTTATCGATGATGATGTGCCACGATTCGATGTCGGGATACTCTGGCGCGATCGCCTCGAAGGTGCGCTTCAGCGTGCCTTCGGTCAACTTCATGATGTTGGACTTGGTGGCGCAGGCCACACTCTTGCGCCCCTCGGCGCGCGCCAATTCAAACGCCAGACGCACGATCTTCTCGCTGCCTTTGGCCGAGATCAGCTTCAGACACTGGGCCACGCCGGGGGTCTGCATGTGCTCGATGCCGGCGTACAGGTCTTCCACATTTTCGCGCACCACCACCAGATCGATGCCGCTGCCGCTGTAGCGTGTCTTGACGCCGGGCAATTCGCGCACCGGGCGAATGTTGCCATAGGTCTCGAACAGTTTGCGCAACGTGACGTTGGCGCTCTTTTCACCATAGCCAACCGGCGTCTCGAGTGGGCCTTTCAGCGCCACGCGCGTCTTGCTGATGGATTCGATGGTGTCCTGCGGCACACCAGAAGCGATGCCTTGCTTGAACACACTGGCGCCGGCATGACGCACTTCCCATTCAATTGGCGCGCCGGTCGCCTCGATAATGCGCACCGCCGATTCGACACACTCCGGCCCAATGCCATCACCCGGAATCACGGTGACAAGTTTTTTGCCCGCAGGCGTGATGTGGAAATTCATCAACTCTTAAGCCCTCTCTTCATCAAAAATTCGACGCCGCCATAAGCGGATGCGACAAAACCGGATGGATTGTACAGGGCCGGCTTAGCGAATCATGAGAGAGCGGCCCGGCCGGCAGAACACGGCAATAAAAAAACGAAGCCGGCGCGGAACCGGCTTCGTCATGCGTTGCGGGCGCGGATCGCGCGGGCGCGGATCGCGCGGGCGCGGATCGCGCACATGCTCAGTCTCAGTGTGACGCCATCGCAGGCGCTGTGCCGACAGTGGCCGGCGGTTGTGGCTTGATCGAGCGCGCAGCCACCCACCACAACACTGCCGTGACCAGGCCGGCGATCAGGAACGGCGCAGTCGAACCCAGCCAGTTGAACAGCGCGCCAAAGACAACCGGGGCCAGTGCATTCGCAGCACTGACAAACGACGCGGATATGCCCAGCGTGCCGCCCACTTCAGAGGGATCGACGCGGCGCGTGATGGAGCTGTTGATGGCCGGCGACAACACTGCGCCGCCGATCGAGGCGATGATCATCGCCGCCAGCCCCCAGCCAATGCCCAGCCAGCCGGTGTTGCCATCATCGGGCAACGCCACCGGCAGCCCCTGCGTGGGGGGAGTTTCGCCGGGCAGGGTGCGGCCATTGCTGCCGGTCAGTTCCAGCACCACTTGCTGGCGCGAGTACCAGGGCGCAGCCTGATTCGGTGTCAGCGCCATCAGGATCATGCCGGCCGCCAACGCCGCCAGGCCCATGACGATCAACCAGCGATCCCCATACTTGCGGCTCCAGCGGCCGATCATGCCGCCCTGAATCACCACCACCACTGCGCCGATGATGACAAACAGAACCGAATTGCCGCGCGCATCCAGGCCCAGCCGGTTCAGCGTAAACAGCGACAGCAGTTGCTCAAAACCGCCGAACACCATCTGCTGCGCAAACATCAGCAGCAGCAACAGGCCGATGGCAGGCCGGCGCAATGCCGCCGCCATCGCGCCAAACGAGAGCGCCGGCTTGCGCTCGGCGCGTCCGCGCTTCTCCGGCGGCAGCGATTCCTGGAACCAGAACCAGGTCAGGCCGAAGGCAATTGCCGCGAACGCGGCCGCCACAAACGCCACAGCGTGATAGTTGTTGCCGGTGACGGCCAGCGTGGCGAACGCCAGCACCGGCCCGATCGTGAAGCCCAGGCCAAACGCTGCGCCGATCAGGCCCAGGCCCTGCGTGCGCGTCTTTTCGGTCGTGTTATCGGTGATGGCGGCCTGGGCAGTGGAGATATTCGCGCCGCTGAGGCCGTCGATAATGCGCGCCAGGAACAGCACCCAGATCGAGCCGGCAAAGCCCATCAACAGAAAACCGATGATGGTGCCAAGCTGGCTGACCAGCAGCACCGGCTTGCGGCCATAGCGATCGGACAGCCGGCCCAACAGCGGCGCGCCGATGAACTGCATGATCGGGTACGCCGCGCCCAGCAAGCCGATCACAAACGGATTGGCGCCATACGACGCCGCGTATAAGGGCATGAGCGGAATGATGATCGTCAACCCTAACAGGTCGATCAGCACAATCACAAAGATGGGCAGAATGCGCTTGAAGTCAAGCTTGTCGCCTGAGGTTGCAGCAGCGTGCGTAGCAGATTTCATAAAGTTCCTCTCGCTCAAATAAAAGGGTGAAGACACAGCACAGCGGGCATCAGGGCAGCATGAAGGCCGGCGGGAACGGGCGCGCCCAGCCGCCGGGCAGGAGCATCACACCCACCAGCACGATAGCCAGGCCGGCCGCAAAAGAGATGAACGTGTTGCGAAAGCGCGTCAGATCGCCGGCCTTGCGCCAGCGCATCGACAGATGCACCACGCCCAGCGCCACCACCATCAGAAAAGCGTGCTCCAGGCGATAACGCGACCAGTTGCCATCGGCAATGCCAGACCACACCAGATACACGATTCCGATCAGGATTTGAATATCGAAGACGGTGGTGAACCAGCGGGTCAGCTTGCCGTCGAGCGCCGTGAAATCACGGCGCTGCAACCAGCCCATCAGCAAACGCGCCAGAACGATCACGCCAAAGATCACCACAGCCCATCGCACAACAGAATGAATCAGTAACATCAATCAACCTCCGATTTGTTGGATTTACGTGTTGACATGTCGGGGCCGCTGCGCGGCCCGGCTAAACAAGTGAGTCAGGCCGAAGTGGCGCGCGCACGGCGCGGCTGGGCAGAGCGCGGCGCGGCTTCAACGCGCGCAATGACATCGTCCAGCCAGTCCAGCTCGGCGGCGAGATGGCGGCGCTGATGTTCGATAATGAGCTGCGCGCCGCCGGCGTGTTCGGGCGTGGATTCCAGCGCAGTCAGCGCCTCGCGCATCGCAGCGCGGCGCTGACGCAAGAGGTGCGCAGCTTCGGCCGGCTTCAGCGCGTCGATGAAAGCCAGGCCCACATCGCCGGGGAAACGGACCGGCCTGTAGGCCGCCACGTTCGCGCGCATCATGCGCTGAAAGGCTTCCTCGCCGGCCGGCGTAATGCGATACACGCGCCGGGGCGGACGATTGCCCTCCTGCGTCTGCTCGAATGTCACCCACCCCTGGGCGGCCATCTTGTCGAGCAGAAAGTAGGCAGTGGCTTTTTTGAGATCGGCGCACACCGCCAGGTTCATGTCGATGAACTCGTGCAACTGATACCCGTGCATGTCCTGCCGACGCAGGATGCCCAGCAACAACAAAGCGCGCTCGTCTTCCATGCTTCAATCCTGATTAGTCAATCTTGACTAGTCAGGGATGATTATAGACCGGCGCGATGGGTTGTCAAGCGGGGGCGCCACACTCTCAGCAAACGCTTATCTGCTCGACAGGTGCGACCTTCGCGCCCGCGCGAAGCCGGCTGGATACGGCCTGGGTGTCGGTACAATACGCCCCACACAACCACGAGGTGCTGAACACAACACAATGGCAACGTATACCCACACGCGCGTTCCGCCTGCCGGCGCGCCAATTACCCTGCGCGATGGCGCATTGCAAGTTCCCGACAACCCGATCATCCCCTTTATTCGCGGCGACGGCACCGGCCCCGACATCTGGGCGGCCTCGCAACGTGTATTCGACGCAGCCGTGGAAAAGTGCTACGGCGGCCAGCGCAAAATCCACTGGATGGAGGTGTACGCCGGCGAGGACGCCTTCCGGCGCTTTGGCGACTGGCTGCCGCAGGAAACGGTAGATGCCTTCAGCGAATTCCGGGTCGGCATCAAAGGCCCGCTCACCACGCCGGTGGGCAAAGGCATTCGCTCGCTGAATGTGGCGCTGCGGCAATTGCTCGATTTGTACGTCTGCCTGCGACCGGTGAAGTACTTCAGCGGCGTTCCGTCGCCCGTCAAGCACCCGGAAAAGGTGGACATGGTGATCTTCCGCGAGAACACCGAGGACATCTATGCTGGCATCGACTTCGAGGCCGGCAGCCCCAAAGCGATCAAGCTGTTGCAATTCCTGAAGGCCGAGATGCCCGACGAGTTCAAGAAGATCCGTTTCGGCGCCGACGCCATCGAGCAGATAGGGGTAGGCATCAAGCCCATCTCAAAGCCGGGCACAGAACGGCTGGCGCGCGCAGCGATTGACTACGCGCTGCGCTTTGGCCGCAAGAGCGTCACGATCGTGCACAAGGGCAACATCATGAAGTTCACCTCCGGCGCTTTCCGCGACTGGGGCTATGCGCTGGCCAAACGCGAGTACCGCGACAAGATCGTGACCCAGCGCGAAAGCTGGATCATCGACAACCAGGACAAGAACCCGACGCTCAGCATCGAGGACAACGCCCGCCTGATCGATCCCGGCTACGACATGATGACGCCGCAACAGCAGGCCGATATCCGCGCCGAAGTGGAGCAGACACTGCGCCTGTTGCCAACACACGGCGCCGGCAAGTGGAAGAAGATGTTGCTCATCAAGGACAACATCGCCGACATCACGCTGCAACAGGTGCTGACTCGACCCGACGAGTTCGACGTCATCGCAACCCCCAACCTGAATGGCGATTATCTGAGCGACGCGCTGGCCGCGCAGGTCGGTGGGATCGGCATCGCGCCGGGCGGCAACATCAACTATGTGACCGGCCACGCCGTGTTTGAAGCCACGCACGGCACCGCGCCCAAATACGCCAACCTCGACCGCGTCAACCCCGGCTCGGTCATCCTGAGCGGCGAAATGATGCTGCGCTACATGGGCTGGGTCGAAGCAGCCGACGCGATCATCATTGCCTTGGAAAAGACCATTGCGCAGAAAACAGTCACGTATGACTTTGCCCGGCTGATGGAAGGCGCGCAGGAACTCAAGTGCAGCGAATTTGGCGCAGCCATTATTCGCAACCTGACGTGAACATCATTCACTGGTTCCGGCGCGATTTGCGCCTTCAAGACAACACTGCGCTCAGCGCCGCCGTCCGCGACAGCGGCGGCGCTGTGATTCCGACCTTTATCCTGGACGACCGGCTTCTGCGCGGGGCAGATGTGGCGCCGGCGCGGGTTCAGTTCATGCTGGAGTGCTTGCGCGAGCTGGACGCCGGCCTGCGTCAACAGGGATCGCGCCTGATCGTGCTGCGTGGCGACCCGGCTGACGCGCTGACGCGCCTGGCACAGCAGACAGGCGCGGGAGCGGTGTACTTTAACCGGGACTACACGCCGGCTGCCCTGCGACGCGACACGCGCGTGACGCAGGCGCTGCAACAGGCCGGCCTGCGCGTCCAAACCTTCAAAGACGCGGTCATCTTTGAGCAATCGGAGCTGCTGACAGGCAGCGGAACGCCTTATACCGTGTTCACGCCCTACAAGCGGGCGTGGTTGACGCGGCTGAGCGCCGGCGGGCGCGCCGACGCCCGCCCGCTCGATGCGCCGCCGCTGGCTCCCCTGCCGGCAGCCTGGATGGCGCTGGGCCTGCCTGCGCTGCCCGATGCCGCGGCGCTGGGATTGCGCGTGACGAAGCAGTTGCCGCGCGGGGGCGAATCCGAAGCGTTGCGCCGGCTGGCCGAATTCAAGGCCAGCGGCGCGTTGCGCGCATACGCCGAGCAACGCGACTTCCCGGCCATCGAAGGCACATCGCGTCTGTCGCCCTATTTGCGCTTTGGGGCCATCTCACCGCGCCAGTGTTTTGCCGTTGCGGTATCCACCTTGTCCGGCGATTTTCCGGCCAGGCATAGCTTCTCGCCGGCAGCCAGCGACAAACGCAAAGAAGGCGCCGACGCATGGATCAGCGAACTCATCTGGCGCGAGTTCTATGCGCAGATTTTGTTTCATTTCCCGCACGCAGACACAGGCAACTACCGGCGCGAGTACGACCGACTGGAATGGGGCAGCGGCGACAGCGCCCTGGATGATGAACGCTTCGCCGCATGGCGCGCCGGCCGTGCCGGTTACCCCATCGTAGATGCCGCGATGCGGCAACTCAGCCAGACCGGCTGGATGCACAATCGCGCGCGCATGATCGTCGCGTCTTTCCTCACCAAAGATCTGCTGCTGGACTGGCGACTGGGCGAGCGTTACTTCATGCAACAGCTGGTGGATGGCGACCCGGCATCGAACAACGGCGGGTGGCAATGGGCCGCCGGCACCGGCACCGACGCGCAACCCTACTTTCGCATCTTCAACCCGCGCCTGCAAAGCGAGCGCTTCGACCCCGATGGGGCATTCATCCGGCGCTGGCTGCCTGAACTGGCCGGCGTGCCGCTGGAATACCTGCACGCCCCGCACACCATGCCGCCGCTCGTTCAGGCTCAGGCCGGCTGTCGCATTGGCCTCGACTATCCCGCGCCCATCGTCGATCACGCTACGCAAAAGGAGGAATCCATCCGTCGCTTCAGCCGCATCGCCAAACAGGATAGTTAAGCGCGCCGGTGCGCACTTCGTGTTGCGTGCGCATACTTTGCGCACTATATTCTGCGATCTGGTTCCCTGGCCATGTCCTACTCTCCAATCCGCTGGCTGTACTGGTTGATTTTTGGGCTGTGCGTGGCGCTGATCGTGGCGCTGAATCTGCCCTGGCCGGGCCTGCCGCCGGCCAATCCGGGCGCGCTGCTCGAAGACCCGTGGTTGTTGTGGGGCTTCAACTACTTTGGCTTGCTCATCATGCCGATGGCCGCGCTGATGATCGATGACGGCCGGCGGCGCGGCATGAAGTGGCCGCTCTATGTCATCCCCTACTTCGCTATTGGCATCATCCCGTTGAGCATTTTCCTGGCGCGCCGGCCGGCTGTTGAAACGCACGATCGCCCTACCCCGCGCCTGCTGGAGCAACGCTGGGTATGGGCACTGCTGGCGTTGAGTGTGTTCGTCATCTCAGCCATCTGGCTGCCAAATGGATCACTGGATCAACTCACCCAGACCATGTTGCAAAACCCCGGCCTGTTGTTCATGTGGCTCGACATCGCGCTAAATCACCTGGCGGCGCTACCGCTGGCACAGGCCGACATGCAACGACGCGGCGCAGATCACCAATCGCTCTGGCTCGCTGCCATAGCGCTCACCGGCCCGATCGGCCTCTGTCTGTGGTTGACGCTACGGCCGCCGACGACTCGATTATCATGAGCGACCTGCGTGTTGCATGTTGCGTATCGCGCATTGACTATTGGCTATTGACTGGAGACTGACTTTGGAGGAATGACCTATGGAACCAAGACTGCCGACTGCGCTCGACGATTTCCTGTTTGACTTGCGTGGTTACCTGATTCTCAAGAACGCGGTGGAACCTGAGTTAGTGGACCGGCTGAATCGGGCCATCGATGCCATCCCGCCACTCGAATACGGCGAGTGGCATGGCAACGCGCAACGACGCGACTACACGAAGGATAGCGGATTCGAAGTGCACAATTGCGTCGAACTGGGCGGGCCATTTGAGGAACTGATCGATCACCCCGGCTGGATCAATCTGCTGCGCCACTACTGCGGCGAGGAGCACTCCTACGTCGAAGGGTTGTTCATCGATGAGTGCATACTGTCGGTGCGGCGCAGCGGCGGACATCATCCCGTCCACTCCGGCGGCTATCAAGGCGCCCTGCGCGGCGCGTATCACTACGCCAACGGGGTCTTTCGCTGCGGGCAGTGCAACATCATCCTGGCGTTGAGCGATATCGGGCCGGGTGATGGGGCCACGATGGTCATCCCCGGCAGCCACAAATCCAACTTTCCCCACCCTCTGGCCGGCGACTACGCGCGTGGAGACCGCATGGACACGCTGGAAGGGGCTGTCGAAGTGCACCTGAACAAAGGCGATGCCGTGCTATTCGTAGATGGGATCATGCATGGCGGCAGCAGCCGCACAAATCCGGGAGAGCGTCGGGTGGTCATCTTGCGCTACGGGCCGAGCTGGGGCGCTACGCGCTTTGGCTATGAATACTCTCAGGCGCTGCTCGACCGGCTGACCCCGTCGCGCAGAACAATCTTGCAGCCGATCAAGCCACTCCGCCCACCGATGAAACCCTGAACTGACACACGCTGTAAGGGTCGGGCCGGAGACCGAGCGCCAGATCCTTATCGGCGGCGGGAGCGCGCTTCGATCTCGGCGCCGACACCGCGCGTCTCAATCGAGCCGGCGTAGGGGAACAAACTCAGCGCCACGAACAATGACGTGAAAACCAATAACACGGCAATGATAATGAGCATTGACATATTTGATGACTCCCAGATCCGGCAAATACTGCTATCAGCATAGACCGCCCTGAATCTATCTCTGCTGTGTTAGTCGAAATCCAAGTGAATCTTTGCACGCCTCCAGACACTCACACATAATCACGGCGCAACAATGTTCCAAAGAGACTGGTTGATACGCCAACTGGAAGTGTTGTCGGCGCTTCTGGCACAGATCCTGTCGCTACGGCGAAACGGAGACAACAAGGCCGCGCAAGCCTTGATCGACGATGCCTGCGGTGAGCTATTTGGCCTCGAACCGGGGCTGATGGCGCTTATGCCAGAGGAGTTTCTGATCGACAAAGTGCGATCAGGCAATCGCATCGACGGACATCGCGCGCTGGCCCTGGCTGCGTTACTGCGCGAGCGGGCCGGCACATGCCAGCAAGATACCCCCACACTGCCGGAAGACAGCGCTCAACAAGCTCTCCTGCGACGATCTCTGGCGGTTTTTCTGGCGTGCGCCGAGGATGGCACGCTGCCACCTGACCACGAACAGCTATACGACATCCATCAGGCGCTCAACAAGGTCGATCACGAGGCGCTCGGCCCGGAGTTGAAATACCGTCTGTTTCACTATTTCGAGGACACCGGCCAGTACGCCGAAGCCGAAAACGTGTTGTTCGATCTGATCGAGTCAAGCGCCGCGCCGCAAGCTCTCATTGCCGAGGGCGTGGCGTTTTACGAATGGTTGCTGAAACAAGACGACGACGACCTGGCCACCGGCAACCTGCCGCGCGACGAAGTCAGCGAAAGCCTGGAGCGCCTGTTGAACAGGCTATAGCCCCGAAATCAAGAGGCAGCCCGGTGGACAGCAAGGCAGCGGCGCAGATTAAACCGCGCCCCATGTACAATTGCCGGCACGGGCCATGAAAACATTCAACCGGATCTTCACGCTTGTCGGGCTGATTCTGTTGACCATTTTCGGGGCGGCAACGCTTGGGGCGCCGGCCATGATGCTGAATTTCATCGATAGCGCCGCAGCACTCTTCCATACCTCGATCTTTGGCGGCATGAGCGACATCGTCCGCATCCTCGTTCGCATCTTGCTGGCTGTGATCTTCGTCGCCGTCATGCTGACGCTGGTATGGATGGAGATTCGCAGGCCGGCCTTGCGCACAATCGAGGTCACGCGCCCCAACGGCGAGCGTGTTTGGCTGATCGCCCGCGATCTGGAAGAGCTGATCTGCCAGCGCGTCGATGCGATCAGTGGTGTGCTGCGCGTCAAAGCGCGCGTCACAGCGCGCGACAAAGCCGTCTTCGCTTCGCTTCAGGTAGAAGCAGCCGAAGACGCAGACCTTGTCGCCAAACGCGAAGAAGCGGCTGCAATGGCGCACAACATCATCCAGGACGAGTACGGCGTCAGATTGTTCAGCAAGCCGCACGTGACGGTCAAGGCCGCCCGGCCGCCGGCTTTCAGACCCTCAAAGCCGGCCCAGACCCCTTGAACAGCAGCCCAGTCTGCAACCGTGGATAGCATGCGCAGCGACACAACAATATCCTGAACATCCTTTACCGGCAACACCGCATGAGTGACTCAGCAAGCCAACTGTCGAAGACCGAACAGACGCAGAGCATTCCACTGCCAGCGCTGGTGGAGAGCATCCTGTACGCCGCTGCAGAGCCGGCATCCATCAGCAGCCTCGCGGCGGCGCTGGATGCCAGCATCCAGGACATTGAAAGCGCCCTGGCCGAGCTGGCCGGCCAATATGCCGGGCGTGGTGTGCGGCTGCAACGGCATGGCAATCAGGTCCAACTCGTCACCGCGCCCGAAGCCGCCGAGCGCGTGCAAACGTTTCTCGGCCTCGAATCAGTCAATCGGTTGTCCTCGGCTGCCATCGAAACCCTGGCGATCATCGCTTATCGCCAGCCGATCACCCGCCCTCAGATCGAGATGATTCGCGGGGTGAACTGCGACGGTGTGATGAAAACACTCGAACAACACAATCTGATTCAGGAGTTGGGCCGGGCCGAGACGGTGGGCCGGCCCATGCGGTACGGGGTCTCGTTCGAGTTTCTCCAATACTTCGGCCTGATGGGCGTGCATGAGCTGCCTCGGCTCGAGAACCTGGATGTGCTGCCCGCCGGCGCCGAGCAAGACGAGTCCGATACATCGCGTCCCGACGAAGAAACGCTTCAACTCACTAACCCCCACCCTGTCCCGACCATTGTCGTTGAGCGCGCCGACTCCGCGTGAGGCGCGCAGCACCGCAACCGATGAACTCCCAGCGATATCTCGCACTGGCCGGCGCCGGCTCGCGGCGGATGTGCGGGCAACTCATCGAGCAGGGGCGTGTCACCATCAATGGCCAGCGCCTGACATTTGGCGTCGAGATCCAGCCCGGCGACGATGTGCGCATCGACGGCCAGCCAATTGCCCCACCGGCCCAGTATGTTTACATCGCCTTGCACAAGCCGGAGGGATATATCTCCGATCGCGGCGTGCCGGGCGAAAAGAGCGCGCTCGATCTGGCGCCGCCAGGCCTGCGCCTGTTTTCGGTTGGGCGGCTCGACAAAGATGCCACCGGCCTGTTGCTGCTGACCAACGATGGCGAACTCGCTCAGCGCCTGACCCACCCGCGCTACGAACACGAAAAAGAGTACCGGGTGCTGGTGCAAGGCGTGCCGACAGAGGCCGATCTGGATCGCTGGCGACACGGCATGCCAATCGGACGCGGCGCCGAGATCGAAACTACCGCGCCAGCGCGTGTGCAGATCGACCACATCGAGCGCGCCGGCGCGTGGCTCACCGTTACCTTGCATGAAGGTCGCAAGCGTCAGATCAAGCGCATTGCCAAAGCGATCGGGCATCCCGTGATCCACCTGATCCGGGTGCGCATCGGCCCGGTTGAGCTGGGCGATCTACAGCCAGGCCAATGGCGGCGGCTGAGCAACGATGAGGCGCGCCGTCTCCGCGCGCAGACCGGCCTGGCCGACCCAACACTCAAAAGCCTATGACACAGCAGAACCAGAGTTTGCGCACCCCAGCTCCAGCAACGCCAGCCAATACCATCGCAATTGCAATCGACGGGCCGGCAGCTTCTGGCAAGAGCACCGTGGGCGCCGCGCTCGCGCGACGCCTGGGCTATCTCTATCTCGACACCGGCGTGATGTATCGCGCCGTCACACTGGCCGCGTTGCGCCAGGGCATACCCCTGCGCGATGAAGCAGCCATCGTCGATCTGGCGCGTCGCATGCGCATCGAGATTCGCCCCCCCGACGCAGAGACGCATGAGAGCAGCGATGGGCGGCAATACACTGTTCTGGCAGATTGCATCGGTGGCGACGATCAGGCGAACAGCCTGCGCGACATCACGTGGGAACTGAGACTGCCCGAAGTCGATGCCGGTGTATCCATCCCCTCTGCGTATCCAGACGTGCGCGCCGAAATGGTGCAACGCCAACGCCAGATCGCGCGCCAGACCAACGTCGTCATGGTTGGCCGCGACATCGGCACCGTCGTGCTGCCGGACGCAGATCTGAAAATCTATCTGGACGCCTCGGTGGAGGAGCGCGCCCGCCGGCGTTATGCGGAAATCATTGCGCGCGGCGATCAGGCCGACTATGCCGAAGTGCTGTCGGCCCTGCGCAAACGCGATGCGCTGGATTCGACCCGCGAGCAATCGCCATTACGCCCGGCAGACGACGCAATCATTGTGGATTCGACCGGCCACAGCCCGGATGAAGTGCTCGACATCTGTTACGATCTCGTCCAGGCACGACTGTCCGCGCGAGCAGCGCAAAGCACTTGAGACAACACACGCCAGGTTGCCTCGCGCGATCTGGCATGTCGGAGGGAAACGTATGAAGGTCAGGAAAGCAGTCATCACTGCCGCAGGCCGGCGACAGCGCACCCTGCCGTTGCAGACACTGGTCGACCGCGACGGCGAGTCCAAGTCGGCCCTGTGCATCATCTTGCAGGAGACGCTTAGCGCAGGGGTCGAAGAGATCTGCATTGTCGTGATGCCCGGCGACGAGGAAGCGTACACCGCTGCCGCCGGCAACCTGGCAGGCCGGCTGCGCTTCGTCGAGCAGCGCCAGCCGCTCGGATATGGGCACGCGGTGCTGTGCGCGCGAGCGTTCACCCAGAATGAGCCGTTTCTGCACGTCGTGAGCGATCATTTGTTCCTGAGCCGGGAGGACAGGACGTGCGCCCAGCAACTCATGGAGATCGCGTCGGTCGAGGATTGCTCCGTCTCGGCAGTGCAGGCAACACGCGAAACCATGCTGCCGTATTTCGGCGCCGTCGGCGGGCGTCTGGCGAACGGGCGCGAACACCTGTACCAGGTTCAGGAAGTGCTGGAGAAGCCCACTCCAACCGAGGCCGAGCAACGGCTGGTCGTGCCAGGCCTGCGTGCGGGACATTACCTATGCTTCTTCGGCATGCACGTGTTAACGCCGGCTGTGATGGCGATTCTTGACGAGCTGGCTCAAAGCAAGCCGGCCGGCAACATCCAGCTCTCCGACGCGCTCAATCATCTTGCGGCAACCGAGCGTTATCTCGCGCTCAATGTCAACGGCCAGCGCTACGACATCGGCATCCAATATGGCCTGCTGATGGCCCAATTGGCGCTGGCGTTGAACGGACGCGATCGCGCCGAAGTGCTCGCCCAGATGGTGGAACTTCTCAGTCATTGAGAGACTGGGAACTTGAGAACTTGAGACACCTTCATGTCCCGGCTAATCCCGATCATCACCTCGCCTGACCCGGCCATCCGTAACCAATCGCTGGATGCTGTCTGCCGCGCGGCGTCGCTGCCGGAACTGATGGCAGAATGCGCCAGCCTGGACGCCTTTCGCCGGCGCAGCGACAATTTGTATGAGCGCGTGCGGGCATTGTTCTTTCTGCACGCGATTCATCGCTTTCACCTGCCACACAAACCCGGCATCTCCGGCCGGGGGCTGGTGCCATTCGCCGGCTATCAGAATCTGCTCGAACGGCGCTTCGAAGAGGCTATCGACATTTTTCTGCGCGAGCAGGAGCAGCACGGCCCGAGCGATGCCATTTGCAGCGCGCTGTCCACCGCCTATCACAGCCTCGGATTCCAAACATTGGCCGATCAAGTGCGACGTAGTGTCCGATCGGTGCGGGGCAATCAGTGGATGTTCCGCATCGGCCACCCGGCCGACCAGCCTTTGCGCATCCGGCCCGACCTGCTGGGCGCAGGCGAACACGCGCCCTACCCCATTTTGCGCGAGTGCACGCCGGTGCGCATGGACTTGTCGCACAGCGCCTGGAGCGACATCTTCTTCCTCGGCATGGATTTTCCCGAAGGCGCGCGCGTGTTGAACGTGTCGATCGACCTGGGCGTGCGCGGGCGCGACGCGGCGCCGCGTCCGCCGATCGAGACATATCTGCGCGTTATCGATGAGCCAGTGTTGCGCTTGACCAGCGTCGATCTCGGCGCATCCGCAACCATTACCAGGCTGGCCGATGTGTTTGACTTCGCCAAAGACTACCTTGGCCTGTTGAAGGCGGCCATCATCGCCGCCGGCATCGTGCCGCCCGGCATCGAAGGATCGGGACAAAAACTATCCGATCTGCTCGAGCGCATGATCGGGCCGGGGCTTGGGCTGGAAATCGTCAGCAATGTCAACGGCATCCCCAAAGGCTCTCGCCTGGCTGTATCCACCAATCTGCTGGCGTCGCTCATCTCGGTGTGCATGCGGGCCACCGGGCAGGCCAAATCGCTCACCGGTCCCTTGCAAGAGGAAGAGCGGCGCATTGTCGCCGCGCGCGCCATCCTGGGCGAGTGGCTGGGAGGATCGGGCGGCGGCTGGCAGGACTCCGGCGGCATCTGGCCTGGCATGAAGTTGATCACCGGCGTGCTGGCGTCGGAAGGCGACCCGGAGTACGGCATCAGCCGGGGCCGGCTGCTGCCTGCTCATCGCATTCTGGACACAGCCGATGTATCGCTGGAGACTCGCCACAAGCTACAAGACAGCCTGGTGCTCGTGCACGGCGGCATGGCCCAAAACGTGGGGCCAATTCTGGAGATGGTGACCGAGAAATATCTGTTGCGCTCGGAAGCGGAATGGGCCGGCCGGCAGCAAGCGATCCGCGTGCTGGATGAGATCGTTGCCGCGTTGCGCGCAGGGGACGTGCGCGGCATCGGTGCGCTGACCACACGCAACTTCGCCGGCCCCATCCAGACCATCATTCCCTGGACAACCAACCTGTTCACCGAAACCGTCATCGAGCGCGTGCGCGCCGAGTTTGGCGACGCCTTCTGGGGATTCTGGATGCTTGGCGGCATGTCGGGCGGGGGCATGGGATTCATCTTTGCGCCCGAACACAAGCGCGCCGCGCAGGATCGGCTGGGCGAAATCATGGCGCGCGCCAAGCAGGAACTGGAGAGCGCGCTGCCCTTCGCGATGGAGCCGGTAGTATACGACTTCGCCATCAACGAGCGCGGCAGCGACGCGGATCTGCTCACGGGACGCGCCGACGCGCCGTCGAATGCTCATGGTTACAGCCTGATGCCGCCCGGCTACTACGCGCTGGTGGTGCCCGATCTGCTCAAGCGAGACCTGCGCGCGCTACCGGCCAGCCAGCGCGCAGAACTGGGCGAGTTTGCCGCCGCCTGCCGGACTCATCCCGAATTGAGCGGCATGGTGCAGACGTTATTTGACCGGCTAATGCCGCACGACGCTGCTGTGGAAACAGAAACCGGCGCCGCGCGCGGGACCCGTAGCCGGCATGAGCATCTGACGGCCTTGCTGGAAGCCAACGGCTTCGACCGCCCCCAACACGAGCAAATCCGATCCGACATGCGCAACGGCCGGCTGGGCCTGGCGCAGAATCGCCTGCCGACCAACACGGATATCCGCGACGTTTCCGAAGGCGATGTCTATGACGCGACGACCGACTTGCCAGCCGAATACCACGAGGCCGGGCTGGAGGCACTGGCCGCCGGGCAGGTCGCCATCGTAACGCTGGCAGCCGGTATCGGCACGCGCTGGACGCAAGGCGCCGGCGTGGTCAAGGCATTGCATCCATTCTGCCGGCTGGGCGGCAAACACCGCTCGTTCATCGAAGTGCACCTCGCCAAAAGCCGGCGCATCAGCCGGCTGTGCGGGACAGCCATTCCCCACATCATCACAACCAGCTACCTGACGCACGAGCGCATCCGCGAGCACCTGGCGCGCATGAACAACTATGGCTACAACGCCGAATATCTGCCGGGCGGCAATCGAGCGAGATCTCCGCTCCGCCTGTCGCCGGGACGCGCCATCGGCCTGCGCATGATCCCCATGACACGCGATCTGCGCTTCATGTGGGAAGAAATGCCGCAGCAACTGCTGGACGAGCAGGCTCAGAAAGTGCGCGATAGCCTGCGCCATGCGTTGATCGAATGGGCCAGACAGGCCGGCGAAGGCAACGATTACACCGACAATGTGCCAATGCAATGCCTGCACCCGGTCGGGCACTGGTTCGAGGTGCCCAACCTGCTGCGCAACGGCGTGCTGGCCGGCCTGCTCGAAGAGTATCCCAACTTGCGCTACCTGATGGCGCACAACATCGACACGGTTGGCACAGACGCAGACCCGGCGCTGCTGGGCCTGCACATGCAGATGGGCGGCTGCCTGACGTTCGAGGTCACCACGCGCCGGATCGACGATCGCGGCGGCGGCCTGGCGCGGGTGGATGGGCGCGTGCGCCTGGTCGAAGGGCTTGCCATGCCGCGCGAGGAAGCCGAATTCGGCTTGACCTACTACAACACCAACACCTCGTGGATCGACATCGACCAGTTGCTGACTGCGTTTGGGCTGAGCCGAGACGACCTGGCCAACGAGAGCAAGGTGGCCGACGCGGTGCGCACCTTCGGCGCGCGCATGCCGACCTACATCACGCTTAAGGATGTTAAAAAGCGCTGGGGACACGGCCAGGAAGATATCTTCCCCGTGGCCCAGTTCGAAAAGCTGTGGCCCGACATGACCGGCGCGCCGGAGGTGGCCTGCCGCTTCGTCGCCGTGCCCAGGCTGCGCGGGCAGCAACTCAAAGATCAGGCCCAACTCGATGGATGGCTGCGCGACGGCTCCGCCGCGCACGTGGAGACGTTGTGCGAATGGCAATGAGCCTATAGACTCGGCCTCGATCAAAAACCGACGCCCGTCTGGCCGGCGCATAGAAAACCAAATAGCGTACCCGGAGGAAGGAAGATGAACAGCGCGTTCGACACAAACACATTCGCATTCGATCTCGACCAGCAGTGGATCTCGGACCACTACGACGAACTGGCCAGCCGGCACGCTGAGGAGTGGATCGCGGTAAAAGGCCGGCAGGTGATCGCGCACGACACCGACCTGAGCCGGCTACTGAGCCGGGTGCCCGACCTGGAGCATACCTGCGT
This sequence comes from Thermoflexales bacterium, assembly GCA_034431495.1. Classification (GTDB taxonomy): domain Bacteria; phylum Chloroflexota; class Anaerolineae; order J036; family Brachytrichaceae; genus Roseilinea. The sequence goes on from DAOUDB010000234.1 coordinate 21,777, forward strand.
GGAGTTCATCGAGCGGCAGGCGCCGCGCTTCGAGGAAAACCTGACACCGGCAGCAGACGTCCCTGCCGGTCGATAGCGCAACCCGCTCAGCAATATCAGGGAGCAAGATGGACACAATCCAACGACTCACCATTCTGCCCAAAGAGCCGATCGCGACCGTCAGTCCCCATCTCTACGGCCAGTTCGCCGAACACCTGGGAGAACTGGTCTACCCCGGCATCTGGGTCGGTCCGGACTCCGCCATCCCGAACACGAACGGCATCCGCAACGATGTCGTTGAGGCGCTAAAACCGATTCACCTGCCGGTGCTGCGCTGGCCGGGCGGATGCTTTGCCGACGGCTATCACTGGCGCGACGGCGTCGGCCCCCGCGCGCAACGCCCGATGCGCATCAACTATTGGTGGGGCATGGCGCCGGAGCCAAACCATTTCGGCACACACGAGTTCATCGAGTTCTGCCGCGCCATCGGCACAGAACCTTATTTCACCGGCAACGTGGGATCCGGCACACCGAAAGAGTTAGGCGACTGGGTGGAGTACTGCAACTTCGATGGCAACTCCAACCTTGCCGAAGAGCGCCGGGCCAACGGCGCAGATAAACCGTTCGGTGTGAAGTTCTGGGCAGTGGGCAACGAGAGCTGGGGTTGTGGCGGCTGGATGGACCCGGAGTATTACGCCTCGTTGTTCAGCCAGTTCCGCACGTTCATGTTCGATTACTCGGACACCAAAATGCACGCCATCGCCTGCGGCGCGCCAGAGTGCAACTGGGACTGGACGCGCCGGTTCATGGACGCGCTGAAGAATCGCTTCTGGAATCGCCAACATATGGCGCAGTCGCTCGCCGCGCACTACTATTGCGGCACAGCCGGCACGGCCACCGCGTACACCGAAGCGCAGTGGCTGGAACTGCTCTCAAAGGGCGCAGCCATCGAGGGCATCGTCACCGGCCATCGCCAGATCATGGACGCCTATGACCCGGAACGCAAGATCAACCTGATCATCGACGAGTGGGGCACGTGGCATCCGGTCGAAGCCGGCAAGCCCAACTCCGGCCTGTATCAGCAGAACACCATCCGCGACGCCTGCGTGGCCGCGCTGTCTTTCGACGTGTTCAACAACCACGCCGACAAGATTTTCATGGCCAACATGGCCCAGCTCATCAATGTGCTGCAAGCGCTGCTGCTGGTGCAGGAGGATCGTTGCGTCAAAACGCCTACCTACCATGTCTGGGATCTGTATCAGCCGCACAAGGGGGCAACAGCGGTGCGCTGCATCGCGGAATCCGAGACGGTCTCAGACGGCGGCGCGGCGAAAGAATTCTGCCAGCGCATGTATCTCGACAAGAGCGGCTTTGCCCTGCGGGCTGTGCAAGGGTCGGCAAGCGTGAAAGATGGCCGGCTGTGCGTCACCGCCTGCAACACGCATCCCACGCAGCCGGTAGAACTCGAAATTCGGCTGGCCGGCGCGGCTTTGCCGCAGGCGGAGGTAGTGCGGCTGGCGGCCGACGACATCCACGCGCACAACACATTCGATCGGCCCGACCGCGTGACGCTTTCGGCGCCGGAGCATGTGGTAGCCAGAGACGGCGCGTTGCGTGTGTATATGCCGGCGGCGTCGATTCTGCGCGCGCAAGGCGTCCTGGCGTAATGGCCGCAGGGCAGACAACGACGACATGCTCGACCTGATCGCGTTCGACGCCGACGACACGCTGTGGCACTCCGAAGTCCATTACCATGAGGTCCAGCAACGCTTTCGTGCGTTGCTGGACCCATACGGCGTTGCACACCAGGCAGACAGCCGGCTACTCCAAACCGAGCAACGCAATCTCGCCTGCTACGGCTACGGAGTCAAGGGCTTCACGTTGTCTTTGGTGGAGACCGCGATCGAACTGACCGACGGCAAAATCAGCGGCGCGGAGATTCGATCCATTCTCGACTGGGCCAGGGATATCCTGTTGGCGCCAGTGACACTGCTGGACGGCGTCGAGGCCGCGGTGGCGCGGCTGGCTGCGACGCATACGCTGATGCTGATCACGAAGGGGGACCTGCACCATCAGGAACGCAAGATCTCCGGGTCCGGCCTGCGAGACTACTTCCGGCACATCGAGATCGTGTCCGAGAAGTCGCGCGGGACCTACGCGCAAGTGCTGGCCCGTTACAACGTCGCGCCGGCGCGCTTCCTCATGGTGGGCAACTCCGTGCGCTCCGACATTCTGCCGGTGCTGGAACTGGGCGGATGGGGCGTCTATATTCCGTATCACGTCACCTGGGCGCACGAGACGTCAGATCCGCCCGAAGCCGGCAACGGGAGATTCTTTGAGCTGGCCCATGTCGGCCAGTTGCCCGCGCTGATCGAACGACTGGACGCCTGACCGGCCGGCTAGACCAGATCGGGGAAATCGCGCTCGAAATCGCGCTCGAACTCGCGCTCGAACTCGCGCCACACCTGGGGCGTCACCGTCTGGGTAAAGGCGCGCGCGTCGGCCTCGATCTCCGCCGGCCGCGACGCGCCGACAAGCGTGCTGGCTACCCAGGGCCGGCGCGCGCAGTATTGCAGGTTGAGGGCCAGCAGATCGATCCCTCGCCCGTCTGCCCACTGCCAGAGCTGATACGCCTTCTGCACCAGCGCCGGCGGAAACCGGCTGTTGCTCTGACGCGCAATCTGTCGCGGGTCATCACCGCCCAGCAAGCCGTACATGACGGCCATGCCGTTCAGAATGCCCACCTGCCGCGCCTGGGCCAGCGGCAACAAATCGGCAGCGGCGTCCTGGCGCAACAGGTTGTAGTCGCCGTAGGTGAGCGACACATCGAAATCGCCGGTCTCGATGCAGCGCCGATGAAACGCCAGATTGCGTACGCCGAGGCCGATCGCGCGGATCACGCCTTGCGCGCGCAACGCCTTGAGCGCGTCGAGCGCACCGCCCGGCTGCAAAGCCGGCTCAATATCTTTGGGGTCGTGAATGTGCAGCACATCGATATAGTCCACGCCCAGCGTTTGCAGACTGAGTTCGACGCTGCGATGCGTGGCGCGGGCGGAATAGTCGCCGGCGCTGTCGGGGCGCGTGCCGGTTTTGGTGGAAATCACGACGCTCTCGCGCGGGTGACCACGAGCAAACCACTCGCGCAACGCAATGCCGATCATGCGCTCGCTCTCGCCGTGACCGTAGACCGGCGAGGTGTCGATCAGATTGATACCCAGTTCCAGCGCGCGCAGCACGGTGGCGACGCCGGCATCGTGGTCGATGGCTTTACCGTCGGTGTGCCCCAGCCAGCCGCCTCCCAGTCCGATAGGGGTGACGCGCAGGCCGGTTCGGCCAAGGATTCGAGTGGGATGAAGGAGAGGAGTAGTCATGGTGCGTGGTGCGTGTTGCGTGTTGCGTGTTGCGTGTTGCGTGGTGCGTGGTGCGTATTGCGTGTTACGTATTGGGCGGTCACCAGCAGTGGACACGATGGCGCAGATCACGGCCGCGCTGCAACGCTTCTTCCGCAGCCGGCCGGGGAAATCCAATCAGCGGGATGCCCTTGTCGATGGTGTTGCGATAGATGGTCTCCATGTCGTTGTATTCGGGTTGCGACATGTTGATGGCCGTCAGACCGCGCAGGGTGGACATCTGATCGATGTAGTGATCGCCCTTGCCGCAGAAATGAATCGCGCCGCCGCCCAGTTCATCGAGCAAGCGTTGATCGTAGGGCAGGATGAACTCGCCGAACATGGCGGGTGAGAAGTTCATGGCCGAGTCGTCGCGCAACATGATGTGGCCGGCATGGAGAACGGACCAATGCACCGCATACTGAGAGCCGGCCGGCGCCAGGCGATCCCATTCGCGCATGAACCGGATATAGGTTTCCGTGATCAGATTCAGCAGTGCGTGCACCAGATCGGGCCGGTCGATCACATCGACAAAGAGGGAACTGCCCCACAACAACTCGCACACGTCCATCGGCCCCTGCAAGTCCGGATGATACAGGTGGACATAGCGACCGATCACCGGGTAACGCTCAAAGATGAGCATGTAGCGCTCGGCCATCTCGAAAACCCGCGCGCCCAGCCCGGCGCGCAGATCGGGCGCGCCCCGGTCGAGAATGGCCTTGATGCCATCAACGCCGTCTCGGAGCGGAACCGATGTCGGCAGGGTGTTCATCTCGGCCGGCATGATGAATAATTCGGCGCCCAGAACACTGGGCAGGATGCCGGTGCCGTAGTTGCAACGCACCGCCAGCAACGCGCCATCGCCGGCTTCGAGCGAGCGCGAACACGCCCCGAACTGCTGGATCGCCATCCGCTCGCTGTCAGCAATGGCCTCGTTCACCGATACATCGGGCCAGCCTGCCAGGGCCGGGGCCGCGCGCGCGCGCCTCGGCGAGAAGATATCACCCTGCCATTCGCCATCGACAAAGCATTTCCATTCGGCGTGCAGCGCATCCTCGATGCGCGGGGCCAGCCGTCGTTCCAGATCTTCGAGCAGCACGTCCAGCATGGTGTTCTCCGTTGCGACCTCAACAGGTGTTCTACTCCCACGGCTTCAAAATGACTTTGGCCGTCTGGTGCGAGGCCGACAATTCAAAGGCCGCCTGGATATCGCTCATCGGCAGCACATGACTGACCAGCAGATCAAGCAGCGGCGAGTTCTGAATGACCTGCATGATGCGCGCGAAGTCATTCAGGTTGTAATGCCACGAGCCAAGAATGGTCAGCCCTTTGCGGATCATGTCGGGGCTGACGTGAATGGGCAGCGCATCCTGACATTCGCCAACGAATGCCACCTGTCCTTTGCGCCGGGTGGCGTCGATGCACAATCGCTCGGCCTGCGGATTGCCGGCGCAGTCAAGTGCGCAATCAACGCCACGGCCATCGGTGAGATCGAGGATGCGTTGGACGATATCGGGCGCACGCGGGTCGAGCACCGCCGCAGCGCCCATCTTTGCAGCAATCTCTGCCCGATAGGCGATGGCATCAACGGCGATCACACGCGCGCCACGGTAACGCGCATTGACGACCGCGCCCAGGCCGACCGGCCCCAGCCCTGTAATCAACACGGTGTCGAACGCGCCAACCTGCATCGTCTGAAAAGCGCCGAACGACGGCCCCAGCGCGCAACACGCCAGGGACGCGCGCTCATAGCTCACGCCGTCGGGGATGGGCATGAGCAACCAGTCCTGCTTGAGCAGGTATTGCGCGTAGGTGGCGCTGCCTTCGCGCGAGCCGGTCATCTGCTCGAGACTGGGCATATTCTGGCAATGGATGTAATCGCCAGCCAGACACAAGGCGCACCGGCCGCAGCCGGCCTGCGGCATGACGACCACGCGATCCCCCGGCTTGACTTTGCAGGGCTGCGCCACCGCAACGACCTCGCCGGCGGCCTCGTGGCCCAGGAACTGCGCGGGCTGGCCGGCCACAAACGCCTTGTACTCGGTGCACATCGGCGCAGCATGCACCTTGACCACCACCCAATTCTCCTTCGGCTGTGGTTCGGGGACGTCGACC
>DAOUDB010000235.1:0-4715 GCA_034431495.1 Thermoflexales bacterium
CGCAATGGAACCCATCCGCGACCAGATGGCGCAGGTCGAATCGACCCTGTTGAGCCTGCCCGATCTTCAGCCGGCCGAGTTGCGCCGGGCCGTCGAGGTCATTGTCAAAAGCGGCGGCAAGCGCATTCGCCCGACGGTCACGCTACTGATCGCCGGGCTGTTGAACAGTCTCGACAACGCGCGCATCATCCATCTCGCCAGCGCGGTCGAAATGCTGCACACCGCCACGCTGGTGCACGACGATCTGATCGACGGGTCGCTGATGCGGCGCGGCGAAGTGACGCTGAACGCGCGCTGGACGCCGGCGGCGACGGTGTTGACCGGCGATTATCTGTTCGCCACGGCTGCCAGCCTGGCCGCTCAGACCAACAGTGTGCGCGTGATGAACATCTTTGCGGAGACGCTGAGCGTAATCGTGGCCGGCGAACTGCAACAGCAATTCACCGACTGGGCCAGGCGCAGCACGCGCGACGACTACTTTCACCGCATCTATGCCAAGACGGCCTCGATGTTCGTGCTGGCTGCCACTGCGGCCGGCGTGCTGAGCAACGCGAGCGAGGCGCAAATGGCCGCTCTGCTGGACTATGGGCGCGATCTGGGCATGGCCTTCCAGATCATGGACGATATCCTGGACTTCACCGGCGAGCAGGCCGCCGTGGGCAAGCCGGTGGGCAACGATCTGCGACGCGGCCTGATCACCCTGCCCACCATCTGCCACATCGAGTCGCACGCGCCCGATGCGCGCATCGACTGCGCCCTGCGCGGCGAGTGCGATGCCGAAACATACGATGCATTGATTGCGCACATCAGAACATCGGGCGCAGTGGAAATGGCGCTGGCCGAGGCGCAGAAAATTGCCGGCAGCGCCAAACGCGCCCTGGCCGACTTTCCCGACAGCCCCTATCGCGCCACGCTGCTGGATCTGGTGGATTACACCGTGCAGCGGAACACGTAGGCCGGCGCACTGGCCGGCACACGCCCGCCCGTCGCCATGCTGAACATCATCATCGTGAACTGGAACGTGCGCGATCTGCTGCGCGCGTGTGTGCAATCGCTGCAGCGCCACCCGGCCAGCCGGCATCCACAACGCATCATCGTAGTCGATAATGCTTCGACCGATGGCAGCGTTGCCATGCTGCGCGACGAATTCCCGGCTGTGCACGTCGTCAGCAGCGCGGCAAATCGTGGCTATGGCGGGGGCGGCAATCTGGGTCTGGCCTATGCCGACCAACTGGACGCACAGCCGGGCCGGCCTGCCTGGTTCCTGATCCTGAACCCGGACACCGAAGCAACGCCCGGCGCGCTGGACGCTTTGCTGGACTATGGCGACGCCCACCCAGACGCAGGTGTGATCGGGCCGCAACTGCGCTATGCCGATGGCAGCGTGCAATCCTCGCGCCGGCGCTTCCCCACCCTGGGCACGGCGCTGTTCGAAAGCACGTGGCTGCAACCGCTCGCGCCACGCCGGCTGCTGGATGACTATTACATGCGCGACCGCCGCGATGATGAGACGTGCGATGTGGACTGGGTGGTGGGGGCGGCCATGCTGGTTCGGCGTGAGGCGTATCTACAGGCCAGCGGGTTCGACGAAGCGCGCTTCTTCATGTATTCGGAAGAGATCGACTGGTGCCGGCGCATCAAACTGGCCGGCTGGCGCGTGGTGTATCACCCACAAGCTGTTATCGTGCATCACGAGGGGAAGAGCAGCGAGCAGGTTTCAGCGCAACGCATGATCTACTTCAACACCAGCAAGGTGCGCTACTTTGCCAAACATCATGGCCGCACACAGGCCGGCATTTTGCGCGTCGCGCTGCTCAGCTTGTTCGCCGAACAGTCGCTGGTGGAAGGGGCCAAATGGCTGATCGGGCATCGCCGGCCGTTGCGCGCGGGGCGTCTGGCCGCTTATCGCGCGGTGTTGCAATCGGGGCTGCGCTGATTTCGGTATGAGCAAGCGCCATTCACAACGGGCATCGCACCCCTCGCTGGCTGAGGAACAGGCGTTGTGGCAACAGGGATACGCGCGCATCGCCGGCGTGGATGAGGCCGGGCGCGGGGCATGGGCCGGGCCGGTGATGGCGGCGGCGGTGATTTTGCCGCTTACGCCAGAGGTAGCCGGGGCGCTCCGCGATGTCAACGACTCGAAGGTGTTGTCGCCGGGGCAGCGCGCCGCCTGCCGCGAAACGATCGTGGGCGTGGCAACGGCGTTTGCGATCGGCGCGGCCACGGCACAGGAGATCGACGCGCTGGGCATTGTGCGCGCGACGCGGCTGGCGATGGCGCGGGCGGTGGCTGCGCTGCCGGTTCAACCGCACGCGCTCCTTATCGACGCGCTGAGTTTGCCCGATGTGCCCATCGTCCAGCGCGCCTTCAACTTCGCCGATTCGATTAGTTTATCGGTGGCTGCCGCGTCGATTGTGGCCAAGACCGAGCGCGACGCGCTGATGCAACAGCTCGACGCGGTGTATCCGGGCTATGGCTTTGGGCAGCACAAGGGGTATGGCACACGGGCGCATCGCGCGGCGCTGCAGGCGCTGGGGGTATCGCCGGTACACCGGCGCAGCTTTGGGCCGGTGGCCGCGCTGGCCGGGTGACTGCGTTCAGAACACACCCTGGGCCACCCGTGTCACTAACACTCCATATTCCCCGGCGGCAACAAGGGAGATTCCCCACACCCGGCACCTCGCGTTGGCCCGTGTAGTACCGATCCGCCGGCTACGCCAGGCGTAGTAGCCGCTCGATGATGCTCGCAGCACCCAGCACATCATCGCCACCGGAAAGGTCTCGCGGTTCATTTCCATCAACTCGTATTTCAGGCCGGGCGCGGCATCAAGCAAGCCATGGCCTTCTTTAAAATGTCCCGCTCCAGCCGCAGTTGCTGATTCTCTTTCTTCAGCCGCTCCGTCTCCTCGTCTCGCGCTCGACCATGACCCGGCGCAAAACGCGCCCCGCGCTGCTGGCTGGCGCGCATTTCGCTCCGCCAGCGATGCAGTGCCTTCTCAGGCACTCCCAGATCTTCAGCTACCTGGCGCACAGTCCTGTCGCCACGCTCACTCAGTCGCACGGCCTCTTCCCGGCCCCGGCACAATCGTATCCGCGCTGACGAAACGCCCAACAGCCGGCCAGTACATGCGCGCGTGCGGTCGCAGACCGCGCGGTCGCAGATCGCGTAATCGTACAGCCCGATCGCCGGCACCTCGCGCTGCCCCGTGTAGCGCCGGTCCGTCGGTGTCACGCCCCACGCCCAGCGCGTTTCACCAAACGGCAGATAGCAGAGTTTGCTCGCTCCCTGATCACCTCACCAGGTTGATAGATCAAGGCAATATCCGCCACAACAATGGCACAGCCAAGATAAAAAGAATCCACGCAACACCAAACGCTATTGTGCGGCAGAGCACGTTGTCTGTTAAGCCGTTTATCACGAATAACGATATGGGCAAGAAGTAAGCAAACAGTTGAGTGATTGTCGGCCATACCGACAGTCGGTCGTCTTTTCTGGGCAAAAGGCATAGATAGCGGTATAGCTTCGGTGCGCGAATTAAGTCCGACCCTCCCATCTTCTGAAACACATAGCCAGCAATGAAGAAGACCAGACTGGGTATCAACACCACTGCCATCAGCATTGCCCTCCAGCATGGCAGCCCCGATACACATCATAGGCGCTGCTTGCCCCGGAGAACAAGGTGCTTCGGACAAGTGCTCGTGAAGACTGACTTAGGATCTGGTCCCGTGCGTAAAGAGAGGCCACCTGCCGAACAGCCTGCGTGGGAGCGGGTTCACCAATACCAGTTTGTAATGCAAAGGGATTAGGTCGTGCTTTGATGGGAGAGACTTTGCTCACAACACTGCTCGCAATCGAAGTGCCGCCCCAAAGGATTGCTGTTCCTCCGGCTTTAAGCAAGTCAACCGGTTGATTGGAGTTGTGCATCTTGTCAGATAACATCGACTGTAGCGCGCCTCCTCCAGCATCTATCGCTGGGCCGGCTACAGCGCCGGCGCGCGTAACTCCTTTGATCAGACCTGATGCGCCCCCTGCCAAATAGTTGGATGCAAACTCGGCGGTGTCGAACTTGCTCCGACTGGGATCGGCAATTATTCCGCTAACTGGCAGTGACAGCAGATAACCCTCTCCGGCAGCAAACGCACCTGCGCCAGCTCCAATGGCTGCCGCGCCCACCAAATTCGCCGCTGCGGCATTCATTGCAGTCATGCCCGCTGCGATGCCGATGCCTGATCCGATCAGTCCTCCGGCAAGTGCTCCGGCACCTGCTGTAAGCGCGAGTTGCCCCGTATGGAAAGTGCCATTTGCGAGCGAGACAATTGTGTATGTCCCGCCCATGACAATGCCGCCGAGAAGTGCGCCAATTGCGATTGTCGGACAGATGGGACAGTGGCCCGAGGGATCAGTTAGTTTGAGTGGACAGTTGTAAACATAGGAGTAGCGATTCCACGCTTGCGGGTTGATCAACTCCGGCACCACCGTGTCCGCGCTGACAAACCTCCCAACAGCCGGCCAGTACATGCGCGCATTGTAATCGTACAACCCCACACCCGCCAGCTCACGCTGCCCCGTGTAGCGCCGGTCCGTCGGCGTCGTGGCGGACACAGTCCGCCCCCACGCCCAGCGCGTCTCGCCAAACGGCAGATAGCGCAGTTCGGCAACTTTCTGCCCACTGGCGTTGGTCGTCAAACTTGCCGAACCCAGATGGTCGCCGTGC